>QIAA01000095.1 GCA_003224905.1 Acidobacteriota bacterium
TGGTTGCCGTACGGGGCCGAATCGATGGTTGGTGGAAACGATCTTCCACCGAGATGTGATTCAACGTGAGATTTCCAGAGTCTTGGTCCTCAACCTCCTGGCGAAAACGCGGTGCTCGGCACTGCAGAGGAGATCTTTGTCCTTGACAACGCCTTCGCTCTTATCGAGGGGCAGCCTCAGCAAGTTTGGCTGCCAGGAAAAAACTGAGAGGGCAAAGGTGGGCCAGCCTCCCGAGCGCGTGCAGATTCTCGGTGGCGTGAGCATCGCCATGGCCCACGACGTGGCAGAGACCACACAGATCGAGCGGCCGCCAAAGGGCAGGGAAGAGGTCCCTGTGCAACTCTCGCGGCTGATTGATGCGCACCAGATCATCATCCGGCAGTGCCGCTCCCTTGCCAGCCGCGCGTCTGAGTTGGGTGACGACGGCACCAACGACATGATCGTGAGTGATGTTCTGCGCACGAACGAAATGCATCTCTGGTTTTTGAGCGAGCATCTGGTGGAAATGCCACTGGTGAAAGCGGAAGATTGATTTTTTGGCTAAGGACTGATCTCGCGGATCGCGTCCCAGTTCTCGACTCGCTATTTTGGAATGAAGTAAGAGCCTGGAATATTTTCATCGAGAGTTGCCAGCATCGCGCTATTCGCGCTGGCCAGTTTGGTCAGGTGGCCGTCAGTAATTTGCTTAGGCGCCCGGACCCAGGTTGGAAGATGAGAAACGTCGTGTGCGTCCGGGATGAACGCCAGAGGAGAGACGCGCGTTTCCTTAAGGTGCAGCAGCAATGTGCGCGCTTGAGTGACGCTGAATCCGTAGCTTGGAGCTTGCGCCAGCACACGCACAAATCCCAACTCTGTGATCGAGCAACTCGCCAGCCTGGGTGAATCGTGAGATTGCACCCAGGAGGCGAGGCGATCATGAAATTCGTGATTGATGAACCCGAGAGCTACCAGGGCATTCACATCAAGTAAATACATCATGGGAAGTTTGCCAAAATTTCTTCCACTTCCTTGCTGCTCAAAGTTGGTGCATCCGGGCCTGCACTCAGTGCCGGCAGTCCCGTAGCAGGATCGGTGAGTAGTTTGATCTGATACCGAGGTCTGCTTCGAGGTGTGAGCACAATTCGCCCAGCTTCGATTTCAACGTCCAGCGGATCGCCCGCCCGAAGATCGAGTTGACGACGAAGCGGTCCGGGAAGAACGACCTGTCCTTTAGTAGAAATTTTGGTCTGCATGGGTAAGACAATCTTACTGCACCGTTCCCTAGTTTCGCAAGTTCCCTAGTTTCGCAATATTTCGCAATATAAGGATTGCGTGTCGCTTCTGCCGTGGGCCGAGAGATGATGTGCCTCAGGGTGTCCGGGAATGGACAATAGGTGTATACCCCCAATCCCCTGATCTTTTGGAATCATGGGGATGGCGGGAGAACACGAGCAAAATCTTTGGATCCAAAGGAGTTGCTGGCAAAATCTAGAGAGAGTAGGAGTTAGTGGCGCATTTTGCGGTATTTGGAGGGGTGCGCCCGTATGGTGGGCTGCTAAATCTTTGAGTTCATTAGCCTGGAGCTCGGCGACGAAACGTAAAATCTTGGAAGGAAAGGTACTTACAGACAAAATCATGAGCCGCAAGGGGTTAGCTCTGGATACGGCATGGGCTTGCGGCGAGGAAAGAGGCGGGGATAGGGCGACTACCACTGCAGTAACTTCTTAGAACCCAGGATCAACTTACCTTCTTCTCTTATGGGCCAAATGGAGGAGCGAAGTCAATGGAATTCTGCGCGGGCCTTTGGGGCTTTGGGCTGTTGGGTCACGCTTCCCTGTAGTGCGACCGTTCTATGCACGGATGGCGCGCTAAAAGGCGGTTCCTGGGGTGCGCAGTTGCGCCTCCATGGGCGCCACATCAGTTTCTGGACGCTTTCGCTATGGCTGGAAGTCATAGCCTGACACGAGTCTCCATTTTCAATCCCCACACAGACGGATCCTGGACCGCGATGTTCATGCGTCACATTCATCCGCAGGCGTGTGCGCCTAGCATGGGCCATGCCGCGAAGGCTTCACCGATACTACGGGTCTGGCTACGCGCACTTTATCACGACGAGTTGCTACCAGCGGCTGCCCTGGCTCGGGAATCCGGGGAGCCGCGAACTGTTTCTGCGTGTGCTGGAGCAGGTGCGGCGGCGCCATGGTTTCGTGGTGATCGGCTACGTAGTGATGCCGGAGCACATTCATCTGCTGATTGGAGAACCTGAACGGGGCAATCCTTCGGTAGTAATGCAAGCTGTGAAGCAAGGCTTTGCGCGCCGGCTGCGGCGTCGGTTGCGGAGGCGGAGCGATCCTCGACAGTGCGGTTTGTGGAGCATAGATACCGACAAAGCACACGTGTGGCAGCGTCGGTTTTATGACTTTGTGGTGTGGAGCGAGCGGAAGCGGACGCAGAAACTGCTGTACATGCACCACAATCCGGTGAAGCGAGGACTGGTGCTCGAACCCGGGCAGTGGCGCTGGAGTAGTTTTCGTCACTATGCGTACGGTGAGCGCGGTTCGGTGTTGGTGAATGAGCAACGACCAAGAGGAGAGATGAAGATACGTGTGGCTTGAGTCGAGAGCAGAGGTCCCCACCCTTCGAAAACCGAGGCTGTTACGAAACTCGAAAATTTTGTCACATATTGTGATCCGTTGTTTTGGCAATCACAACATGTTGTGGTTTTCAACGCTCAAATTTGAGTTTCGTAACAGCCTCAAACCGCGAAGGGATGGGGCAGCCTCAGTGTTTATGCTGCCAGCAAAAAACTCAAAGGGGCAAAGGTGGGCCAACCCGCCCCTTGTCGTCGACTTTCAGCTCCAGGGTCTGAGAGGGGTCGGTAGAAGGGCTCTCGACATTCACTCGCACTGACGCACCAACTTCGATCTGACGAGTTTCTCCCCAGGGTTCGAGGGCTATCGTCATACGTTTCTTCGTAACGTTCGTAAGAAGGAATTCAAAGGTCTTGTTTTCT
This sequence comes from Acidobacteriota bacterium, assembly GCA_003224905.1. Lineage (GTDB taxonomy): Bacteria > Acidobacteriota > Terriglobia > Terriglobales > Acidobacteriaceae > QIAA01. Next base: position 2,993 of record QIAA01000095.1, read on the forward strand.
ATATTCATGCTAGTGAGGCCAATTTGCGATGAGATTGCTAAATTGCGTTGCCCGACCAGCAGCCGAAGGGTTGGCGGGATTCAGCAGCGTTTCTTGGGCATAGAATTGCATCCACCAGACCGCTGTTGCGGGGGCACCCGCAGATATTTGCGGCACTCCATGGAGCGATTAGCTACTTCGAGGTATTTCCCGTGTTCAGGATCTTAACCTCAAGAATGTGATCGATGTAACCGTTAAAATCTCCCTGTGGGACTGGCGCATGGTACAGGCCCGAGACGATCACATACTTTCCGAACATGCCTCGAATTGTGCTATCGCTCACCGTGAGGTTAACTGCATTCGAAAGAATGCCATTACGCCCATCGCTTTCGGACACGAATACGCCAGGGGCATCATCAGGCCCGGCGCCGGCTAGATACCCAACTACTCTTATATGTTCGCCATCATAGGCGATAGGGTTAGCGATAACTCTGATCAGACTTATCCTATGAAAGCGGCGATTATCCGACCGTGACTGTGTTTCTTGCGGATACGCGCTCAGTGCAAAGTGCAACATCCCGATCATCAACGCAACCGTCAGCATGCGTCCCATGAAAACTCTCCTATCTAGCTAGGGGCATATTGGAATGGTTGTTCCGGTCCCCGCAGGTCCACCAAGGAAAAATTTTTGGCATCCAGGTGTCGGGTAATAGACAATAAGATTCCAACCCGGTGTTGCGAGCGAAAAAGGCAGACCCCAGAAGTTTGACCACCCCTGATCACTGTTATGGCCTGCTGGAAAATCGCTGATCTCGGACATCCGGTTAGTGGGATCAAATTCCCCGTGACTGTGGTAGGCTCCTGCTATCTGTTGGTAATCGCTCGTCATTGCGTTAGTAGGCGTGCAGTCAGTGGCGGTTCCTTGTACTGAAGCCGAGAATGTGTACTTGTCACCTACGCCGTACGTCACCCCACACTGCTCATTGCCATTGTTTAGGAGCGACTGGTTTTCCGCGTACATTGCTCCTGCGATACTCGCTTGGTCGTTAGTACCGAAGATCGATCCTGGCCCGGCATATGGCACGTATGTACTCCCCGTCAAATATGCAACAAAATACGCTTGCACACCGTTGATCGCAATCGGGCTGCAGTTGTTATTTGGACACCGAACCGCGCCGCCCATCTGAAGTACCCTATCCACGAGACTGCAAGCGGTGTCAACACCGTCCATGGTGCACACACTGCCCGACCCCCCGCCCGAGAGATACAACCCCGGCCCTATCATCTTGAGTCCCAAAAAGTCGATCTTGCTTAGGGGAGTGTTGACGACGTAGGCATATCTGTTCCAGGTCTGTGGGTTTCCGGGGTTCCCTGCCGCCATCCCAGCGGGATCAGGCGTAAGCCAGCGGCTCTGGGTTGTCGAAAGCTTTCGGAACATGAAATGGGACAGATTGCTTTCGGAGTCGAAGTCCTGGCCGGTGAAATGCAGAGGGCTCCAATCCGTGCCGGTGCAAGCTTGGGCATCTCCGAAGGGCAGGCTGGTACAGGTTTCCACCCGGCTCCCCGAGATGTTGCTCAGCGCCCGCTTGGTTCCGAGCCAATCCGTGTGGTCGAAGTATGTGGCATCATTCGCATATGTTGCCACGTGCAAACCGCCAGCGTACAACTCGCTCCGCGCCCAGGTGGGGCTCATCTGTGTGATTACTCGTCCGGCCCGGTCGAAAATGAAATCTTTCGTAGTTCCATTGACGATCTGCTCCACGCGCCAGCCATTCGCGTCGTAGACATAGCTGGCCGAGTTCGTACCGGCTACGGTTGTGACACGGTTCTCGGCGTCGTAGCTATACGTATTTCCCAAGCCGTCGTTGGTGATGTTACCAGCAGCATCGTAGATCACGCCACTGCTGGTAATGTGGTTATTGGCGTCAAATACGTATTGGGGCGCAGGTCCGCCCTGTGGCGCGTTCTGCTGCCAGCGGTTTCCGAAACGATCATACTTGTAGCTGAACGTCTGCTGTCCGCTGCCCTTGTTCGAAGATGCTACCCGGTTGAAATCGTCGTAGGTATAGGACCAGGGTCCGTTCAGGAGGTCATTACCTGTCAAAACATTACTATTCGACGTGTATCCGAGGGTGAAGCTATAAATAGAACCGTCGGTGAGCGAGGTCACCCGCCCACGATTGTCATATTGGAGATTGCGCACGATACCATTCCCGAGGGTGGCCTGCTTCACCTGACCGAGAGCGTTGTATGTGTTCACCGTCAACAGCGTGCCGGGGTGATTTGCGTCAACATACGTGCTCTGCATCTGCGTCAAGCGCGATGCTGTGTCGTAGGTGTAGGTGTATGTCTTTCCCTCGGTTCCGTTATTTAAGGAGGCCAAGTTCCCCAAGAGGTCGTTATCAAAGGTCAAAGCAAACGCGCTGGTATGACAGTTTATGGGCGTGCATATCCACTTGTTAACAATGCGTCCCATCTCATCATAACTGAAAATTGCCTGAGCGAAGCCGGTGCCCACGCTTTGGAGCGTTAGCCGTCCCTTGGTGTTCTGCAGAGTGAAACCCCAATTTGTGGTCTGGTCGTAGAAGTATGCCACAGACGGGGTCGAGCCATCGTTGTAGCTCTTTCCGGTGAGGCGATGCACGGCATCATATGAGTACGTAGTTGTAACCGTTGCGGTTCCGGTTTGGCTCGGTTTGGGTGCGGTACGCTGGTAGAGGTCCGCCGCGGTTCCCAAATCATATGTATAAGATACGGCACCTGACTCTGGATTTGTTTCACTTATCATGCGAGAGAGCACATCGTAGCTGTAAGTTCTTGTGTTAAGCCCTCCCTGAGTGACGCCAACCAAATTGCTGAGCGTATCGTACTGGTAAGAAGTAAGAAAGCCGTTCGCACTGATATCGAGGCCGCACGCTGCAGGCGTAGGGCTGATGCCAAATTGAACAGCGCTGGACACTTCACAGATAGAGGCCAACTGGCCGAGCCCATCATTCTGATAGATCGTTGTTACTCGATTGGTGCCATTGCCCTCGTCCTGTATTCGGGCACCGGCTTTCGTGTAATCGATCAAAACCGTCGCAGCTCCGGGTTTCGTTATTGTGGTTATGCGGTTAAGAGCATCGTACTGAATTGAGGTGATTCCGTAGGTCGCGTCCGTGGTCGTGTAGTAGGGATTTGAGATCGAGGCGATTCGGCCCACCTTATCATAGGTTGTATCAATGTAGGCAATTCCGTTGGGATCGGATGTGACTTGCTTCTGGGTAATTCTACCGAAGCCATCAAGCACGGCTTTACTTGTAGCGTTCCTTGTCGCATCAATCTTGGCGCTGGATGTGATGTTCCAAGGCGTAGTGGTCGCCGTATTATACGTAGTGGCGGTCTGTCCGCCGTCAGGATATGAGGTGGAGGTCTGCCGCCAGAAGTTGGGATCACCATACCCGAAGTTTGTGATCTTTTGATTCTCATCTGTGACAGATGTCATCACACCGCCATTACAGTTCCATTGCATCGAGTGCGAGAGGCTAAGAGGTGCAGAAAGTGAAGTGACAAACGAATTGCCGCAGGATATATTCGGGCCGTAGGTATAGGTCGTTGTCGCTCCATCTATCGAGCTGGAAAGGCTGGGCTCAGTTGAGGTCTTTAATGTCCCCGTATCGTAATAGGTAAGTTTCCGATATAGCGTGCTGGTACTGTTTGCCTTGGTTGCGAGAGTAGTTAGGTTGCCGCGCGACCCGGTAATTGCGATATGTTGAGGCGTGCCAGAAGTTGCGGTCACGGAAGTCTGATCGTAGCTGTAGGTCGTAGATGCCTTTACCGCGTTGTTCCCATCTTTGATGACTGTGCTGGCTGGTCGATCCACGATGTTATTGCCCAGAGAAGCATAAGTGATTGTGGTCTTGCGAACAGGGACTGTACTTGACGGAAAGTCGTACTCATCTTGCTCGGTGACGAGGCCAGAAACGTTATACGTTATGTCGGTCTTGGCCATTTTGCCATTCGAGTCCGGGAGATAGGTAAATTTTGTTCTCCGCGTAATCTGGCTCGAAACCGAAGTTGTGGGACAATTTAGCGGGGTAGTGACATTGTTTCCGTTATAGCAAGTGATGGTCGTCCGCAACAGTGTTCCGGTGGCACTTCCCTGGTAAACTTTCCGTTGTGTCTCATAAAAATTGGTCGTAGCCGTCGAGCTGCTGTCCTTGGCAAAGTTAATCACGGTCTGATTTACCGGTGAAGAAGGATCGTTAATGGTAGTAGTCCAGGAGTTCCCGCTGCCCGAGCGTGTATAGGACCATGTACCGCCAGGTGACAGAACGCGGGTAAGACCGGCTGCGCTGCCGTCGGCGCAAATAATTCCGTTGTTTCCTCCCGTATACGTATACGTTACGGTGCCGCCCGAGGGCAGTGTGATCGACTTAAGACGGCCCGTGACGTTTCCGTTTGTTGTGCCTGGAGTTAGTTCATACTGGAATGTGTATTTCGATGCGTTCGGCAGAGTGATATCCGTAATGAGGGCAACTGTCGTCGGGCCGTATTCTGAGATTCCAGAGCAGTTGAAGCTAGTCTGTACGGTTTTGTTTGTATAGTGGGCGACTACCGCGACTGTAGAAGAGGAGTCAGTCGGCTTAGAATAAGCAAACGAAAGAGGGCTAGCAGGAGTGCCCGTCCCCGAGACGGTTACTGCCGTGTAGTGGATACTGTTTGGGCGGGTGATGGGCAGGCGAGAATCGCCAACAGAGAAAGAACAGCCACAAGGCGCACAAAGCACCTCCGGCACGTTCCCCCTCAGGACGTGTGGCGGAAAGGTAAGTAGATTTCGGAGGTATGTCAAGAGGTTGGGGAAATTTTTCTGTGGAAAATCGGGGTCGCGATAAAAACATCGCAAGACGATTTCGATTTCGCAGGCCTCTGTGACCGTGAAATTGGTCTAGTAAATCAGTCCTCCCGCCTGGGTTGAACTGAGCACGCCTGCATTTGCTGAGACGGAGTAAAATATCCCGCCTTTGCCGGTCCAGTGGGCAAGGTTGAATGAACCGCTGGAGTTGATGCGATAGACGCTAATGTTTTGATAAGTAAGTGGCGTCTTAGCTTGGCAGACCTGGGGAGCGCCGGGGGCTTGCATGAAGTAGGCGGTGCTTGATCCTACCAACGTGGCGTTGGCGGTGGAGTCGATGAGGAGGGCGGTTCTTTCGTCGATGGCGATGTCGCGGGGAGTATTAGACCATCCGTTGAGATAAATGCGGCACAGGAAGGCGAGATCGCGGCCCATGCGGTCGCGGGTGACGAAGTGGGGATCGCCGATGATGCCTTGCAGGTTGGCGAGGGTGACGAAGTCGCGGTCGAGGGTGATGTAGCGGGTGAAGGGGTCGGCGAGGGCCTGGCTGGAAGTGACTCCCTGGCTGGCGAGCGCGGAGTAGACGAATTGGGTGAGCACGTTCATGCCGGCGCTGGTGCCTCCGATGGGAACGCCGCGGGCGATGAGCGCGTTGAGTTCGGTTTCGACCGGAGTTCCTTTCCAGAAATTGATGTAGTTGGATTGGTCGCCGCCGGCGATCCAAAGGGCTTCGGCGTTCTGGATGGTGGAGATGACGAATGGGTCGCTGGCCATGTCGCGGTTGGGAATGATCAGGGTGGCGACGGAGTTCTCGTTGGGACAGAGCTGCTGGATGTAGGGATTGTAGGCGTCGGTGCCGGTGGCGCGGATGACGAGGAAGTCGCCGTTGCCGCTGCGGGCGCACATCCATTGGAAGGCGGCGTCGACGTCGGTGCCCCCGCCCATGAGCACGGTGCCGGGGGTGGTGGAGGTGGTGACGTCATCTTGGTTGCCGACGCGGAAGTAGGAATACTGTTTGGCGGCGAAAGCGGGAATTGCGCAGAGTATAAGGACGGCGGCGAATAGGCGGTGCATGGGGCCTCCTGGGGCGGGGGACATCATAGCGCGGGCGGCGGTGGGCGAGCAATTCGGAGTGTGACGGTGCGTGGTAAACTCGTTAGGTCCCACTGGGAGCCCGATGAAGGCCCGTAGCTCAGTTGGTTAGAGCGCTTCCTTGACACGGAAGAGGTCGATGGTTCGAGTCCATTCGGGCCTACCAATCCGGCTCTGAAATCGTTGATCAAAGCAATTCCCTAACGTAAACAGAATTCCGAAACGCTGGGATAACCGAGGCTCACTTTCTAAATGTCCAGCGCAGCTTTACGGCAATAAGGTCGCTCTGCGGCACGATACTCGTTTCCTGTGGGCTCAGCACCAACCGCTGCCAACCTCGATTCCACACGATAAACAAATCATTTCCCGGCTTGATGGTCCAGCGTAGGCGTGTATTAGTCCCCACGTTTTGCGATTCGGTGTCGTATTGGATGAAACTCGACAGCACGAGATTCGGGCTCCAGGCGTAGGTACTCTGTACCGACCATAAGCGCTGCACAAAGTTGCCCTGGGGCAGGTGCCCGAAGTCGTTCTCGACTTCGAAATCAAGCTGGACTTTGCCCTTCGGTGAGGTCCACTTCACATAATCTTGCCATTGCGTCAGATGACCGTTGAAGAAAGTCCCAAACCAGGTTGTCGTGCCGAACTGTAAAGGTCGGTGGGCACTGGTCTGCGCCTCCACTCGCCAGCGAGTGAAATCGTAGGAGCCTGGCGGGATCACCACGCTAGGGGCGATCGCGAATGGCGCCAACAGCGTTTCCCCTTGGGGATTCCAATTGAACTCGAAGCGGTCGCCGGACTCAAACCGCACATTGATCGGCGCCATGAAATATTCCCATGATTCAACAATGCGTTGGGGATCGGTGTAACGCAGGTACTGGTTCTCGAAGAACTCCTGACGAATCCAGCGGAAAGGGCTGTCTTTCGAAGGGCGCGGCTGGTAGTTGCAACCTACCGCTGTGCGGCGGACGCCAGGGCGAGCCAGGAAACCGAGGAGTGGGTCAAAGGCGTCGCCGTATTGGTTTACGCTCGTGCTGCAATCCCAGAGGTCATTGGGATAGTCGATCTTAAACCCCCAACCGATTTTGCTGCCAGGACCGACATCGCCCTGTGTGGTTGCGGTCCATGCACCCACCAAGAAGTTCTTGTTGCCACGAAACTTCGATGTGCGCCAAACCGCGTCGATGCCCGCAAGCGTATTCTGGCGCAGTCCCTCCGGGTCGCCGTTCGTGAAGATGGTGCCAACGCGCAGATTTTCATTGAAGTCGTAGGAAACGCGGCCCGCGAGGAGATTCGTGCCCGGCACCAGGGTCGAAGGCAACGCAAGTTCCTGTGCTGTCTCAGGCGAAACGGCGGTTTCGCGGGTTTGCACATCGAGCAGTGCCAGGTTCCATTTGCCGATCCGGCCGTTGAGCTTTACACCTGCGTCGATCGGAATTTGCTCGCCTCCTAGCAGTCCAATCCGTCGGCTGAAGAAGGGGATGAACTGCGGAGAATCCTGATTCTGAATGCCGAGGCCGAAGGTGTATTGGTTTGCTCCTTCAAGGAAAAAAGCCCGCTTCTCGGGAAAAAACAGCGGAAACCGTGTGAGATTGATTTGCCGTGTATCGACTTCGGTTTCGGCAAAGTCTGTGTTTGCGGTGAACACGGTGACGAGCTGTGGCGTAATCTTCCACGTGAGATCACCCCCGATAGAGCCCTGCGACGACCGGTCGCCACCGGGGAAAAATTGTCGAGTTTTTCCGGTTGCATAGGGACTGAATTCCACTCCTTTTCCTTGCTCCAGTTTGCTCATGCCGCTGAGTCTTCCGGCGCGGCTCAGGTCGTATAGAAAGGAATCGAGCGTGGGTGAAGACCAGCGTAACGTGAGCCGGTTTCTGGGAACAAACCGCTCGATGTTCAGTCCCCACTGGTCAACGCGGCGGGCGAAACTCAACGTTCGCGAGGGAATGACCATCTCTGCTGACCAACCGTCTGCCGTTCTGGCGGTGCGAGCATCCCAGATGCCGTCCCAGTCGAGGGAAGCGCTCTCGGGGTCCGATACAAGGCCGTCCGTGCGAGCGCCGGCTGCATTGATCCGGAAGAAGTATCCGGTGCGATGGTCTCCATACGGGTCGATGACAATACTGACCGTGTCGTCTCCTTTCGCGTCTTCACTATTTTGATCGCGTTGCATCGTGTGGACAGCGATCCGGCGAGGGTTGGGATCTTTGCACACAAACCCAAAATAGATGTGGTCGCGGGTGATGACAACCCGCACTTCAGTTTCGTACGGCGTCGGCTCTCCGGGTTTCGGCGATTGTTGCGCGAGCCTGAGCACTGGCGCATCTTGCCACACTGGCTCGTTCAGATGCCCATCGAGCATTATTGAAACCGGAGAGGTTACCGCTTGAACAGTCGGTGCGTCACCTGCTCTGAGGAGGATAGGAGTTGTCGCAATTAAAAGTGCGCAGACCAGCCAAAAGGAGCGCCGCTTGATCTGAGCGCGGAAAACTCCAAGCGGATCGTCTTTCCCAGGCATGCGGTTGTCCTTGTTCTTCAGGAGGGCGGAGTTTTCGGAACGCGCGATACAAGATCATGTCGTAGCTGATCTTGAGTCCGCTACCCAATACCAGGGGCGCCGAGAAAGCGACACTCTGCATGAGGAAGCCCGCGAGGGATGATCCAAAAGCCCAAAATACGTTGCGCACCAGATTGGTAACTCCGCTGGCAAAAGTTCTCTCATTCGGTTGGACAACGGAGGCAACGTAGGACTGGCGTGTCGGGACGTCCATCTCGACCAGTGCCTCGCGGCAGAGGAGCAGCGCCACCGCCACTTTGAAAGACGGCGCAAACGGCACAGCAAGCAGGAACAGGCTGGAGGGAAGATGAGTGAAGACCATCGTATTGACAAGCCCGATGCGACGCGCGAGCCATGCCGCTCCCAAGTGAGAGAGCGCGTTCAGTAGCCGCACGACAAAGAACAGAATGCCCAGACTTTCTTCGGACACTCCGAAACGGCGGAAGAACCAGTAGGCAAGGAGGGCATCGGTGAGAAGGCCGCCACCCAACGCATCAAGCGAAAACAAACCGGCAAGCTTGGTGATAACGCTTCTCGTCCCCGGAGAGACTCTTGTCTGTTGCAAACCCGCATTCGGAACTTTTGCGAGCTCCACCGTCCGGGAGAGGAGGAGGTAGAGCAAACCCGTAAGTACGTTAATTGCCGCATAACCCAGGAACACCGCCTGATAGGCTCTGGGAAGCGACAAGCCGGACCATCTCTCCAGAAGTAGAGGAAGTCCTGCGGCGAGGGCACCGACGGCTCCGCCCGTATCAAGGACAACGTTGTACCAAGCCAGTGTCCAGGTCCTTCTCGTATCAGGAACAAGCCCTGGAATAATTGCTTGTTCCAGAGCGAAGGCTGCGGACCTGTCGGTTCCCATGCCATTGAGCATTCCGACGAAGGCCAGCACCAGGAGAAGGGGAAGGCTAGGAGTAGTCGCCATGGAGATACCTGCGATGGAGCTAAGCAGAGAAAGGAAGAAGAGAGTGGGTCTTCGTCCCAGGTGATCTGCTTGCAAGGTGACAACGACGGTGGCCACTGCTGCGCCGGCCAGTCCAGCTCCGATGACCAGTCCAATACCTAAAGATGAGAAGCCATTACGGAAGAGATAAATGCCGACCACTACACCGGTCAGGCCGATGCTGACGGAGCGAAGGAACGCCACCGTGTTGATAAGGAGCAGATCCTTGTTCATGGTCGGGAGATCTACCGCCCGTAATGAAAACTCTCGGTTGCGCCTCTTTGTGTATCCCGTTCACAAACGCTCACTTGCAACTAGACCTGCCAATCTTTCCATTTCGACGACTGAAAAAATCATTGCGGAGCAAAGACCTGGACTGCAGCCGATTGCGAACCCTCGCGACGCACAGCCAAGAACAAGCGATCAAGTTCTGGAGAAAAAAAGCTGGTTCGTGCACCCTTCACCGTGGCGATTCGTGCCGATGCTACGTAGTGATCGGCATCCTTTTGTTCAAAGACCGAGATTGCGCCGTCGCCACCACTGGCATAGATTCGCTTTCGAGTTTTGTCGTAGAACACATCATCGCAGTCGCCTACCACCGGGAGCTTCTGAATGACCTTTCCTGTATGGGTGTCGAATACGAGCAGCCGGGCTGGAAGCCGGGTTACTACAAACAGCCGATGGTCGCTTTCATCCAGTGACATCGGATAGTTGGCAAATGCCATTGCGGTCCCCCAGGTCGCTATGACCGTGTGCTTATCCCGATCGACAACGGCGACTTTTCGCGACTTGGGAAGGTTTACGTAAATCCGCGGACTGTCTTCCTCAAGCCGGAACGATTCTGGATGGGCGTCAAGTTTAATATCAGCGACCTTGTTGCCCTCGCTGTCAATTTCCCCAAGTGCGCCGCCGCCATAGCCTACATAGATTCGCTTACGGGCAGAATCGTAACGCAGATTATCCGCGTCATCGCCATAGTCCAAAGTCTTCAGCGACGCATACGAACTCGCATCGAATATTCGAACACTACCATCTTTACCGTTGGCAACGTATAGCCGGTTCGTCTCAGCCACATAGAGGATGCCTTGCGGCTCCTGCAGCTGACCAATTGTCTTTGCTCGTTTTCCTGCCTTAAGATCGATGACCTCCAGCGTGTCGTTACCTAGTGCCGCGAGGAAAAGTCGCTCACCTTTTATGTCAATCGACATGTGATCAATTCGTCCCTGCACATCGGGCAGTTCAATGGTTTTTTCCAGCCGCAGCGGTTGAGCTGCCTGCCCCCAAGCCAGCGCGGCAGACGCGACGAGAATCATGAATATCCGCATTCCAAGTCTCCATTCAACGCTTCTGCGATGAGTCAATAGCTTCATGAACAATCATCCGCGCAACCGGTTTGCCGTCCTCCTGCTGTTCGGGTGCATACACTCGGTGGGTGGCTGTGTCGACGGCAAGACCATGCACCATTTTCCGCACCGGGAAGTCCTCCAGCTTGCGGGTGCATCTTTCCGTGGCCGCCTCGGATAGAAAACATGTGCTTTTCCGAACGAGAGCTCGAATGAGTGCAACTTTGCAGGGTTCTTGTGAAGCAAGTAGCCCAAGTCCGTGGCCGGTTGATGCGTGGTTGTGATTGTCAAAAGCATCGGCGAATTATACGAATCTGAAAGCGTGCTTACGTGCGTATGGCTCGCCTAGAGGATCTCTGCCCAAAATCCTTCCCAGGGTTTCTTACAATTTTCTTGACGTTGGAGCCCCGCTAGCATAGAGTACAACGCCCGAGGGGGAACTGCGGGAACGCGGGCACCTCCGGGAGTGCGCCTCGTAGTAGCTTCCATAAGCCGGCATTCAGGACTCGTGGTTCGCCGCAGAATTTGAAAGGAGTCCTGGCTATGCCCGAGTCTTCGCATACCACAGAAAAAGATCTCGCATCAGTTCGCGCCTCTTACGGCTCAGCCCTGCGAAAGCAATTCGCTCAGCGACCGGAAGATCGGGAAGCAGAGAGGGAACACGAGTTCTTTCTTAAAAGGTTGCGCTACCGGCTGCGCGACATGGGGGTATCCGCACGTGAGATCGCGGAATTAGAAAAAACTGCTGCTGCGGAAGGGCCGGAATTAGAAGTGGCGACTTTATCTCATAGCCGGACAGCGATGCTGGTGATCCATGGCATCGGTGAACAAAATCCCTATGAGACTCTGGATCAATTCGCCCGCAATTTGACCCGCTACCTGAAGCACGAGGGCGGAATTGATGACCTCACCTTGAGCGCCCATAAGATCGATCATAATGACTGGACGGAAGCCATGATCCGGCTTCAAACCCAAAGGCATGGACCGCCAATACCGGATGATCCGGACTCAAGGTCGGGAGAAGCCGAGATTGATATTTATGAGTATTACTGGGCTCCGCAAACCGAGGACAAGATCAGCTACAAGGCAACGATTTCGTGGCTCATCAAAACTACGCTAACACCGATCAAACTGCTCAGCCAAAACGTCGCCATCATGGAGGATGAGTCGGACGAGGGCCTCACCAAGCCGGAGATACTCGGCCGCGAACTCCGGCGCATAGCCTGGATCTACATCCCGATATTGCTGGCCTTGGTCTCTCTTCTCGCCTGGCTTTCCAACCTGGGCGATGTCCAGGGAACCTTCAAAGAAATCGCGAAGGAATGGAATGGCAACCACCCCTGGGTGCGCGCCGGCATGACCTTGCTGTTTGCTGTCGCAGCCATCTTGTATTGGGTGACACTGAAGCAGGGCGTGTCCGCTTTGCTCGCCTGGTTCCGGCAGCAAGGGTCGCCGGCCATACTGAAATTGTTGGCGCGGACGCTGGTCGCGCCAGTGCTGTTGACCTTGGCAGGCCTGGCCCTTGGAAGATGGCAGCAAGTCACCATCGCGCAATATTTTCATCCCCTGTTTAACTTACATGTCTTGCTGGCATTGGTTGCTTTGGGACTGGGCAGAATTGTGCAGGCATTTCTCAAGAACTTTGTGGGCGACGTTGCGGTCTACGTCAACGCGGATGCGAAGGCCAAAAATTACGCCGCGCGGAGAGCAATCCTTTCGGGCGCCACCCTAGCAATGACTCGCATCTTGAAAGATGACCCTCGATCCTATCAACAGATTATTGTCGCTGGGCATTCTCTGGGTAGCGTGATCGCTTATGACGTACTGAATGAAGTCATGAATCGGCGCCTGGCGACAACAGACCAGGTTGTGGGGGCGGTTCCCGCACGTGCCGAAATTCACCAGAACGACTTGGACAAGATCAAGGGCCTAATCACGTTCGGCTCACCACTGGACAAAGTTGTCTATTTCTTCCGCGAGTACGTGCCCCCAGAACAGAACGTGCGCGCCCAGATCAGCTCCTTCTTGCACTCCTTCAGAAAACGCCCTTCGCAGAGAGATTATGGCATCTACAAAGTGCAGCCCTACAGGGCCGATAGCCTGGATCACGTTCACTGGCTCAATGCCTGGTCAAAGCAGGATCCCGTCAGCGGCATGCTGCACTTTTACCGGAATGTTCAGCGGCAGGATTTCAACTATCTGATTCCAATTTACGCTCACCTCAGTTACTGGGAAGACTTGCGCTTCTACGAATTCTTTGCGAAGCCCATGCTTTTGGGGAAACCGGTACCCGTGATAGCGAAGGTGAAGTACGCTACGGCCTGAGAATGGCTAAAAAGGGCAGCGTTTCCAGCATTGGTACCTTGCACCTGGTTCGCGGCTGCTTGTAATCCGTGCCTGCCTTTTGTTATCGTGAGCCGCTTCGATTTTCCTGCCTAATCCAGCTATGCCTGCGGGGACCCTATGACGAGGAATGTTGCAATCACCGTAAATGGAACGGAGCGCCGCGCTTCTGTTGAGCCGCGGCTGCTGCTCGTCCATTTCTTGCGCGAAAATGCGGGACTCACCGGTACGCATATCGGTTGTGAGACTTCTTTGTGTGGCGCGTGCACGGTGCTGATGGATGGCCGGGCGGTGAAGTCCTGTACCGTACTGGCGGTTCAGGCAGATGGTCGCCAGGTCACAACGGTAGAAGGTCTGGCCAGTGGTGACCAACTGCATCCGATTCAGGAGGGATTCTGGGAGGAGCACGGCCTGCAGTGCGGCTTCTGTACTCCCGGCATGATTATGTGCTCGCATGATCTGCTGGGGCACAATTCCAACCCGAGCGATGGCGAGATTCGCGAAGCGCTTAATGGCAATATCTGCCGCTGCACCGGGTATCAGAACATCGTAGCCGCAGTGAAGAATGCTGCGCGCAAGATGTCCAAACCGATCGCGGCGCGCGCAGGAGCGAGGTGACCAATGGCGACTCCAGCAAAAGCTCCAGGCAGACCGAGTAAGGCAAACGGCAAAGGTGCCTGGGTAGGTAGGCGGCTGAAGCGCAAAGAAGATCCGCGGCTCATTCGTGGGATCAGCCACTACACCGACGATTTCAAGCTCGCGGGGATGGTGTATTGCGCGTTTGCCAGGTCGCCACATGCTCATGCCGACATCAAGTCCATCAATACGGATGCGGCGAAGGGCACGCCCGGGGTGATTGGGGTTTTTACCGCGCAGGATACGACCAGCATCGGCCCGGTTCCATGCGCGATTCAGATGCCGGGGCTGAAGGTGCCGCGTCATCCAGTGCTTGCCGAAGGGCGCGTTCGTTACGTTGGCGAGCCGGTGGCAGTGGTGGTGGCTGAAGATCTGTATGTGGCGCGGGACGCGGCGGAGAAGGTTGAAGTGGAGTATGAGCCGCTGCCGGTTGTCACCGACATGGAGAAGGCGCTCAGCAACGATACAGCGTACGTGCATGACGAGTTCAAGAGCAATCAGGCTTTCACTCATACGCTGAAGAACGGAAATTTAGAGGCTGCCTTTAAAAAGGCGGACAAAGTAGTTAAACAGCGCATGATTAACCAGCGCCTCTGTCCGCTTGCGATGGAGCCGAGGGCGGTCATTGCCGAGTACCTGCCTGGTGAAAATCGGCTGACAGTCTGGTCTTCCACGCAGATTCCGCATCTGCTCAAGACTCAGATTTCGCTTCTGGTTGGTCTGCCCGAAACTTCGGTGCGCGTTATCGCACCCGAGGTTGGAGGCGGATTCGGCAGTAAGCTGAACGTCTACAGCGAAGAGGGAGTGGTGCCTTGGCTGTCAATGAAGGTCGGCCGACCGGTGAAGTGGAACGAAGGCCGGCGGGAAAACTTCATGGCCACTATTCACGGGCGGGACACGATTAACGATGTCGAACTCGCCCTGAAGAAGGACGGCACTATCCTGGGCATGCGCTCGCGGGTGCTGGCGGACATGGGAGCTTATCATCAGCTTCTCACTCCGCTGATTCCCCAATTGACGGCGCTCATGCACGCCGGCTGCTACAAGATTCCGGCGATCCAGATCGACATCATCGGCGTTTTTACCAACAAGATGTCCACCGATGCGTATCGCGGCGCGGGACGTCCTGAAGCGACTTACAACGTGGAGCGCATCATGGACATTGCCGCTCGTGAACTAGAAATGGATCCGGCTCAGTTCCGGCTGAAGAATTTCCCCAAGTCCAAAGAATTTCCCTATACCACAATCACTGGTCTGACTTACGACTCGGCAAAATATCAGGAAAGCTTGGCTAAGGCGCTGAAGCTCTCCGGCTACGATAGCCTGCGAAAACGCCAGAAGAGTGCGCGGAAAAACGGGAAGTACTACGGAATTGGGGTTTCTACCTACGTAGAAATTTGTGCTATCGGGCCTTCTGCCGCGACGCCCGCGGGCGGATGGGAGAGCGCCACTGTCCGCATTGAACCCACGGGCAAGGTGACGCTGCTCACTGGCGCGTCGCCACATGGCCAAGGAGAAGAAACGACGTTCGCCCAGCTCATTGCGGATGAGCTTGGCCTCGTTCCTGACGACATCAACGTTGTTCACGGAGATACAGCGGTGGTGCCATACGGCCTGGGTACGTACGGCAGCCGGGCCACGGCTGTGGGCGGAAGCGCGGCCTACATGGCTACTCAGAAGCTAAAAGCAAAGATGGCGACCTTGGCCGCGCACTTGCTGGAGTCCAAACCATCAGACATCGTCTTTGGCCGCCGAAGCCTGTCCACGAAGAGCGGAAAGAAGAAGTCATTGTCATTTGGGGACGTCGTCACTGCGGCTTACACCGCACACAAGATTCCAGCGGGTTTTGAACCTGGTCTAGAAGCGACGCACTTTTTCGAGCCTTCTAACTTTACTTTCCCCTTTGGTGCGCACATCGCCTCGGTTGAAGTAGACGCCGAGACCGGGGAGGTAAAGATCGACAAATATGTTGCTGTCGACGACTGCGGGAACGTGATCAATCCCATGCTGGTAGCCGGTCAAATCCATGGCGGGCTGGCGCAAGGGATCGGGCAAGCTATGTGGGAAGAGCTGATCTACAACGAAGACGGCCAGCTTGTCACAGGGACCCTGATGGATTACACGATGCCGAAAGCGCACTTTTTCCCGGAGTTCGTGCTCGATCATACGGTAACGCCGTCGCCTGTGAATCCCATGGGAGTCAAAGGAGTGGGCGAAGCAGGTACCATTGCCTCCACACCCTGTATGGTTAACGCGGTGTGCGATGCGCTCTCGCCGCTCGGCATCCGGCACATTGACATGCCACTCAAACCGGAACGCGTGTGGAGGGCTATCCGGCAAGCGGAGTCGGCGCCGCCCAAGGCTGAGTCGGAAGAATCCCCGAAGAAGCAATCTAAGAAAGGTACAGCGGGAAGGAGGCGCCCATGATCCCGGCCAACTTCGATTACGAATCGCCCCGCACATTGAGCGAAGCCCTGGACCTTCTAGCCTCGCGCGAAGACGCCAAGGTTCTGGCGGGCGGCCATAGCCTACTGCCTGCGATGAAGCTGCGCCTGGCCCAACCTGCCATGCTGGTCGACATTGGCCGGATCGGTGGGCTGAGTTACATCAAAGAGTTCGCCGACGGAATTGCGATCGGCACGACTACGACGCATGCGGAAGTGGCTGCGTCAGAAGCCTTGCTGCGGAATTCACCTCTACTTGCTCTCGCTGCCGCTCAGATCGGAGACATCCAAGTTCGCAACCGTGGCACGATCGGAGGCTCGTTAGCTCAGGCCCATCCGGCGGCCGATTATCCTGCTGCCGTACTGGCGCTGGATGCGGAAATTGTCGCGCACAGCCGCTCCGGTGAACGGGTGATCCCGGCAGCCCAGTTCTTTACCGGCATGTTCTCGACTGCGCTGCGCAATGACGAAATTCTTACGGAAGTACGGATTTCCAGAACCACCGGCGAGGGAGTTACCTATAAGAAGTTTCATCATCCTGCCTCGGGTTATGCAGTGGTCGGGGTAGCCGTGCGCCTGAAGTTTTCCGGATCGAACATCGACAGTGCCGCTGTTGGTATAACGGGCGTGGCTGATCTTGCGTATCGAGCATCTGCGGTTGAGATTGCCCTACGCGGCAAACCCGTCAGCGCCATTGCAGATGCCGCCGCACGAGCCGCCAACGGCGTTGACATCATCGGGGATTATTTCGCGTCGGCTGAGTATCGCCAGCATCTGGTCACGGTGATGACGCGCCGCGCTTTGGAAGAGGCCGCTGCTAGCAGAAGAAAATAGCTGCGCCTGTCTTCTGAATTGCAAGGAGAAAAATTCAATTACAAGGTTGACGATCTTGCATTGCGCCGAGGTCTGTCTAAAATGAAAACAGACTTCTCAAGGCCCTCATATTGGCTGATACTCAATTAAAGCCCCGCCGCTGGACCGTGATTGCTTCCGGGTTGCTTTGCGGCGTGCTGGCGGTTGTTGTCCTATTCACAAATCCACGATCTTTCTTCAGTCCACTTGCCGTCGTGGTTGTAGGAGCAATCGGATTGGCTGCCGTCCTGCTGCAGCTGCGCTTGTCCAGCCGCGAACGGCCTGGTTCCGTGCATCCTCCCATCTGGCTGAATTTTCTCGGGATTCTGCTGTCGCTGGCCGCGCTGTTTTCCGATCATCTACGCTTCAATTCTGCGCTTACCGAAGCACTTGCCTTAGGCGCCGTTACCAGCTTCGGCGTCAGCGGGGTGATAATCCTGCACGCGGTTCGCAAGCAGCGCACAGCTGCCAAGTAATGTTTTTCGGGTAGCGGCGGTTTAAGATTCTCTTGTGCACTGGAGTGGCCTCAACTCCTGCACTCAGCGAGCGCCAATGGTGACAAGGGCAGACCTCCTTCCCACAACCCTGCCGGCCCGGTACTACACCGATGCGGAGTTATTCCAGGATGAACTGGAGCGCTTTTTCTGCCAGACCTGGATTTGCGCTGGTCGCATCGGGCAGATCGCATCTCCCGGTGACTTCTTCCTGCGAGAGATTGGAAACGAAAGCATAATCATCACCCGCGACGAAAGCGGACACGTAAACGCCTTTTACAACGTGTGCCGCCACCGCGGAACCCGCATCTGCGCCACGCACGAAGGCAAGTTCGCGGGCCGAATTCAGTGCCCGTACCATGGCTGGACTTACGGCCTGGAGGGAAGCCTTATCGGCGCTCCACATATGGCTGAGGGTTTCCGGCGGGAAGAGTACCCGCTGAATCGTGTCCATTGCGACCTCTGGGACGGTCACGTCTTCATCAATCTGAGTGAAAACCCAAGGCCACTTTTGGAGCAATTGGATTGTCTGCCGCAAGAGTTCGCGAACTGGGGCATGCGGGAATTGTGTCTCCACAGACGAATTGAATACGAGGTCAAGACGAACTGGAAGCTGATTCTGTTGAATTACAACGAGTGCCTGCACTGCCCAGTGCTGCATCCCGTGCTCAATCGGCTATCAAACTATTTGAGCGGTGATAACCATCAACCCAATGCCAACTTCATTGGCGGTTCCATGGGATTCAAGGACGGCGTTGAAACCATGAGCATGGATGGGAAACTGCGACGCTCGTATCTTCCCGGTTTGACCGAAACGCAGCGCCATCAGGTCCTGTACTATGCCGTCTATCCCAACCTGCTGCTCAGCCTGCATCCCGATTACATGATGACCCACACCCTGTGGCCCCGTGCAGTCGACCGTACTGAAATTATCTGTGAGTGGCACTTCCACCCTGCCGAGATGTCCAAGCCGGGTTTTTACGCCGACGATGCCGTCGAATTCTGGGATTTAACCAACCGTGAGGACTGGCGCATTTCTGAGCTTTCGCAAGCCGGAATCAAGTCCCGGGTGTATAAGCCCGGTCCATATTCCACGCGCGAAGGCCTGCTGCATGCGTTCGATCAGATGGTGTTGGAAAGGGAAGCTCAGGCCAAAGGCCGATGGGGAAAGTAGTCGAAGTGTGAGCGCGACTGAATCGTATTTTCAGAAAGCTCTAGGCAGCGTCGTCCTCAATTTTTATACGCAATGACTTCAGGAACTTGAGGTCCTGATCACTGACCTTAAACTCAGGATTGCTGCTCAGAGTCGTAACCATGGAAGTCTTATCAGGGGACTTCTCGCCAGGCTTGCTTACACCGATCGTGGCTTCCAGCACCAGGAAGATATCGTACCCGCCATCTTTAATGCGGGAAACTACTTCCGCAATCTGTTCCGAATCGGCAAGAGATTCGTTGATCGCCTCTCCCAATTCTTTCATTAATTGTTTGAGTTGCTGGTCCACTTAGCCCCCTTCTGATGGCCATTACGTCTATTTGATGCCTGGCTGGTTCACAACGTTTCGCGACCCGGCACGGGCGATATTGTACCCCCGAACGGGAGGATCAGGGCTGCTAAAATCGCATCGTGGTAAGCCTCTCAACGGCGCGTAAGCTCACGATTATGGCGCGGGTTGCGGCGCGGCATGCGGGTCATACCCGGACTGTTTCTGCTCTGATTAGCGCTGGACGGGTGACGGCAACCCATGTAGGCCGAGTTCTGCACCAGCTTTGGTTGGAAGTCACAGGCTTTGTTTTCTTTGTTATAGCTGTGATCGGATTTTCGGCGTTGGTGAGGGAGTACCATAAATATCAGGCGGGTCAAGTTGACCTGAAGCGTGTTCTGGTTGCACTTTGTTTCACTCTGGTTTTCGGCTGGTTCGGCGTGAGTTCGTTTTTGCGGGTATGGAAGAAGAATTGACTTTCTGGGATTCGACCCTGGCCCGATCGCAAATCTTGGGCAACCTTAAGGAACAGTTGATTTAACCGGAACCTATGCTTTGTTGTTCACTACCGGAGCATGAAATCCACATTCATGGCACGGGACGTTAAAACTCGACCGGCACCGATTTCGAATTCGCCTTCTCAGGATCCTGAAACTTCCTCTCACATTCCAGTCCACAGTGTTTACACGCCCGCCAATCTTGAGGGGCACAATCTTGAAACTGAAATTGGCTATCCCGGCCAGTATCCCTTCACTCGCGGCGTGCAGGCCACAATGTACCGGGGCCGGCTCTGGACGATGCGCCAGTACGCGGGCATGGGCGATGCCGAAGAATCCAATAAGCGTTACAAGTACCTCCTGGCCAACGGCACCACCGGCCTTTCCGTAGCCTTTGACCTTCCTACTCAAATCGGGCTGGATTCTGACAATTCTCTGTCCGTTGGTGAAGTCGGGAAAGTAGGAGTGGCTATCGACTCCATCGAAGACATGCAGCGCCTCTTTGACGGCATCGACCTGACAAAAATCTCCACGTCGATGACCATCAACGCGACGGCGTCGATCTTGCTTGCCTTGTACGTTGCGGTTGCCAAACGCCAGGGAGCAGATGTGCGGAAGCTCTCGGGTACTGTTCAGAATGATGTACTTAAAGAATACATTGCGCGCGGAACGTACATTTATCCTCCGGCTGAGGCGATGCGAATCATCACGGACATGTTCGCCTGGGCGAGCGAGAATGTGCCGGAATGGAATCCGATTTCCGTTTCCGGTTACCACATGCGCGAAGCAGGGTCCACTGCTGTGCAGGAAGTGGCATTCACGTTGAGCAACGGCATCGCCTACGTGCAGGCGGCGATCAAGGCGGGGCTCGACGTCGATCAATTTGCGCCGCGACTTTCATTCTTCTTCAACGCGCACAGCAACTTTCTGGAAGAAGTAGCAAAGTTTCGCGCGGCGCGCCGAATGTGGGCGCGAATCATGCGCGAACAGTTCAAGGCGAAAAATCCGCGCTCCTGGATGCTGCGCTTTCATACTCAAACGGCTGGCTCAACGCTTACTGCGCAGCAACCGGAGAACAATATTGTGCGCACGGCCATTCAGGCC
>QIAA01000213.1 GCA_003224905.1 Acidobacteriota bacterium
CTTTCAGCATGCCCCATAAAAGCACAAAGCTCCCGTGGAAAACGAGAGCTTTGTCGGTACTTTGTCAGCAATCTGGGGAGAAGTTCGCTTCGCGAACTTCTCCCTCCGCTCAGGATGACAGGTTAGATTGCCGTGAAAGATCACGAGTACTTCGTCTACATCGTTTGCAGCCGCTCGGGGACGCTTTACATCGGCATGACGAACAGCATTTACCGGCGGGCGTTACAACACAAGGGTGGCGAGATCGAAGGTTTTAGCAGCGAGTACTACTGCAATCGGCTGGTCTACTACGAAAGCTTTGACGATGTTCACAAAGCAATCGGGCGTGAGAAGCAATTGAAGGGATGGACCAGGGCGAAGAAGATCTCCCTGATCGAATCAAAGAATCCGCGATGGGAGGATCTAGCAGAGAAGTGGGGAGCAGAGGTACGGTTTGCAGGGGAGTCAATCGAGGAAAAATGACTCCGCTCAGGGTGACAAGTAACTAGAAATGGATGCAGCGTCCCAACACGGCCAAAAGAGCATTGACCAGCTCATCATCAACTCCCCCTACGAGGAGCCGCAAGAGCACTGGAAGTATCATCGCGAGACCCGCCTGTTCACGCGCGAGCCGGAGCGCCGCAAAGCCGGATACATTCGTGCTTCGGAATCCTCCCGGTCAGCTGATGATCCGGGAATTTTTGTTCCTCTCCCGCTGGTGAACCAGATCCGGCCGCGAATCAAGAAATGGCGCGAAGCGGATTATTCCGGCGCAACTGGAATCACAAAACGCCTACTCCAGCACTGGCGCGACATCGAGCCGCGCGATCCAAACCGGAGATTTTTCTTTTGCCAGCTCGAAGCGATTGAGACGCTGATGTGGCTTACTGAAGCCCCAGCCTCGGAACGCGTGGGAATCGAAGTTCCGGGCGACGGCGGACCCTTCTCTCGACTGTGCTGCAAAATGGCTACGGGCTCCGGCAAAACGATTCTGATGGCCATGCTGATTGCCTGGCAGGCGCTGAACAAGAACACGTATCCCCAAGACACACGGTTCGCAAAACACTTTCTTGTGGTCGCGCCTGGCCTGACTGTGAAGAAGAGGCTGCAGGTCCTGATGCCCGGCCGTGGCGATTACTACACCGAATTCAACATCGTCCCGCCCGGACTCGAAGACAAATTACGGCAGGGTCAAAGCTGCCGTGTCCTGATTCACAACCGGCACAAGCTGGATTGGGAAACGGACGAGCAGATCAAGAAAAAGCGCAGCGTGGATAAGCGCGGCGCGAAGAGCGACGAAGCTTACGTGCGCGAGGTGCTGGGAGAAATGGCCTCGTGCGCAGAACATCATAGTGATCAATGATGAAGCGCACCACGCGTGGCGCGTGCCTCCGAAGGTGAAGATCGCTGGTGTAGCCAAGGAAGAACTGAAGAACGCCGCCAACTGGATTGCGGCCCTGGACCGCATTCATTGCGCCCGAGGAATTCTGAATTGCTTTGACGTGACGGCAACCCCATTTGCTCCTACGGGAAAGAAGAGCGGCGCTGAGACGCTGTTCGGCTGGATCGTAAGTGATTTCGGATTGAACGATGCCATTGAATCCGGGCTGGTGAAAACGCCCCGCGTTGTCGTGCGCGATGACGGCAAGCTCAGCAGCAAATACAAGTCCCGCTTCTATCACATTTACATGGATCACGATGTTAAGCCGGATCTTACTCGAAAGGTCGAACCCGAGGTTCCGCTGCCGGGTCTGGTGGAGAACGGCTATCACCTGCTCGGACTCGATTGGCTCGAAACGCTTAAGAAGTGGAAGAAGCGCAAAGAGCGTGTCCCGCCAGTCATGATTACGGTGGCCAATAACACCTACACCGCCGCACGGGTTGAATTCTTTTTTAAACATAAGAAACTCAATAACAACGACGCGCTTTGCGACCCCGAGGGCTTATTGCATATCGATTCACGGGTGCTGGACCAGGCGGAAGAGCAGGAGGAACCTGTACAGCTCAAGCTCGCATCTGTGGAGAATGCAGAAAACGATGCGGAGGACGACGAGAAAGAAAATCGCCTTGAGCGCAAGCTCTCAAAGAAAGGTCAAGCTGAATTACTCAGGCTACAAGTGGACACCGTAGGCCGCGAAGGCCAGCCAGGTGAAAAGATCCAGAATGTGATCTCCGTGGGAATGCTCTCAGAAGGTTGGGACGCAAGGACGGTAACGCACATCATGGGATTGCGTGCGTTTACGTCCCAGCTTCTCTGCGAACAGGTTGTGGGTCGAGGCTTGCGCCGAACCTCCTACGAGATTGACGAGAAGACAGGGCTGTTCGGGGCCGAGTACGTCAACATTTTCGGGGTTCCGTTCACTTTTCTGCCCCATGAAGGAACAGGCGACGGGCCGCCACCGCCCCCGCCCTCGCCGAAAACGCGCATTGAGGCGCTGCCGGACCGCAAAGGTTATGAAATCGCGTGGCCGAATGTGATTCGCATTGATCACCAATACCGGCCGCAACTGACTCTCGATCTTCCGAATGTCCCCGTGCTCGTTCTCGATGCCTATGACTCGCCGACCATCGCGGAACTTGCGCCGATCATCGAGGGAAAGCCGGATGTGACCCGCATAACCGAAATCAACCTGCGGGAGCGCGGCGAAGAGTTCCGCATGCAGAAAAATATCTTCCGTGCCGCAAGCTACGTGTTCGATCAGATGCAGTCCACCTGGAAAGGAAGCCGCGACTACCTCTTGGCACAACTGATCCGACTCGTGGAACGATTCATAGAGAGCGACCGGCTTCGGGTTGATCCACCGATTTTCGACCGGGACGACTTGCGCCGACGGATTGTGATTACGTTGAGCATGAGCAAGGTTGTGGAACATGTAAAGCAGGCGATCCACTTCGGCAACACGGAATCATTGGTGCCGATTTTCGATACTCAACGACCAATTCGCGCGACTGGCGATATGCTCCCCTGGTACACGGGCAAAGCATGCGAGCACACGAAGAAATCGCACATCAACATCGCGGTTTTCGATAGCCGGTGGGAGGCCAGCGAGGCATTCGAGCTGGATCGGAGCGAGCATGTGCGATCGTGGGTGAAGAACGACCACTTGGGATTCGAGATCACTTACTCGTTTCGCGGAGTCATTCACAAATTTCGGCCGGATTATCTAGTGCGGTTGGCCAATGGGAAGATGTTGATCCTTGAGGTCAAGGGACAAGACGACCAGCAGCAACAGACGAAGCGCGAATTCCTGGCGGAATGGACGAGGGCGGTCAACGGCCACGGGGGATTCAGAGAGTGGACTTGGGCCGTCTCACGAAATCCAACGGACATTCACGAGATTCTGCCAAAGGCGTCGAAGGCCTAAAGATTATAGGTGTCGGCAGGATTCATGGTTTACCGCCGAAACTGCGAATCACCTCGATCGTCTGACTAGGTTCTCGGTAAAGCGTCGGCATCGGTGGCGGGGATCCCGCAGCCTGGAATTCAGAGATCAACATACCTTCGTTGCAGGCGGTCGCGGAAGTAGTGCTTCCAGCTTTCGGGCAGGGCTGAGATCTGGAGGGCGCGGTGGACGGAATCGGTGTCCTCGTCGGAATATCTTTTTGCGATATACAGGCGAGTGATTTCAGCCACCGAGACAGCGCCGCGATCCTGCGAAATGCGCGCGATTTCGTCACCGGCGCCGACTTCGCCCTCACGTGTGACCGCAAGGTAGAAACCGGTGCGGGCGCTGGCGAGGAAGCGCTTCACGATGTCGTCGGACTGAAATCTTACGCCCAGTTTGTAGCAAGGCATCCGGGGCTGAGTCACGATGACTTCGGCGGAACCGACGGAGAACCTGTCGCCGATGTGAACCGACTCCTCGAGCAAGCCGTCGGGGGTGAAGTTTTCTCCGAACATTCCCATCGGAAGTTCCCGGCCGGGCAGCTCTCGTTTCCAGTAGTCGTAATGCGCGACGGGATAGCAGTAGACGGCTTTGTCTTCTCCGCCGTGCACGGTGAGGTCGGCCTGGCGGTCGCCATCCAAATTGAGTTTGCGCAAGGGGACGCGGCCGGGGAGCGCTTGCTTGAAAATTCCGCTAACAACTTTTCTCCCGTGCCAGATAACTTCTCGGGGAAGTCCGGTGTTCACGGAGATGAGCCGCATCGTTCTTGGATGTGAACGACAGCGGAAAGTTACAAGGCAAGTGAGAGCTGGGGACCTAGTGAACTGCGAAGCTCATACGCGGCAGGGTGGTTCCCACGTCCCGCAAAGTCGGCGAGACCCGTCGAGTTCGATGGGCTGGCTGTGGGCACCCGCTGTGGGGCACCCGCAAAGGTAGCGGACAAGAGTGTCCGCTCCACACGAGTCGTTACAAAGGGAATTGGAGCGGAGCAGGGTTGTTGCGGGTGTTCTTGGGAGGACTCCTTTCAGGGTCTGTGCTGGTGCTCGCGGGCTTGGGGTCCTTCGACTGCGTTGTCATTCGCTTCGCGAACGACAACTTCGCTCAGATGTAATGAAAACCAAAAAAGCGTGCCTCCAAGGGTAGAGTACGTGCTCGAAGCACAAGCCCTGAAGGAGGCACATGATGATCCACGTTGGCGTAGATCTTCACCAGAGATTCTGTTACATGACGGCGTTAGAAACAAGAGGGAAGTTATTGCAATCGGGGGCCGTAAACAACGAGCGGTTA
>QIAA01000096.1 GCA_003224905.1 Acidobacteriota bacterium
GAGATGTTCTTGGCCAGGGTCCCGCCGGTCAGAATGTCGATGCCGGTTAAATCAAAACCGTGGGTATTTAGAGTCTGTTCTACCGTCCCTCCGGCGGCTGTATCTATCGGCGTGCGGCCTGCGCTTTCAAAATGCCAATGCGGCGTGATTCGCATCGCGACCGGCCAATACGTGGGTTGCTGATAGATGGGCGCATCCTTTTCGTTCCCGAGCTGGTAGCCCTCGTCCTTGAACTTCTGCCCAAAGCTGTTCAGCTTGGGCCACGCCTCATGGCAAGCGGAGCAGGGCAGGCCATATTTGCGTGCAAAAGCAGGAATAGCATGCAAGGGCTGGCTACAAAAAACGAGGAAGGCAAGAACAAAAAGGAGTGAACCACCCGCGAGACTCCTTCTGGGAGAGGTCATGGAGTTCTCCTGGTGCCAGATCAAATTAACCGAAAACTGCTAGACGATGTGGGCCGCTACTGCTGATGCCGACGATTCTAAAGCTATCCAGGACTGGAGAAGTTAATCAACAAGATACTCGCGATATGTATGTACACGCTAGAGAACGGCGATACAAAATAAGTGCGTGCGGACGCACTTAATATCACGCACGAACGGACATAGTCAAGCGCAAAATACTTTCAAGAGCAAGGCGCCAGTAAGTAGGCAGCCCAGCGAAGCTTTGGAAGATTTCTCCTGCAGAGTTAATTTCGCCCGTTGCGGCCAGGCGAGCTTTGCCTGAAGCGGCGCGCGAAAATGCCAGCGATGACGTTAGCAGTATGACGATTTTCCTCGGTGTTCTGACGCAAGATCACCGGACGTGAAAATCCGAACACGAATGCTATCGCAGAAACGAACTCCGCCACTGCGTCCAGTTCATGCTGAGGGAGATGTTCTTTGAACGTATTCAGCCGCTGGCGAATTGCTTCTGCGCGGCGCGCAAGTGTAGTCCGGGTGATCAGGCGTCCCAGCCGGGCGTCCAGAAACGCGCGAGGAAGGGTCACCTTAAGAAACTCTCTCTCATCCCACATGCGGCGAGTTTCCCAGTCCACCAGTTGCACGATCTCGGCCTCGAGAGTCGCTGCAACAGGAAGTTTTTCGTGCAGATCGATCACCTCTTGCGACACGCGCTGGCGAATCAGGGCCATCAGCAAACCCGATTTGCTGTTGAAGTACCGATGAATCAACCCCTCGGCGCAGCCCGCCAGCGCCGCGATTTCCCGTGTCTTGGTGGCTTCGAAGCCTCGTGACGCAAACAGCCGGCTCGCCGCGAGAATCAACGCTCGTTCTCGGACCGCCCGGTTTCGTTTCCTCTTATATGTGGAGTGAACGGCGATCATATGATTGCCCGAACCGCAGGTTTTCCGATGATGGAGTATAGATCGGCCCGGAATCTTGACCAGATGGTTTTACAATTTTTTGACAAGAAAATTACCAGGTCCTGACATTCGGAGGTGATTTAGCTCTGCGCTATGTGCTGCGGCTAGGGCTGAACTGCGCTACGATGCCGAGCCGCTGGCGGTTAAACAGCGCTGGAACCCGCAGCAACTATTGGGAACCGGCCAGAATCGTGCGCCTATCCGGGGTTGTTTACTTTACGCCAGCAAGTCCTAATAGTGCTAAGCCTCGAACCGGCGAGGCTTAGTTCTGCCAGATGATGTCGGCCTTCTTGACGGTCTCGTGCTCTTTTCGCAGAGCACGTGCAAGGTCACCAAGAGGGGTTGTGTGCGATTTTGGCGCAACTTCCCACAGCGGTCGTTCACCCTGCGCATAGGTGAAACCGGATCTCTCGAGCAGATTTTGTTCCTGGGACATATTCTGCTGAGTTGCCTGCCTCGAGTGACTATAAAACGACACCATCTGTGGTTCATTACTCAACGTTGAAACGCCAGCGGAGTTTTGTCCAAACGACAACGTGGCACTCAGAAAGCACAACAGAAACAGTGTAGTTTTCATGGTCTTGTTCTCTTTTGAAGAACCTGGATCGCTGTGCGCGACTCTAAGCTGGGGCTGTGCGGCGAATGTACCGAACAAGGGGGAGCTCCAGTTCAAGGGCGCCATGGGTCTCTCAGGCCCTTCTGGGCTTTTGCTAGCTCCACATACAGATGAGCACGGAACATGCCAAAGGCTGCATAGCGACTCTTGGTTTTCGAGGGCGCAGCTGTCCGTGAGAAGCAATTCCTTGCACACATGTGGATACCGCGTGCGATTTTGGGGGTTGTGCAGCCGTGCCACGATCTCCCCGCCTTCCGGTGGATGCACGCTTGGGTGGCTGATATGCCAGCTTTATCTTGACTGCCCGCGTTGTTCACGATATAAAGCGGCTTCCCCCCGAATTGCACTTCCTAAAAGTATGTTCCCAACAAAAGCTGCGCTCATTGCTGGTGCTGTATTCCTGCTTGTAAACGTAAGCCGTGCGGATACGATCTACTTCAAGAACGGCATGTACATGGTGGTGCGTAAGACAGAGGAGAAAGGCGCACAAATCGAATATTGGGTAGGAAGTACGAAATACAGTGTCGGCAAGAATCTGGTTCTCAGGATTCAGGCTGGGAATGGACCTGCCGTAACCACTCGTTCGGCGCCGACAAACGGCGCCTTACCTACAGACCTCACCCACAGAGATGCTCCGACAAGCTCCGTGACACAGCACGAAAAGCTGCAATTGCCGCTTCTGAAGGGACCAAAACAGGACGACGCCTACTGGACCGGTTTACGCAACCGCATCATGGTGGGGGATGGCATCGACGACATGCGTTTGGCCGAAATTGAGATTCAGCACGATGCCAAGGCGACTGGTGACGCTTACTACCTGGCAGGCGTAATGGAAATGCAACGCGGCAACTCAGAAAGGGCAAGCGGTTATTTCGAACACGCGATCCGAGCGAGACCGGACGAAGTGCAGTTCCTGGAATGGCGGGGCATCGCGCTTGCGGCTCAGGGGAGATATGCTGATGCCACAAGTGATCTGGAGCGCGCTATTCAGTTGCGGCCCGACTCAGCCGACCTGCTCCGATTGCTGGGATTGGCGCGTTATGATGCGGACCGAACCGGCGAGGCGGTGAGCGCGTGGAAGCACGCTTTGGAGATCTCGCCGGATGCGTACACTGAGAGACTGCTGCACAAGGCTGAACGTGAGCTGGCCGTAGAGGAGCGATCGCGGCGCAAGGAGAGCAGGCATTTCACTCTGCACTACCAGGGCGACAGAACGTCCTCTGAGCTGCAGCAACAACTGCTCGCGACAATGGAGGATCAATATCAGGACCTCGCCCGGCAATTCAGCTATCAGCCCACCGAAAACATTATCGTAATTCTCTACACACAAAGAGAATTCGTAGACATCACCGAGGCGCCATCCTGGGCGGGAGCGCTCAATGACGGCAAGCTTCGCATTCCGATTGGCGGCGTTACCGGTATGAACCCGGAACTCGCGCGCGTGCTGAAGCATGAGCTTACGCACTCATTCCTGCAATCGCTGGCGGCAGGACATTGTCCGGCGTGGCTGAACGAAGGTCTGGCGCAGATGATGGAACCTCGCAGCTCCAGCATGTTTGCCCAACGCTTAGCCCCGTTATTCCAGGCAAGAAAAGAAATCCCTTTTCCGATGCTCGAACATTCATTCACCGGCTTCTCTGATTTGCAGGCGCAGGTCGCGTACGCGGAGTCTTTGTCGGCGGTGGAATACTTCCGCGACAGGTATGGCATGGGCGAGATGCTGAGAATGCTGCAGAACATCGGTGCCGGCACAAGAACCGAAGAAGCATTGGAGCGCAGCACCGGGCAGGACTACTCAGCCTTCGAGCGCAGAGTCGGTGAATATCTGGCGAAGACGGCAAGTCAGTAGAGCAAAGGGTTCAGCTCTGCGTAAACCGCAGTGATGCTGTATTCGTCGAATACAGCACTTCCTGTAGCGCAGATTTGCCCGGCACCCTCCAGAAAATTCACGCGATCCCCCGGCAATTCCCAGATCAAGCAAGAAAATGCAAGGGTGTTAGGCCTTGGCAAAGGTCTTGCAATACGAGGCTTTGTAGGAGGCAATTATGTTGAGCGTACATTCAGACAGAGTAGGTGATGTGGCAGTTCTTCAATGTGAGGGCAGGATTGTACGCAGCGATGCTGCTTTCAGGTTACGCGACGCGGTCACGGGGCAAGAAGATGCCCGCGTAGTCGTGTTGGATTTTACAGACGTAAATGCGCTGGAGGGCGGCGGTTTGGGGATGCTGATTTATTTGCAACGTTGGGCTCGCGATCACGACATTCGTTTGAAGCTGTTCAATCCCCCGCGGTCCGTGAGAGAGCGGCTCGAAGATGCCAGTTCCATATCGGAGTTTGACGTGGCGAAGAACGATGAGATGGTCGCTCTGTTATCACGCGCGGAAGATCTGGAAGTGTTGGCTGCCTAGTTGGTAGACGCGGAAGGACGGGCTGTCTTAACTATGGCAGCTCCGAAATCGGCTTTCTAACATACGGCAAACAACCTTGGCCGGGATCCGGTGATCTAAGAGCCAAAGATTGGCCAAGGTGAGTCATGCCCTCAAAGTGTGGTGCTCACGAGAAGAACTCCCGCAGGGATGCCCAAGTCTCTGATCGCACTCGAGTCGATTACCACTACGCCGGGGAAGAACTCGCTGCTCCGAACCAGCGGCTCTGGGAGAAGCTGCCGATCGAAACGGACGCGCATCGGGACCGGCCACGCACTCCATATGCAGGTCGCGAATTCTGGAGCGCGGAAGCGTTTGTTCACGGTTGCCGCATTCGCCCCGAGCAATTTGTAAGTGAGGAAGCCAGCGGTGACCGTTACCTGTCAAGCCGGGAGTTGATTGCCAAGTCGCACAAATTAATCACTGCTTCGAAGCAACGCGTTCGAAGAGTCAACGCCGACATGGCGCTCCGACGGCGACCGGGCGAGAGAATTAACTGACGTTGCCACCCTTCCTACCTTCTATCGCCAACATGTAGCTGTTGCTCTCACTCCCTGTCAGCTCTTCGCGGCGCAGCAGCGCAGATCATGCAATCCGAAGGGAGCGGGGTCGGGTAATCCGCTGCGAATCTGTGCCTCACTAAACAGCCGGCTGGGCACGAGGTCAGAGGGTAACAAATCACACCGGGTAGCGGGCGCAACCACTCCTTCTGCCAGAATGCGAACTTGGGCCTTGGCTACAAGTGGAATTTTCATTGCCCATTCGAAAACCTGCGCCAGTCCGTAATGGAACCACACAGACATGGGGAACACGAGGATTCTCTTCCCCATAACGCGAGCCACGCGGCGTGCAGCGTCGCTGAGGCGTAGTTCTTCCGCTCCCGTGATGGCGACGGTTTGGCGCGTGAGCCGGCCGTCAACCATTGCAGCGCGCATGACACTGACTAGATCCTCGACGGGTAAGGGACGCACCGGTTTCTCCCTGAATCCGACCGCAGCGAAGAACGGAAGGGTGTGCAACGAACGACTCAGGTGATCAAGCATGTGATCGCCACGGCCGTAAACCATCCCCGACTTGAGGATTGTGTAGTCCAGTCCGGAGTTTCGAACGAGCTCTTCGGCAGCCCACTTTGATTCATGGTAGGGCGAGCCGCAGTTGGGGCGGGCGCGCAGGAAGCTCATGAGAACAATCTTCTGCACGCCTGCGGAACGCGCGGCCTCAACTACGTTTGCGGTTCCCTGGATGTGAACTCTTTGATATGTTTGCCGCCCAATCTCACGATTGATACCGGCGCAGTGCGCGACGGCCTCACACCCCGCGAAGGCTGCATGCAAAAGTCGAGTGTCACCGAGGTCGCTCGGAAACGCCGTCACTTGCGGATGTTGGCTCAGGCTTGTATCGCGGCGGTCGACGCCGCGAGCCAGCAAATTCACGCCGTGACCCTCCTCCACCAAGTGCCGTGCGAGATGCCTCCCTATAAAACCGGAGCCGCCCGTGATTGCGAATTTCATGATGCCTCCTTGCGCTTCAAACGGCGTCGTTGGGTTATCTGGGTTGGACAGATCGTGCTGAGAAAGTCCCCAACTGCGTTCGCGACGGTTTCGGGCACCAGG
The DNA here is from genome assembly GCA_003224905.1 of Acidobacteriota bacterium. Lineage (GTDB taxonomy): Bacteria > Acidobacteriota > Terriglobia > Terriglobales > Acidobacteriaceae > QIAA01. The sequence goes on from QIAA01000096.1 coordinate 6,019, forward strand.
CGATAAAGGATTCTGTTGCCGTCCCGCCTTTCTGAGATCAGATCGGCGTTCTTCAGAATCGAGAGGTGCCGTGAAATCGAAGGTCCCGAGATACTGAAGCAGGCGGTGATCTGGCCGGCCGAAAGTTCGCCGCGCTTCAACTCCTGCAGGATCTGCCGGCGCGTAGGATCAGCCAGCGCCCGAAAAACGTTTGAAACTGATCTCACATCTAGCAATATAGCCAATTAGATAAATAGTTGTCAATTTCGTCTAAACGTGCCAGCCGTAAAGTTTTGGTAGTGGGGTCTTGCCCGAAGTTACCTGGGCCCGGCTAGATAGCCTCTCTTGTAGTAGGCCTGCACGCGTCCCGCCGAAGGTGATGGGTTCACCTGCACTCTGATCTTACGCCACTTACCGTCGCGCTTGGCGTTGTGAGGGCGATAACCGAGGACGTATTCGCTACGCATTTCGCGGCTCACGGTGGCGGCAATTTCGGGAACTTTTCCCAGATCGCCGGCGGCAATGGTGCGTCCGCCCGTGACATCAGTGATTTCGCCCAGCCAGCGCTTTCCCATGAACTCTTCAAACGACCGGAAAAACGTGCTGTCGAAAATACCGATGGCGTAAACCTCAACATTGGCCTCCTGCACCAGGCTCTTTACTTCTTTCATGCCATAACGGCTGTGATTGTCACCGCCATCAGAAATGATCAGCAGAGCGCGGCGCGAATATCGAGCTGAGCGCATCTTGGCAAGAGCAAGGTAGACTGCGTCGAGTAGCGCAGTGTCACCCTCCGGATTGTCGGCCGCGAGCTTTTGCTGAATGTCGTCAATGGACTGGGTAGAAGTGGCCAGCACGCGAGGACGGTCAGAGAAGGCGATCACAAAATAATCATCTTGAGGATTAGCGTTGTGAAAAAAAGCTTCCACAGCAGCACGCTCAATCACGTACTTATTCACCATGCTCTTGCTGAGATCGAGCAGCAAGCCAATTGAGATGGGCGAGTCGTCTGATGAGAAATGGATGATTTCTTGTTGTTGTTCGCCTTCATAGAGATTGAAGTTCTGTTTCTCCAGTCCCATCACCGGGCGATTTAAAGCATCGGTTACGGTGACCGGCACGAGCACCAAGTCGACATCCACCCTCATCGGCTTCATGGGGCGGAGATTGGGCTCGATATCGATGGTTGTCGGAATGCCTTTGGGCTTTACTTGATCCGGCAAATTGCGTGGGACTATGTGAACTTCATCGGTCGATTGAGAATGTACAGGCGGGACGCAGAGAAGTGCCGCGACGCACAGCGTGGCGACGACACGCAAATAGAACCAAACCCTGGGCATGGCCGAAACGCCGGACAGTACAGGCCCCAGCCGCGTGCGCGGGATATTAGCACAGTCTGTCGGGAGCGGACGCAACTCAGAAAAAATTATTTTTGAAAGAAAGCGGAGGCACTTTTGGAGCAAAAAAATGACGGCAGCCTCAGCTGCCGTCAGTGTGCAAAGGACCGTAACTGTGCAAAACTTTGCTAGAAGCGGAAGTGCGGTCCGAAGGTTACCCTCAAATTGTTTCTGGCGCCGCCTAGGAAGTAAATCTCGTCACCCACCTCGGCGCGTAAACCAATTGGTCCCCAAAAGCCTTCCACGCCGACACCGGGGTATACCGCAAAGCGAGTGGCTCCGTTGTCAACATTGCCAAAGGCCTGCCCGACGGTCTGTGAGCTGCTGGCGAAGTTGATGAAGCCGACTTTGCCGGTGGCAAAGAGGTTGGCTTTACCTGTGCCAAAATCGAACTTTGGTCCAAACAGGCCATGGAGTGGGCGTGTGCGAGTCCTGGTGAACGTTGTGCTCGCACCATTATTGAAGAAGTCGGTGCGGTTGCGTTCGAAGTCATAGGCCAATTCGCCTTCAACGCTGGTGTGCGGACTTACGTAGAACCCCGCCCGGCCACCGATACCAACGAAGTTGATGACGTTGGTCCGGTCAAAACGGTAATAGTCGGCAAACGCGCCAACTTCGACACGCTTTTCCGTCTGCGCGAGAAGAGCGGCTGGCGCAGCCAGCAAGAATGCCAACATCGTAAACACAGCTAAACGTCTCATAAGTAGTTTTCTCCTGTCAGCTGCCACCCGCGAGTTCATGCCGACAGGCCACAATTCACCGACCCCCCGGCAGCGGGTTAGCGAAAAATTGGATGCGGGGGCGGTGCACAGGGTTGGGCTCGGAACCAAGTGAGGCAAGTACACATAAGCTGCTTACTTGCAATCGGTTGGAGAGAAATCAACAGGGCGCAACAAAGCCTTGCGCCCTGGGTTGTTTCACGTAGCCGGTCCTGGTTTTTACTGTAGATGATTGAGCCGCGACGGGGTAGCTTCGGCAGCCTTGGTTTCTGCTCTCGGCGTCATTGATACGACGTTGTATTCGCGCTCTTTATTGTCGCCATCTTCCACCAGCAAGAGCATCTTGTCCTTCTGAATGCGGAATTGGGCCTTTTCGCCGACTGGCAGAAGAACTGGGTGTTTTTCGTCCCGGGGACGAATGCGGTAGATTACCCGGTCGTTCTGCAGAAGGTATTCCTGGCACAGCAACTGGTGGGTCTTCTTATGTGCGGAGTCCGTGCCGAGCACCTCGCCGGCAAAGCTCTTGCCGCTGTTTTCGTCGTAGCCACAATCCACCGAGTCCATTTGCAGCAGCGTGCCGGACTGATAAGTCTTGGGGGCTTTGGCGTAGCAAAACGCAACCAACATTAAGGTCAGTAACGAAATTTTGATTCGCATAGAGGACGCGATTTTCCTATTCTGCAACCGAGCTGAGAAGATGACTGTTGGAACTGTACGGGGGTAATCGGGGCAAGCCTGTACGGCTAGTAAACGGCCATACAGCAATGGCCAATATCTGTCCTATCTGCTATCTTCTTGCTTTCACAGTGGCTTGGAGACCCTGATCGTTGACCGCCCAATCGCCTCCGGCGCTTGAAACGAACCCCCAGCAACCATCCGTCTTGTATCGCTGGACCGTTCTCGTCTTCGTAGCTTTGACGAGCTTCGGGAACTACTACATCTACGACAGCATTAATCCTTTGGAACGAATCTTCATAGACCAACTGGGTTTTTCCGCGGAGAGGTTCGGCTGGCTGAATTCCAGCTACAGCGTCGCCGCGGTGCTGACACTGCTGATTGGCGGAATCATCATTGACCGCATCGGGACGAAAAAGGCCCTCACCGTGTTCGCGGTACTGTGCCTGCTGGGCGCGATTCTGACTGCCCTGAAGGGCGATTTTGCCACCATGGTTGCCGGTCGCGTGGTTCTGGGACTGGGCGCGGAATCGATGACTGTCGCTGTGGTCACCGCCTTGGCCAAGTGGTTTAAGGGCAAAGAACTCAGTTTTGCCTTCGGAATCAATTTAACGCTTTCCCGGCTGGGCTCGGTTGCGGCAGACAATTCACCGAGTTGGGCGCATTCGCTTTTCTATCCGCAGGGAACGGCTGGGCCAGCGAGCTGGCGTGGGCCTTTATTGATCGCGGTAGGAGGGGGAGGCATTTGCGTCTTCGCAGCAATCGTCTATTGGATATTAGAAAGCCGCGCGGAACGCCGTTACGCTCTCGGAAAGGCAGGCGAGGTCGATAAACTCGAAATCCGGAAGATATTTCGCTTCGATACTTCCTATTGGTACGTTGTGATCCTGTGTTTCACGTTCTACTCCGCTATTTTTCCATTCCGCACATTCGCCATCGATTTCTTTACCAACAAAATTCTCGCGGTTCACGGCGGCGTAGCATCTGAAGCGGTGCGAGTCGTCGCCCACGAGCGCGCCGGCTTCTTCAATAGTCTGCTGCCGTTGTCTGCGATGATTGCTACTCCGCTCTTCGGACTGCTCGTAGACAAGATCGGAAAGCGGGCCTTGTTCATGGTGTTTGGGTCCATCCTGCTGATGCCCGTTTACCTTATGATGGCCTATTCCGACATGTCACTGGCTGTGCCGGTTTGTATGATGGGGATCGCTTTTTCGTTAATTCCTGCGGTCATGTGGACTGCGGTGGCATACATCGTGGAACAGAACCGATTGGGAACGGCCTACGCCCTCATGACTCTGATTCAACAGATAGGGTTTTTTATTCTGAACCTGCTAATTGGAAAGGCCAACGACTTTACCGGCGCCGGTTTGGGCAACCCTCAAGGCTATGCCCTCGGCATGTGGATCTTCTCCACCCTGGGTTTCATAGGCCTGGCTTTTGCGATCCTGCTGCGGGTGCGAGAAACCGGCCCTCGAGGACACGGACTAGAGACGATTACAACCGCTTCGGCGGCGGCTTAGGAGCGCCCGAAGGGCCGGCTGTTGACTACGTCTGACTACCCCTTTAGGCTGCCAAAGGTAACCAAGGTCACTTGTTGCTAGGAATTGGGCAAGTGCAAGTCTGGCAACCGGTTCCGTTCCCATTTCAGGGGGAAATACTGGGCTGTTCGGGTTGCAAGCAGTACAACGAAAATCTGGTTGCGCCGCATCTGACCAAGTGCGGCCGGAAAAGGCGACTTGACGGGCGCAAGAAAACCACAGGGCGACGGGCTTTCTGAAGCAGAAGCAATCGAGCGAGCTAAGCAGGGCGATGCAGAAGCCTTTGAGGTTCTGTACAACCTGCATAAGCGGCGGGTGTACTCGTTATGCTTGCGCATGACGGCCAACACCGCCGAAGCCGAGGACCTGAGCCAGGAAGCTTTCCTGCAGTTGTTCCGAAAGATTGGGACTTTTCGAGGCGAATCGGCCTTTTCCACCTGGCTGCACCGGATGGCGGTAAACGTCGTCCTGATGCGGCTGCGGAAGAAAGGACTTTCCGTGGTCCCGCTGGAAGAGACCATGGAAACCGACGAGGAGTCGCCGAAGAAGGAACCGGGAGCGCAAGACCCCTCGCTGGCCGGGGCGGTGGATCGACTGGAGCTGCAACGCGCGGTAGAGGCGTTACCTCCTGGGTATAGAACGATTTTTGTTCTGCATGATATAGAGGGTTTTGAGCACAATGAAATTGCCGATATGGTGGGATGTTCCATCGGCAATAGCAAATCACAGTTGCACAAGGCGCGGATGAAACTCCGCGACTCGCTGCGCACGAGCAGAGCCGCAAAGGCCGAAAAGCCGTGAGCAGCGAGGGAAGAGCGGTAATCGGGGAGAGAGGATTATGACCTGTGCAGAGTTCCAACAAGTTCTGCCAGAAATGCTTGAGGGCGACCGTAACACCGAGCACGCGGCACATCTAGCCTCCTGTTCGGCGTGTTCCGACTTAATATCTGACCTGAAGGCCATTTCCGAAGCAGCCCGGCAGTTGCGAGCTTTGGACGAGCCCAGCCCACGGGTTTGGAATTCCCTTGAAATTGAGTTAAGGCGGGAGGGGCTGATTCGTCAGCCCCAGCGGGAGCCTGCCTTAGTTCCGTCCCGCGCACGTCGGCCGTGGGCGTGGATGGTTCCGGTAGCGGCCGTTCTGCTAGTCGGTTTCGGAATCATTGTCTATCAGCGTGGATCAGATCAGCAGGCAGAAATGGCGAAGAACCAGGCGCCAGTTGCTCCAGCCGTCGCGGTTCTGCCGGCTTCGAATGTATCGCCCTCGCATCGTAGTGACGACGATCGGCAACTTCTGGAGGCTGTCGGAACGCGCTCACCGGAAACCCGGGCGCAATATGCTGTTGACTTGAATCATGTAAATGCATACATCCAGGACGCGGAGCAATCGGCGCAATCCGATCCGAACGACGAGGACGCTCAGCAATCGCTGTTAAACGCGTACGACCAGAGGGCTATGCTTTATCAGATGGCTTTGGATCGTTCTCTGCCATAATGGGGGCAACAAACAGAGGGGCGCGTTAGGGGTTGGGTCACTATGCAGAGGCTAAACGGCGGAGCAAAATTGGTGTCGGCGGTAGTTCTGAGCGGGGCCGTCCTCCTCGCGGCGGAGACCCGCAAAGAGTTTCATTTTACCGTGGGCGCCCGTCCGACCGTTTCGGTCACGAACCAGTACGGCTCCGTTTCCGTGAAACCCGCGACTGCCAATCAGGTGACGGTAACCGCAATTCTCCGCTCCGATAAAGTGGAAATTGATAAGGGCCAGAGCGGTAACCGAGTCGACCTACTGTCCCACCTGCTTGATGGTGCAAATGCTGAGAACGGTCGCGTGGATTATGAGCTGGCGGTTCCGAGCGATGCCAGCGTGATTCTCAGCTCAACCTCGGGTCCTTTGCGCGCAGAAGGACTGCACGGTGATGTGACACTGGAAGGCGCCAACACAAATGTAGATGTTCGCGAGATCAGTGATGCGCATGTCCATGTTAAGACTCTGAATGGGCCGATTACATTGACGAACATTCGTGATGGTCATGTAGAGATTACGTCAGTGAGCGGTAACATAACCTTGCATTCAGTCAGTGGACCGCATGTGCAAGTGAATTCCAACAGCGGATGGATTCGCTACGATGGCGATTTTGGATACGGCGGTGAGTATTATCTGTCCAGCCATACCGGTGACATCGATGCGACCGCGCCGCAAGACGCGTCCATTGACATCACAGCACGTTCGGTTCGAGGCAAGGTAGAAAACGACTTCCCACTACAGCCCAAACACACTCCATTCGTAGTCAAAGCGGGGAGTGCCTTCGCAGGTACGATGAACCGGGCCGCTTCTTCGGTCAAGCTCTTTTCCTTCAGTGGTAAAATCCACCTCAAGAAACGCTAACAATCTAGCGGGACGTTGTCCTGATATACGGCATGGATGACAAGGCGGGAAAACCGCAAGCCGGTTTGTCTACGCCTCCATCAAGAATTCGGAGTGTCTTTCTGATTGGCTTCATGGGAGCAGGGAAGACCAGTGTGGGACGAGCGCTGAGCCAACGCTTAGGTTGGGAGTTCATAGATCTGGATGAACGTATTCAGGACCGACGGGGGCGCAGCATAGAGGAAATTTTCGAGCAATCGGGCGAGAGCGGCTTTCGAGAAGTGGAACACTCTTCTTTGAAGGATCTCGTGGCTGAATCCGATGCTCCTCCCCGCGTGGTTGCGCTAGGTGGTGGCGCCTACATTCAAACCAGCAATGCAGAGTTGCTCGCAAGGAACGGAATGACTGTTATTTTCCTGGATGCTCCCGTGGAAGAACTCTTTCGGCGTTGCCGGCAGGAAAAGGCGATACGCCCTTTGCGTCGGGATATCGAACACTTTCGCGATCTGTACGAGAAACGCCGACCGACGTATGCCAAGGCTGACTTAATTCTGGATACGAATGGCAAGACAATCGAAAGCCTGGCCGAAGAACTCTTAAAGAGATTAGGTCTGAGTTGAAGCTCATTCAAGGAGTTTGCTTGAGGCTCGGGAACTACATCGCGCTTACGTTTTTATTCGGCTCACTGATTTCAACCGCTGGCATTGCATTTGACACGAAGAAAGAAAACGCCGGGCAAGTAGTAGATTCCGGTTCATTCGGGGTATTCGTAAATGGCCGTCGCATAGCGACCGAAACCTTTTCAGTCCAGAAAGGTGCGTCCGGCAGCGTTGCCACATCCGAGTTCAAGACTGAAGAAGGTATGGATAAGGCCATGCAGTCATCCGAGCTTCAGCTGACTGCCTCCGGCGATCTGCGGAAATACGAGTGGAAAGAACTCAGCCCCGGCAAAGCGCAGGCGGTAGTGCTTCCCAATGACAATCTCCTTGTCGAACGCTCCACCGAGAACCCGCAGGCGAAGCAGGAGGAACACCCGTTCTTGCTTCCCGTTTCAACTAACATCCTCGACGACTACTTCTTTATCCACCGCGAGATTTTGGCGTGGAAGTACCTGGCAACGGGATGCAAACAGCAGAACGGAGGGCTTTCCTGTCCCAAAGAACAAGAAGCCAAGTTCGGCGCCCTAAATCCGCACGCGCGCGCTTCGATGTTAGTGACCATGACGTTTGCGGGCCGAGAGAAAATCCTGGTCCGCGGCGTGGAGCGGGAACTCAATCGCTTTAGCTTAAAAGGCGAGATTGGTGATTGGTCCCTTTGGCTCGACGATCAATTCAAACTAGTTCGCATCGTGGTTAAAGGTGATAATACTGAGATCGTTCGAGACTAGAGGTTTGGAGGACTGTGAGCTTGCGGGCCCATGTCCCTGATTGATGCACGCACTACACGCGTTCTGTTCACGGCGCTGTTGTTCGCGCTGGCTGTCGGTTTTTTATACATCGCCCGCCGCACTCTGATTGCCTTCCTGTTTGCGATCCTGTTCGCTTACCTGATCGATCCTTTGGTTTCCCGTACAGAAAGGTTGGTGCGTGGAAGAGGACGCGCGATCGCAATCATTTACATCCTCCTGATCGCGCTATTGATTACGTTCTTCTTCTTCGTGGGACCGAACATTGGACACGAAGCACAGAGATTGAGCGAAGCGTTGCCCGCGCTGCTGGAAAGAGTGGGCTCTGGCCAGATTGCAGAACAAATCGGGTTGGAGCGCGGCTGGAGCCTGCGAACTATCCAGCAGGCGAAATCCTTCCTGGCAGGTCATCGCGATGACTTGCTCCACGTTGCCCAAAGGGTCGGATTGCGGGTGGCTGAAGTGGCACGTCAGTCTTATTTATTGATCCTTGTGCCAATACTTGCGGCTTTCTTCCTCAAAGACGGGCGATCCTTCAGCCGAGTTCTTCTAGCGCTTGTAACTGTCAGGCCGCAGCGCGAATTCATGGAAGGCGTGCTCGGCGATCTGAATCAAATGTTGGCCCACTTCATCCGCGCGCAACTTACTCTCGCGGCGCTCTCACTGCTCGTGTACACAGCTTTTCTGGGCCTGGCCAAAGTCCCTTACGCCTTAGTGCTCGGCACCGCCGGCGGAATGATGGAATTTATTCCGGTTGTCGGTCCTTTGACCGCGGCGATCCTCATTGTGGGAATCTCGCTGCTGTTGAGTTATCCCCACTGGATTCTGCTGCTCTTGTTTCTCGGAGCCTGGCGACTAATTCAGGATTACGTTGTTTCGCCGCGCATTATGGGCAAGAGCATGGAACTGCATCCACTGGCCGCGATTTTTGGAGTTCTGGCGGGCGGAGAGATCGCAGGCGTACTGGGAATCTACTTATCCATTCCTGTAATGGCTAGTCTTCGCATCGTATGGCGGCGCTGGAGACTCTACGCAGAAAAGAAGCGATTCGGACCTCTCAACGAATACGCCTTCGGCACGGATTTCTCTACAAAGGGATCCTGATCTCTTCACATCTTTACTCAGTGTCGTCTTCCATGGTTTCAATGGGTCGTCCCGAAGCATTGCGTTTTCTGGACGACCTTCTCGCGCTTTTCGGGTGGCTGAACTTCCCCGGGCTATAGTGCCCCTGCCGTTCCGCATCGTAGGTCTTTGGCACCGGTGGAATTTTTGCCATTTCGCCCCTTAACTGTCTGGCCTCGCGCAAAACAATTTCCGCGCGCCCGTCATATTCCTTCACGGGACCATGCACCTCGACCAGCCTGCCCTGAAGTTCTCGCACATCGCCAACATGTTTCAAGTCGCCGGCGAAAACCACCACCGTGAACGGACAGATTCGGTAGTCCTCGCAAAAGTCCAGATAGTGGATCCCTCGCTCGCCGCGCTCGACTCGCATTACCTTGCCTGCGACGCAGCGGGTCTCGCCGACGTGGTCTTTGGCTTCGCTGAAGGGAATGCAGTCAGCCGAAACGAATGGGCAGAACACTACTGCGCAGAAGAAGGATGCTAAAGGCCGGCGCATGTTATGCGGAAGAGAGGCGGAGACATTACAACGCGATCACAAGGATTTTAAGCCGTGTACATGATCCGACCTAGGAAATACCAGGAAAAATGCGCGCGATTTCCCGAAACAGAAAAATGTTGCCACAGGCCGGTTGCATGACCGGCCTGCGAGAAAAAACTCTGAAGAAGTCAGTTGAAGGCTTTGACGGCGGTTTTCTCGTCGTCCTTTACGTCGAAAACCGTGTATAGCTTGGTGATCTGAAGCAGGTCATGGACCTTCTTAGTGAGATTCAATAGCTTTAGCTCGCCGCCCTGGTTGCGAACGGTGGTGAAAGCGCTCACCAGCTCGCCGATCCCCGAGCTGTCGATGTAGTTCACATCACCCAGGTTG
>QIAA01000048.1 GCA_003224905.1 Acidobacteriota bacterium
TAGCCACTCGTCCCATGACTTCCACCCGCTCCAGCTCACGACTGCTCATGGCTGTCCTCTTCAACCAGACCTCCAGTGGCTGGAGGTCTCAGTCTAAGGGGACATTCCTAATAAGTTCGGAAGGGGACATTATCATTAAGTTTCAACATAGCTATGTACGCGTACCCTCCTGGCCAACTGTCGTGGCACGGGCGGGGACGCTCGCGTCTACGTTATCGGAAAGATGAATTTTCGCGGGCGAGGGCGCCCGCGCCACACAACTCGAACCATCAAATCTCGAAGACGCGGTAGACGGCGGGACTCCGGGATTCGAGGAGGGTGATGGCTACGTTGTGGACGGGGATGCCGGCGGTGGTGCGGCCGTCGAGCTTGCCGTGGTGGGCGTGGCCGTGAATGATCAAGTCGGTGCCGTGGCGGTCGACTACTTCGGCGAGGCGCGAGGTGCCGAGGAAAGGAAAAATTTCCGGAGCTTCGCCGTCGACGGTGCCAGCAATCGGAGAGTAATGCAGCACGACTACGCGCTTTTTCGTCGGCAGCGGTCCCACCCTAAACCGCGAAGGATGGGCAGCCCAGCTTAAGCGCTTCGTCGATGGAGGCGCGAACGAAAGTTTTGATCTCCGGTTCGCCGAACGCGGTCAGCACACCGCGACCGAAGAGCTTGCGGAAAAATTCGAATGGGTCACCTCAGCGGCTGAAGCCGACTGAAAGGGAAAGCCTTTATCGCAGCGCTGAAAAGCGCTGCGCCACCCCAAATCAGAGCTTTTCCGCAAGCTGCAAAGCCGCCTGCGAAGCCTTTGGTTCCGGCGAAGCAGACGCCGTCGCGTTCGTAGGCGCTGCTTTCGAGGGCTTTGATGCCCTCGTCGGTCATGCCGAATTGGAGTCGCTCGTAGATAGCGCCTGCAGTACTGGCGCCCATGCGGGGCCGGGGCATGGTTCCGGTCTTATCAGCCGGCTTAAAGCCGTGCCCTGATACGGAGCCGGAGCCGAATTCCGACGGCGGGCTCCACAAAATGCATGGGTCCTTCGTTGGGAGTGCTGTGCGTGCGCGGGACTTCTCTGCCTCCAGGATGACATGGGTCATGATCGGGATCGATCAGCAAGGTGCAGAGAATTCCTCGATGAGCCGCTGCCGGTATTGACGAACATGGGATCGTTCGACTGCGCAAGACGGCGCTAAGCGCCGTCTTGCTTCGCTCACGATGACAGCGATTAGGGGAGCAGAGAGCGGGGAGGCGCGTCGCTCCATCGCCGGAGTGGGAATCGTGCGGACAGGGAGTGGCCGAGCCAACAGAGAGCTTCCGCGCCGTCCGCACGGTGATTATGCGGAGAAGTTCCAGCGGGTGGCTTTGCCGATGAAGTTTTTTTCGTAGAGGCCGAAGGCGACGCGGGGATGGACGACGTAGACGGGTTCGGAGAAGGTGCTCATGTCCCATTTGTATTTGGACTGGTAGGCGGTGGCGAAGCGCTGGCGGGTGGCGGGGTCGGTGAGCAGGGCGGCGGTGCCTTCGAGGATGACGGCTTCGTGGGAGCGGTCGGAGCAGATGACGCACTTGGGGTTGGCGGCGAGGTTGCGGGCTTTGCGGGATTTTTGGCCGGTGCTGAAGTAGAAGCGGTCGTCGAGCCAGAGGCCCCAGACGATCATGGTGTGGGGAGAGGCGTCGGGGGAGCAGGTGGAGATCCAGTAGTTGTGGGATTTGGTGAGGCGCTCCTCGGCCCAGGCCCAGGGGAGGAGTCCCTTGGTGCCTTTGGGGAGGCCGTAGCCGGGCATGTGGGGGCGGGTGGGTTTGGGGGCTTTGGCGGGCTTTTGTTTTCGGGTGGGGGCTTTCATAAACAAACCTTAGACCGCAAAGGACGCAAAGAAGAACGCAAAGGACGCAAAGAAATACCTTCTACAACTTTCTTTGTGTCCAGTCATGCAAACGAGTTACTGCCTGGTTCAGATTCTCAAGCGAGTTGGCTACGCTGAAGCGCAGGTAGCCCTCGCCGAATTCGCCGAAGGCGGTGCCGGAGAGGCAGGCGATGCCGGCGTCTTCGAGGAGGGCGTCGGCGAGTTTTTTTGATGTCCATCCTGTTTTGGTGACGTTGGGAAAGACGTAGAACGCGCCTTTGGGCATGCGGCAGGAGAAGCCTTTGATGCGATTCAGGCCGGCGACGAAGGCGTCGCGGCGGCGCTGGAATTCGGCGCGCATGCGGTCGACGGAAGTCTGGTCGCCACGGATGGCTTCGATGCCTGCGATCTGCGTGAAACTGGCGGTGCAGGAGCTGGAGTTGGTCATGAGGCGAGTGATGTGTGCGGCGAGATCGGGGCGCATCACGCCGTAGCCCATGCGCCATCCGGTCATGGCATAGGTTTTGGAGAATCCGTCGAGCAGGATGGTGCGGTCTTTGAAGCCGGGGACGGACATGATGGAGTAGTGCTCGCCTTCGAAGATGAGGCGGCTGTAGATCTCGTCGGAGAGGACCATGATGTTGCGGTCGGCGATGACTTGGGTGATGTCGCGGATGTCGCGCTGAGTGAGCACGCCTCCGGTGGGATTTTGGGGGGAATTCAGGATGATGAGCTTTGTGCGATCGGAGATGAGGGAGGAGAGTTCGTTGACGTCGAGGCCGAAGTCTTTTTCTTCCTGGAGGCGGATGGGAACGGGGCGCGCGCCGACGTAGTTGATCATCGATTCGTAGATGGGGAAGCCCGGGTTGGGATAGATGACTTCGTCGCCGGTATCGGCGAGGGCGAGAATGCTGAAGAAGATGATGGGCTTGCCGCCGGGAACGATAACGACTTCGTCGCTGTGGACTTTGACTTTGCGGGTTTCGCTGACGTGGCCGGCGATGGCGGTGCGGAGGTCGGGCAGGCCGGCGGAGGGGCCGTAGTGCGTCCAGCCGTGGTGGAGGGCATCGATGGCGGCGTCTACGATGTTTTTGGGAGTGTCGAAGTCGGGCTCGCCGATTTCGAGGTGGATGATGTCCTTGCCCTGCTGCTCCAGGGCTCGCGCCTTGTTTAGAACTTCGAAGGCGGTTTCGGTTCCCAGGCGTGACATGCGCTCGGCCAGGCGGAGGTCGTGCTGGGTGGCGGATGGCATGGGCAAAACGGGTCATTATACGCCGGGGAGTCGGGGGATCCGGGTAGCGGCGAGTAGGGTCAGTTCTCAGTTCTCAGTTCTCAGATGCGGCCGTTCGGCGATAAATCAATTACATTGAGCGTATGAGTCCGAGTCCAGAGGAGAAGCTTCAGCACGAATTCAACCGGTGGGCGCAGGAGGGTGAAGGCGAGAAGATGGAACGCCATCACCTGGACATCACGGAGAAGACGATTGGGGTGATGGATTTGCGTCCGGGAGAGCGCGTGCTTGACTTGGGGTGCGGGTCGGGGTGGGCAACGCGGCTGCTGGCGCGACTGGTGTCGGACGGGCCGGAAGGATTTGGGCAGGTGGTGGGAGTTGATATTTCGGATGAAATGATCCGGCAGGCGCGCGGGGCTTCGAAGGAGTTCGAAAACATTTTGTATGTGTGGGGATCGGCGCAGCAGATTCCGTGGGAGGAGAATTTTTTCGATAAGGTGCTCTCGGTGGAGTCGTTTTACTACTATCCCGATCAGGATCGGGCGCTGGCAGAGCTGTTTCGAGTCATGGCGCCGAGAGGGAGGATGTTTATCCTGATCAATTTGTATAAGGACAATCCGTATTCATTGCAGTGGGTGGACAAGCTGAAGGTGCCGGTTCATGTGCGCTCGGAAGCGGAGTATGTGGAGTTGCTGAAGAAGCATGCGTTCGAGAAGGTGGAAGCACGGAGGATTCCGGATGACACGCCTACGCCGGACGATTACGTTACGAAGTCTTTTGACAGTCTGGAGGACCTGCGGGCGTTCAAGCGGATCGGGGCGCTGTTGTTGATGGCGTCGAAGCCGGATTTGAGGACGCCGGCGCCGGGGTACACGATTTACTGAAGGTATCAGTTGAAAGCAGTGTTTTGTATCAGGGCACGCTTTCAAGCGTGCCGAGAGGTTCCCTAAAAACGGGCTTTAGCCGCTGCGACACCGGGGAGCTTCGCTCCTGTTTTGGTCCAGATTCTCCCAATCGTGATATCCGTCACATCTTCTTAAAGTTTTCGTACGTCAAAGTTGACGCATGGCTATTCCGCCGCGCCGTGCTGATCCAGCAAACATCGCTGCCAGGCTCCGCACATTCTTCATAACTTCATCCATCGCCGGAAAACGCAACCTTCTTCAGTCAGACCGCTCGGCAGGCCTGTTCATAGAAGTGCTCTATCACTATCGGTCCGAAGGCAAGTATCTCTTAAATGAATTCGTTGTCATGCCGGATCATTTCCACCTGGTGTTGACACTTGGCCGCGAAATCACTATCGAACGTGCAGTTCAATTCATGAAGGGAGGCTTTGCATTTCGTGCAGGGAAAGAGTTGGGGTTCAGAGCTCCGGTTTGGCAAAGAGGATTTTCAGAGGCGCGAATTTATGATTCACAACATCTCGAACGCGTTCGGGAGTACATGGCGCAAAATCCAGTAAGAATGGGGCTTGTCTCCAATGCAGCAGGATATCCCTACAGTTCCTCACGCATCGGATTCGAACTGGACGCAGTGCCGCAGGGGCTAAAGCCCTCAGTTAGGATTGCGTTCAGTCGGCATGCCTGAAGGCATGCCCTGATACAAGACTTACTTCACCAGGCGGTTGTACTTCTTCAGTACCTCTCGCAGGCGGTCGTGGGGTAAGGCAATTACTTTACGATTATTGATTCCCGTCATCGTCTCTGCGGCGACCATGGCATTGATTACCGCTTCTTCGGTGGCTTGCACGGTTGCGAGGAAGATGGGATCAAGGTCGCCGTTGGGCAACATCCTTATATGGTGGATGCCTTTTGATCCGATGGCTCCGGGGTTCGCGGTAGAGAAGGCGATGAAGATATCTCCGGAGCCGTCGCCGGAGTAGCTGCCGTCGCGGCCCAGTCCTAAGGTCACGCGCTTTGCGACTCGCTTCAGTTGAGTCGGGATGAGCGGCGCATCGGTTGCGACGACGACAATGATGGAACCCTGATCGCGCCCATAGGCGGGATTCTCCGGAATTTCTTTACCGACTGGCACGCCTGCAATTCGCAGCTGGCTTCGGTCGCCGTAGTTACATTGCACCAGCACGCCGACGGTGTAGCCTCCGTGTTTGGCATCGAGCACGCGCGATGAGGTTCCGATTCCGCCTTTGAATTCATTGCAGATCATGCCTGTGCCGCCGCCTACGTTGCCTTCTTCGACGGGACCGCCGAGTGCGCTGTCGAGTGCATGCAGGGCGTGCTCGGGCTTCACATGGAATCCATTGATGTCGTTCAAATATCCATCCCACGTTTCCGCGACCACCGGTAATGACCACCAGTAGCCCTCCATGTCCGGATGGCCTTGTTTGACCTTCCAGGCAATTACGGCATCGCGTACTACGCCGACGCTATGGGTGTTGGTGATCATCACGGGACCATCGAGGAGGCCGGATTCTTCGACCCAGGTTGTGCCGGTCATTTCGCCGTTGCCGTTTTCGGTGAACCATCCAGCGAAGACACCGTCGGTGGAATTGCGGCCACGCGGCAGGATTGCGGTTACGCCGGTCCGCACCGGACCGGAGCCGACTTTCAGCGGGCCCTCGCCTGAGATGAGAGTGGTGTGGCCGACTTCGACGCCTTTAATGTCGGTGATTGCGTTCAGTGGGCCCGGTGTTCCATCGAATGGAACGCCCAGGTCACGGGCGCGGGGTTTGGACTGGGCTGGGGCGATTACGCTCAAGATCAAGGCCGCCGCAAACAGGGTTGCCGATTTCAGCATCAAAGTTCCTCCGGGGATGAGTCCCGCAGTATAAAGGAGGGGTTCACAGCTCGGATTCGGAGGGCAACATGGAGAACTGGAAACGCGCCGTGGTGGCCGGGGCAGCCGGCGCCAGCGTGATGTTTTTTCTCAACAGAAGGTCGACGGCAGGAATAATTTTTGCCGGGGTAAGCCTGGCGACACTGGCTTCTGAATATCCGGACAAGTTTGCAGAAATTCGGGAACGAATGCCGGATTATGTGGAGCGCGGCACGAATTTCCTGGATGTGGTTTCACGCGTGGGCGAGCGGCTGGCGGAGGCAACGGAACGGAGAAGCATGGATTGGCTTGAGGCTTTGCTGAGGAGCTAGCGAGGCTTCGGTGCGGGTGAAGTTTTGTGCCGTCCCTGCGGGACTCGGTCGGTGGGGCTGGTTACCCAGGGCTCACGCCCCTTCGGCAAGCTCAGGGCAGGCTCTGGGCTAATGAATGCCGCCCCTGCGGGGCTGGATATCCGGGCAAATAACCAATGACTTCGGAGCGGAAGAAACGAATTCAGATTGTTCTTCTGGCGGCCATCGTGCTGGCGGCGGGGCGAGCGGCCTACATTTTGTATCAGCGCCAGGCCGAAAAAGCTGAACAGGCGAAAAGACAGGCGCCGCCGCTCAATGCTGATTACTATGTGATGCCGAAGAAGCTGCATGCTTACGATTTGAAATCGGCAAAAGAATTGACGCAGCAGCCGGTATGGGCGAAAGAAGGGTATCGATACACCTATTATCCGTATGATCGGGCAAAACACCGCTCGGATTTTTCGCACGAAGCTGGGTTGTTGTTGCCGATCGAGAGACTCGAAATCAAGGATGTAGTCACGGATGTTTCTCCGGGATCGCGCGACCAGCGACAGGTTATGGCAGTGTTCGAGAAGGACGGCAAGAGCTATTCGTTTCCCATCGGCTCGGTAAAGGGCGGCAACTATCAGATTTATTCCGACGAGATGCTGTACATCCAGGATCCGCACGAACTCTACAAACATTGGCCGGCAGAGGTGTGGCAATCAATCGAGAAGCACGAAGTCAAAGCAGGAATGAATGAGATTCAGGCTGACTTTGCTATTGGGATGGGAGTTCCGCAGCGCTCGGACGATCCTTCCGTGAAAACCGTTCAATACCCCAACGGCGGAAACCCGCTGACGATTACGTATCGAAACGGAAAAGCGGCGGAGATTAAGGCTGGATCTTCTGCCGCGATGGATCATTTTAAAATCGGGGACTTTTCGTTCGCAGGGCCTTGTTCCTCAACGTGAATCTTGCCGTCCTCATCGGCATAGAAGGACCTGTGTTCCGCATCGAGCTGCCTGGGGGTCATCGCAAGTTCGAACGTGTCCTTGTCTTTGTGAGCCCGGAAGCCAACCGTGTAATCGCCGCGATCGGCATTCACCATGCGCTTGGTGAATGATCCGGTGTGGACGAGTTCCGCCAGCGAAGTCGCGTACTTTGTATTCTTTTTCTTGTACTGCTTCTGAGCGCGCAGGACAGTACGCATATAACCCAACGCAGCTGCTTCCGAATCGGAACGCGCCGGATCGCCGGGAAATTTTGGCTGGTAGGCGGTCTGCGCTACGACGATGATGCCCATAAGAATCAGTACTAGCGCAGCCCTCACGGCTTTTTCGAAGCGTCGTTTCATGAATTCCCGCCCTCTTATGTTGGATGCGCCATGTTACTGGCGTAATTACCGAACCATTACCACATGCTTTGCAAGTAGAACAAATGAAGCTATGCTTAGGCCGAGTTTACACAGGAAGGCTATGAAAGCTGCGACCGCTATGAAAGCTGCGCCGGCCAAAAAGCCGTCGATCCGTATTGCCGTAGTGGAGAGTGATCCACTGCGCTTCGTTGGATTTCGGGCCCTGTTTGATTCCGAAACCGACTTCGAACTGGTCTCCGCTTCGCTACCCGATATCGGGACCCAGCAGAACATCGATTTAATCCTGCTCGGGAACCGTAACGGCCAGAACTTGTTCGACGTTATGGCCAGCCTCAAAGCCTCGCGTCCCGACCTGCGCATCATTGTGACAGGCTCCGGAATGGACGAAGAGACCATTTTGAAGGCGATCGCCTCGGGCGCGAAGGGCTATGTGGATGAGGCCGCCTCGGCGCCTGAGTTCGTTCAAGCTATCAGAATTGTCAATCAAGGGTCAGTGTGGGCTCCTCGTCGCGTGCTTTCCATGTTTATTGAGCGCGTAAGTTCGGCCCCTGGACGTATCTTCCCGGCTGGCCGGGTCACCTTTACCGATCGCGAGAAGGAAGTACTGGAGATGCTTGTGGCTGGCCGCTCGAACAAAGAGATCGGCGCTGCCCTGGGCATTGAGGAGCGGACGGTTAAGGCCCACGTAGCCAAGCTGATGCGCAAGGTAGGGGTGCAGAACCGGATTGCGCTGTCAGTGCACGCCATCACGCATTCGCTGGTTACAGCGAAGTAGTAAGTGCTGGTGGCGGTTACTTTAGGACACTGACCTGTAGTAATCTTGCCGCTTTTTCCACCCTAACGCATACTCGTTTCACCTACCACAGAACCTGGGAGACGGGGTTGGGAGTGGAGATTAGGGTCACCGCTGCCAACCCCGCATTTTTTTGGCCCTCCCCCCATAAAAGTGCCAACCGGGAACTGTTCTCCAAAGCAACAAAATCCAAGAACCTGAGTGGCTAACAGGCTCGCGTGATCTGAATCCAACCATCTTTTCCTCTTAGGAATCCTTTACAATCAGGAACCCTGAAGCGCTTGTAATACTCTTGCCGAGGAAATATGAAGAATTGTGTGCTTTTGTTTCTTGCCGTTGCTCTGATCTCTCCCTGTTTCGCCGCTGACGAAAAAGCAACCAAAGCTGAAGATCGGCTGAAGGCCGCCGCTACAGTATTGGATGAGATCCAGTCCGCCCCTGACCAGGGCATGCCAGAGGAGGTCCTCGGGTCAGCCGAATGCGTGGCGGTGGTTCCCACCATGCTGAACGGCGGGTTTATTGTGGGAGCGCGGTACGGGCGCGGGGTCGCCAGTTGCCGCACGCCGAAGGGGTGGAGCGCACCTGCGTTCTTCAGCGTGAAGGGGGGCAGCTTTGGGCTTCAGATTGGCGGGCAGGCGATTGATCTGGTGATGCTGATCATGAACCAGGAAGGGATGAAGAAGCTGCTTTCCAGCCAGTTCAAGCTGGGCGCGGATGCCAGCGTAGCTGCTGGGCCCGTGGGCCGACATGCTGCCGCGGATACGGACTGGAAGCTGAAAGCCCAGGTGCTGAGCTACTCTCGCGCCAGGGGCGCATTCGCTGGAATCGCCTTGAATGGCGCCGCGGTTGGCCAGGACAAGGACAGCACGCGCGAGTTTTATGGGCGCATGGTTCCCTTTAGCACGTCTCTGACTGGCACGATCGAGGCGCCGCAGAATGCTTATCCATTTCTCAGCACGCTGGCGAAGTGGGCGAAGAGTGCGGCGGGTACTACCACTCCTGAGGTTAAGCCCACGACAGAGAGCAAGTGAGCCGGAGGCGTTAAAGTCCGGGCATACGAACTGCCCGCTATTCGCGCCGCTTCTCAGCTTCTCTTCCAGCGATTGACTACTTACAGGAAACCTGCTGGATGTGTGGCTTTTCACCGGACTCGTCGTGGCGGCTGTAGCATGCGCTCTCGCGATAAAACTTTCCATCGAAATCGTACACGACGTACTTGCTATCGGCGGCGGATGAGTTTGCGGCTACGACGAAGCGCTGTATTCCATTAGTGGTTTTTTCATCAAATCCGAAGCCTGATGCGATGGGAGCTTGATTTTTGAACAGTGAGAGCCAGTGGTCATCGGCGCGACGCAAGACCCAGGTCTGACAGTTTCCGGTGGCACCGCACAGGAGTTTGGTGCCCTGGAGCACCAGGCCTGGGGCTTCGCCTAAGAGAACGCGGCGAACTCGCAATTCTGATTCCCACGAATCGGGAGTGTCGAAAGCAGTAGCTTCGATCTCTTCGGAAATTTGCTTGATCTCGGTGGCACTTAGCTTGGCGGAGTGAAATGTCTCATTGTTCTTGAGGTGGTCCATCTTCGGAAAGACGACATTCTGTCCAGCTGCATGTGCGAGCAACAGGAGCGTCGTGCCACATATGACGAGTGCTGTGCGCGTGGACACGGCTCTTGCGTTTGACAATAAATTTCTTCCGATGCTACCGTCACGCGTCCCCCAATGCGTCAGCGACTCGAATATGCCCTGGCATGGCCGATCATTCGAACTCTGGCTATTCTGCCCCGGCCTCTGGCGCGGGCTGCGGGAATTATTTTTGCATTGACAGTTTACCTGCTGCATTTCCGCCTGCGGCAGGTGGGGATGCGGAATCTGGAGCTGGCTTTCCCTGAAAAGAGCGGTCGCGAGCACGCCCAAATTCTGCGTGGTGAATTCACTTCATTGGGGCGGCAGTTGGCTGAGGTTTGCAAGTTTCCACAGTACAGCATTGAGAACATAGACGAAATCGTCGTCTACGACGGTTTTGAGAATTACGAGCGGGCGCTGGCGCGGGGCAAGGGCGTGCTGTTTCTGACCGGGCACATAGGGGGATGGGAGCTTTCGGCGTTCACGCACTCGCTTCATGGGCATCCGGTCCACATCGTAATGAGGCCGATGGACAACGTGTACCTGGACCGGCTCATTCGTGGGTATCGCACGCTTCATGGGAATAAGACGGTTGACAAGGATGATTTCGTTCGCGGGCTGCTGGGGGCCATGAAGCAAGGGGAGACGGTCGGCATTCTGATGGATACGAATATGACTCCTCCGCAGGGAGTGTTCGTTGACTTCTTTGGCATTCCTGCGTGTACGGCTACAGGTCTCGCCAGAATTGCATTGCGAACGGATGCGGCTCTGGTGCCGGGGTTCACGCTATGGGATCCGGGCCTGGGAAAATATCGGCTGAGATTCGATCCTGCGCTGGAGTTGATTCGCACCAATGACATCGAAGCCGATGTCATCGCCAACACCCAACTCTTTACCAAAGTCATCGAGGACTACGTGCGGCGTTATCCGGAGCAGTGGCTGTGGGTACATCGCCGGTGGAAGACTAGGCCCGCGGGGCAGCCACCGTTGTATTAAACGGCAATGCTGAATCGTTGTTGGGCGCACCCATTCAAAACCAATCACTGCGGTACGCAATCCACCAACTGGCGAAGGCAATCGGAATAGTTGATAGCAGCGCCCACCAGATCGGCAAGACCAGGTCTGCAATTACACCCAGGGCGATGAAGATCATCCAGAAAACCTTGCGTTCCACGCGAGGAATTGTACCCGCCTTTTCTTTCCTGCGCCGAACGTATACAACGATGCCATGAAGCGCTCACTCAAAGAAGTGGCGGAATTTGTCCATGGACGAATCGTCGGCAGTGACGTTGAATTGCTTGGGATCGCCAGCACAAAATCGGCGTCGAGCGGGAACCTGATTTTTGCGGAGGACGAAAGAAATTTGGCCTCGGCCTTCAGTTCACTTGCGTCGGCGGTAATCGCCGGGGAATTTGCTGCAAATCAAAGTCCGATTAAACCGTTGGTGATTTGCGCGCAGCCTCGTTTGGCGTTTGCCCGCGCGGGGTTGCTGTTCGCATCGGACATTTCCTTTGGGGCGGGCATCCACGCTACCGCTACGGTGCATCCTTCTGCCGGGATTGGCAAGAATGTGAGGGTGGCCGAGGGGGTTGTGGTCGGAGAGGATGCCGACATCGGCGAGGGGACACAGGTGGGCGCTGGGTGTGTGATTGGAGCCGGTGTTCATATTGGGTGTGATTGCCGGCTGTATCCGAACGTGACTGTCTATCCGGGAACACGAATTGGGGATCGCGTGATCGTGCATGCAGGTGCAGTGCTGGGGAGCGACGGGTTCGGCTATGTGCGGGATCAGAAAACCGGCAGGTATGAGAAGTTTCCGCAGATCGGGCGGCTGGAGATCGGGGACGACGTTGAAATTGGCGCAAACAGCACGGTGGATCGTGGAGCGCTGGACATCACCTCCATTGGGCGGGGGACTAAGATCGATAATCTGGTGCATGTGGGCCACAACTGCCAGGTGGGAGAGAACGTGGTGATCGCCGCGCAGACGGGGCTTTCGGGCAGCGCGGTGGTGGAGAAGAACGTCATCATCGGTGGGCAGGTGGGGATTGCTGATCACGTTCACATTGAGGAAGGCGCGGTGATGGGAGCGCAGAGTGGGATTCCGTCAAAGAAGAGGATTCGAGGGAATGGAGTGGTGTTCTGGGGAACTCCGGCGCGTCCGATCCGCGAGTATTTGAAGCAGCTGGCGGTGTTGGCGCGAATGGCGAAAAAAGGCTCTTAGCTATTAGCTGTTAGCCTTTAGCTAAGAGCTAGAAGCTCAAAATGGCTACCATCGTCATTGGCGGACATTCACGGAGCGTAGGGAAGACCAGTGTTGTTGCGGGGTTGATCTCTGCGCTGAGTGAATTTAGTTGGACGGCGTTCAAGATCACGCAGTACGGGCATGGGGTTTGCTCGCGGGATGGGAAGGCGTGTGATTGCGCGTGCGCGGATCATAGCTGGGCCATATCTGAAGAGAGGGACCACTCGGGCGAGTCCGATACTTCGCGATTTCTAGTTGCGGGCGCGGTTCGCGCGTGGTGGGTTCGAACGGAGCAGGGGAGGCTGGCGGAGGCTATGCCTACGGTTCGGCAAAAGCTGGCGGAAACCGAAAATGCGATTCTTGAATCGAACAGCATGCTGGAGTTTCTGCGACCAGATCTCTATCTCACGGTACTCGACCCCGCCACCGCGGACTTCAAGCGTTCGGCGCAGAAGTTTCTCGAGTTGGCCGATGGGATAATTTTGCAAGCGAAGCATGGTCAGCCGCTATGGAGTGATGTTTCGCTCGATTCGGTTGCGCACCGTCCGATGTTTCGTGTGGAGGCGCCGGAGTATGTCACGCCTGAAGTGGTGGATTTTGTGCGGAAGCGGCTGGGAGTGACATCTGTCCTGTGACTTCCGGGGCTCATCTGAGGTAGGTCTGAGACCAAGAGCGAAAAACCTTAAACCGCAAAGAACGCAAAGAAGATCCGCAAAGGGCGCAAAGGGTTAAATCTAGAAACATTGCGAAGTTCTATGCAGTATCTCGCGTGTGGTTTAATGCTTTGGAGATGATCCAAAGAGGTTGGTTCAGCTTCGCCGTGGTGGTCGCCGCCTTCGGCATCTTTGCAGCGGTTCCGCAGAAGCCTTCTAATAATCCAACTGACAAATCTTTGGAAGCGGCCCGGCTCAACAATCTCGGCGCGGCGTATATGAACCAGCAGTTGTTCGAGAAGGGGCTGAAGGCGTTTCAGGATGCCGCTGCGCTCGATCCCAAGCTACCGATTGCGCAACTGAATGCGGGGATTGCGCTGTTGAATCTCACGCGGATGGATCCCGCGAAGGAATTGCTCGAAGCGGCGGTGAAACGGGATCCCAAGGATCCGCATGCCTGGTTCAACCTGGGATTGCTGTACAAGAACTCGAACAATCCTGAGGGGGCGATCGACGCGTTTCGACACGTGGTTGAGATGAACCCTGACGATGCCGACAGTTGGTATTTTGTCGGGGCAACCCACTCTCAGTCGAGGCAGTTTCCGCAGGCGATTGATGCTTTCCAGCACGCGCTTAAGCTGAATCCGCTGCACGCGTCGGCGGAGTTTGGAATTGCGAGGGCCTACCAGCAGTCGGGCGATACTGCAAACTCGCGCGAGCATCTGCAAAGATTTCAGCACATCACGCAGGAGAAGCTGGGAACACCGATTGGTCTTGCGTATGGAGATCAGGGGAAGTATTCGCTGGCGGAGGAGTCGCCGGCGGTTGCGCAGAAAGTTCCGCCGCAGATTCCGGTGAAGTTTGTGGATGTGGCGAGCAAGGTGGGATTAATTACGAAGGCCGATCCCACTTCCGAGATCGATATCGCCTCCTACATTCGTCCTGGAGCCTGTTTCATTGACTATGACAATGATGGAAAGTTCGACCTTTTTCTGCCGGAAAACGGCGTGGACGGAGGAATGTCTCTCTACCGCAATGTTGGCGGAGGAAAGTTTGAAGATGTGACGAAGCAAGCCGGCCTTAACTCGACTGAACACGGTATCGGTTGCACCGCCGGAGATTACGACAACGACGGCTACACAGATTTAGCGGTCAATTTTAAAGGCCGCATTGTGCTCCTTCACAATGAAAAGAACGGCACGTTCAAAGACGTGACTTCGGTTGCAGGGTTGAAGAGTGAGGGCCTGAACCTCGGTGTCACGTTCGTGGATTATGATCACGACGGCGATTTGGATTTGTTCGTAGCTCAATACAGTGAGCATCCCTACTTCGATCCACGAAAGACCCCCGCGCTGCATGGAGAGATTCAACTGCCTGATTTCGATCAG
The DNA here is from genome assembly GCA_003224905.1 of Acidobacteriota bacterium. Taxonomy (GTDB): domain Bacteria; phylum Acidobacteriota; class Terriglobia; order Terriglobales; family Acidobacteriaceae; genus QIAA01. The sequence continues at coordinate 14,205 of QIAA01000048.1, forward strand.
TTGTGGCGCAACAATGGAAACGGAACTTTCACAGACCAGACGAGCGAAACCGGTTTCGCGGGCAAGGCCCCCACTGTCGCAGCGTTAGGGAGCGATTACAACAATGACCGAGCCATTGACCTTGTCCTCACTGGCAACTTTAAAGGCGGCCCCCCGATATTTGAGAACCCGCGCGAGGGACGATTTCGCATACAGGTTCCCTGGAAGCCGGGTCTGGGAGTCACTGATGGCATTGCGGTTCTTGATTTCGACCACGACGGCTGGATGGATCTAGCGTTTACTCATTGGAACGCGGAAGTGCCAGGGTTAACCCTTTGGCGCAACAATCACCATAACAATTTCGATCAGATTCAGCTTGCTGGTACCAATTGGGCCCGCGCCTTCGGGGTTGCCGCTTTCGATTACGACAACGATGGATGGGTTGATCTAGTCGCCGCTGGTGAAACCAAGGACGGAAAGGGTGAGGTGAGACTCTTCCGCAATCTGGGGCGGGAGGGATTCAAAGACGTAACGGCCGATGTGGGCCTCGACAAGATTCAGTTCAAGAATCCCCGGGCCATTATCACTGGCGATTACGACAATGACGGCGCTATTGATCTGCTTGTCACCCAGAATCAAGGGCCCGCAGTTCTGCTTCACAATGAAGGCGGGAATAAGAACAACTGGGTTCGTCTGAACTTTAAGGGGCTTGCCGATAACAAGTCGGCAATCGGTACCAAGGTTGAAGTCTTAGCGGGAGGGAATCGGCAGAAGTGGGAGATTGCGGGGTCGAACGGGTATCTGGGGCAGAACTCTACTGAGATTATCGCCGGGCTGGGTCAGGCGAAGGAAGCAGATGTTGTGCGGATGCTGTGGCCTTCTGGCGTGGTGCAGGATGAGATCGAAGTTGCTGGTCTCAAAGAGCACAGTTTTCTGGAGATGGACCGGCGTGGCAGTTCGTGTCCGACACTCTTTGCGTGGGACGGGACGCATTACGCGCTCGTCGGCGACATGTTGGGGGCTGGAGTTGTCGGGCATTGGGTTGGGCCAGGGCAGAGGAATGTTCCGAGGCCGGTTGAGTACGTGAAAATTGATCGGAATTTGATTCGGGAGAAGGAAAGTCCCCACCCTTCGCAAAGTGCGCGAAGGATGGGCCACCCTCAAGAAGAGGAGGGGATCGGCGGCCCTTCCCACGTTTCGCAAAACCGGCGAAACGTGGGGCACCCAGTGCTTAGTTTTCGGTTTATGGAGCCGCTGGAGGAAGTGGTTTATCTCGATCAGGTGAAGCTGCTGGCTGTGGATCATCCTGCCGATGTCGACGTTTATCCGAACGAATACTTTGCGAGCAATCCGCCGTATCCCGAGTTCAAAATTGTGGTGAGCCGGGACGCGCGTCCGCCGGTGGGGGCATGGGATGAGCATGGACATGATGTGCTGCCTTCTATCCTCGCGCACCGCTATTTTGGAGATTTCGAGCTTACCGACTTCAAGGGCTTTGCCAAGCCGCACACTCTTGAACTTGACCTGGGTGAGCCTTATCGCGGCGGTCCGCGGTGGCTGTTGATGCATGGGGAGATCGAGTACTTCACGGCATCCGGGATGTATGCGTCGGCGCAGGCGGGGATTGAAGCGGTGGCTCCTTACGTGGAGGCCGAGGTTTCGGCGGGCGAGGGCGCCCGCCCCACACACCCCAAGTGGGTTCGGGTTATCGATGACATGGGTTTCCCAGCCGGGGGCGCTCGGACGATGACTGCCGACCTGACTGAGAAACTGCCTCAAGGAACGAGACGGATTCGCATCACAACCAACTTGCAGATCTATTGGGACAACATTCTGATCAGCCGCACGCCTCAGAATCAGAATTTCCATCTCACTCGGGTTCCGCTGACCGGAGCCGATCTGCGCTTCCATGGTTTTCCACTGAAGATCGAAGACGAGCCGCCGGGGAACGTGAAATATGTTTACGAAAAGGCGAGCGCTACTGGTCCCTACACTCGTCCGGTTGGCGCGTACACGCGCTATGGTGACGTGCTGCCGCTGCTGACGGCGAATGATGACAGGATGGCCGTCTTCGGATCAGGCGATGAAATCGCCGTGGATTTCGATCCTTCTAAATTGCCGGCATTGCCTGCAGGCTGGGTGCGCGATTACTTCTTCGCGGCTCAGGGGTATGAGAAAGACATGGATTTTTACGCGGCGGACGGCAACACTGTGGATCCGCTGCCATTCCGAGGCATGGGGACGTACCCTTACCAACCACAAAAATTTCTTCTCGATAACTCGCGTTTGAACTATCTGTTGAACTACAATACGCGACATTTATCCGGGAACGAACCGCGGGGATACTCCTTCGACTACCGCTCTGCGCAGTAGTTCCAGCCATGGCAATCCCACGTTCGTAACCTCGACCAGGCACTACGCGTAACTGGAACACCGTTACTTAGATGACCTGCGGTTGATTATCCGCGTGATCGTTACAGCACAGTGGAAACCACGTAGGCTGAAGTCGGTTTACATATGCGCACATTCATGATTCTCGTTCTGCTTTCCAGCCTGGCTGCGGCTCAGGAACTGCCTGAAGCGCCTTCGCAGCGTGCCACACCTAAGAGCTTTTGGGTAGCCGCGGGAGCCTACACCGCTTCGATCATCTATGACGGTGAGACCACGGTCAGAGGAGTTGAGTCGGGCTGTGTCGAGAACTGGAATCCGACGCTCTACGGCGAGAGGCCTGGCCGCGCCCGTTTCTACCTAGTTAGTGCCGGCCTTGATGGGGCAACCATGTTTGCCAGCCGGCGGTTGGTGCGATCGAACAATCGATTTCTTCGCTACACCGGATGGGGGCTGATGTCCTGGGGGACAGAGCAGCACTTGCATGGAGCCATTCACAACACCGGCTTCAGCTGTTCGGCGCGGTGAACATCGGATCGATACTCTGCGATTGAGTTGTGCTGCTGTTGTACTACTGGCCACGAACTGCCGGGCTTACGGCGCTGGCCATCAGTAATCTCGAAACATCCCATCAATCAAACATAAGCTGCGGACTCTACCAAGTTTGATCAGGTAGTGCTGCTTTCGTCTTAATTCAATCTGGAGAATACTCATGAAGAAGTTCACCTCCCTCGCTACCCTTGCACTCTTGTTTGCCACGTTCGCCTTTGCTCAGAGCGGCACGCCAAGCTCCAAGGCTACCGCTGCCTACAATTCAGCCGTGGGCTGTAGCCTTACAGCCACGAGCGGAACCTGGACTTGCGGCGACATTTTTAGTGGCGCTGCGAAACCTGTGACAGCGGACAATTATGTCGAGGTCATGGGGAGCACAGTGAAAGTGTCCAATAGCCAGTCGCTGTTTGCTTCTGCTTCGCTTGTGACTGGGCTGTATACGAATACTCTGGTTACGACGAAGCCCTCGAAAACCTCGGGTGGCACGAATACGTCCACGGCAGTTGCTTCAGGCGGAGTCTACTTGCGAGCTGTGCTTCTGGACGCGCCGAACGGCAATCCAGTCATGTATGGTTATCCGGCGGCTGCGTGCAACGCCGCGGTCCTGGGATGCTCTGGGACTGGAGCTGACTCCGGAGTCGTACTGGACTCCCGGGTCCAAACCTTAACTCAATCGCTAAGCGACTGCGTGGTGAACGTGACCGTCAGTGGTGTCGCTGGGACCGGGACCTGTGATTTTACGTCAACCATTCAGCTGATACTGCAGACCACCAGCGCTCATGGCTACAACTTCATATTCCCGAATGTTGGAGTAGGCACATATTACTTGTCAATCCAGGCGTCGGCCAACTCCGGCGCCGTTGTCCCCACGGGTTTTGGATCGGCGGTGGGTGGGGCGGCTTACGGGCTCGGCTCGGTGACGGTGGAGAGCGTCAGGCTGGTGCACGGGTTCTCGTTTTAGAATCTGTTTGCCGTCAGGACAGACCGGGGCGCGAGCCCCGGTTTTTTCTTGTTCTGTGATGAACACTACCTGCATGCGACGCCATTCACTGAGAAGCTTGCCGGCGCAGCGTTCGTCCCGCTGAAATTTGCAGTGAAGCCTAATCCACTGTAGCTGCCGCCTGCGGGAATGCTCCCGTTATAGCCGACGTTCCTGATTGTCACTGCCGGACCGCTTTGCACATAGCTTCCATTCCATAGATTCGTGATTTGCTGATTGCCAGGGAACGTCCACTTGAGGGTCCAATTTGTGATGCCCACGGTACCAGTGTTTTGTACGGTGATGGCCGCCTGGAACCCGGTGTTCCATTGGTTGACGTTGGCGTAAACCACGTGGCAGGCGAATCCGCCGGAACTGGATTGAGTGGTGGCGCTGGCCTGGTTTGAGGCCGACGACGAGCCGGCGGCATCGACCGCTTCCACCTTGTAGTAGTAAGTTGCCGCGGCGGCTAACCCAATGTTTGTGAAAAGGGGTGCCGTCAATCCACTCGCGATTTGATTGCTTGAGGATGGAGCGAATCCGCTGGCCGTGCTGCGGAACACTCTGTAGGTGACGCTGCAGTTGCCCGGCGGAGTGACCGCAGTCCAGTTCAGATTGATTTGGCTGGAAGAGATAGCCGCGGCTGCCAGGCCGGAAGGCGCTGAAGGAACAACGGAACATGTTCCGCTGCCTCCACCGCTGCCGCTGCCTCCTTCAGTGAGAGCCGACTGAATCGACGCGAGCTCGCTCTGCTTCAGCGAACTTGCGGGAGTCGAATCGTACTGATTGTCGAGCAGAGCGTAACTGTCTTCGCCATTCAACGCCCAGTAGGTCCAGTTCAGGCTTGGATTATTTTGCAGGAAGTTCACCAGGCTTTCGAACCACTGTCCCTGGGAGCCGGGAGTGGCGCTCTGGATGCCGGAAGCGTTGTTGCCGGTGCCGAATTCTCCAATCAGCACTGGAGCAATATGGTTCGCGTTGATGTAGCCCCAGAATTTGTTCCAAACCGACGACAGGCTGGAGAAACTCGTACTGCTGTTAAACCAGCTCTGCTGGTAGAGATTTGGCCCATAATCGTGCGCGGAATACACAAGCCGGTTGGACACGTTCAATGCAATTGGATACCTGGAAACGCCCTCCAAATTCCCGCCCCACCAGTCGCAATCTCCGCTGTAGCAGTCCACTCCTTCGACAATGATCAGCAGGTTCGAGTTAGCCGAAAGCACGGCGTTGCCTGCTCGTTGTGCGGCTGCGGGGAAATTCTGGGAGGTATTGGTCGTCGGGCAGCCTCCCGTTGCGGTATCTCCCGTCCAGCAGGCGCCGGTGTGCGAGCCGTTTGCGATCACGTGAGGCTCGTTGCGAAGATCGACGGCGACTACCGTCGGATTACCGCTTGCGTCCTTGTAGCCGGCATAACGGCCGACTAACATCTTCCAGTCGTTGATCCACGCCGACTCCGGATACGCGCTTGTGTGCCAGAGCCCGTTGGCCTCAGCGCTATTGCCTGCTTCTGAGCGGTGATTATCGAGAATCACCCGCAAACCGACGGCTCCGGCTGCACTGATGATCTTATCCATGACCTGCAGCGCGTTCAGGCCCTTCAAATCGGTGTTGATCGTGCCGCCGCCGTTCGAAAACGAGATATTCTTTGGAACAATGGGCGTTTCGACCATTTGGTTTGAGTAGGGAAGGCGAATGGCGTTATAGCCATTACTTTTTATGGCCTTGAGAATCGTGTGGTAATCCTGTGCCCAAAGGCCGTGGACAACTTGATCGGTGGTTTCGAAACCATACCAGTTGATCCCGGCAATGCGTATGGAACGGCCACTGGCATCGACGATCTGATTGCCGCTGGTATGCCAGTATCCGGTACCCTGCCCAAAGGCGACGCTGCACGTTGCAAGAAGCAGGAAAAGGATCCTCTGCCAGCCTTGGCTGTAGGATGAACGGACACACATCTGGATTCCCCTTTTTGGTCGGAAGCTGGTATTGCTGAAGGACCGGCTCGACGCGGTCTTCGTCGCAGCCGAAGCTTTATCACTATGTTAGCTGAGGTTTTCTTCTGGTTGTATGTATCGTTAGTACATTAATGAGCAACTGCTTCGCGGGGCTAAGGGGAAAACCTCAGGGCCCGGGGGTGAGAAGAGCAGTAAACTGGCTGTTGACAGGTCTTAGGCCCACATAATCCAATACGCCGGAATGGAATCCACGACAACCGCTGCATCCCCGCCCCGGCTTAAACGTGTTCTTACTCTTTGGGATCTGATTTTTTACGGCATCGTTCTCATCCAGCCGATTGCGCCGGTGCCGTTGTATGGCGTGGCGCAGAAGCTCTCTGACGGGCACTTCGCGACCATTATTTTGATTGCGATGTTTGCCATGCTGATCACCGCGGTCAGCTATGGGCGAATGGCGGCGCTCTATCCGGCTGCGGGTTCGGCTTACACGTATGTGGGCAAGGGATTGAATCCCCACCTGGGATTTCTGGCGGGGTGGGCGATGATTCTGGATTATCTGCTTCAGCCTTTGATCAACACGGTGTGGATTTCAACCGCGCTGCACGAACGCTACGTGCCGGAGGTGCCGTTCATCGCCTGGGCGGCGCTCATCGCAGGGATCATGACGGTTCTGAATCTTGCGGGGGTGCGGTCGTCGGCGCGTGCCAACAAGGTTTTGCTGTTCTTCATGTCGATCGTGGTGGTGTTCTTTGTCGTTCTCGCGACTCGATTTTTGTTTCGCGGGCAGGGTTGGAGCGGGCTTTTTTCCATCCAGCCGTTTTACAATCCCGCTACTTTCAATTCCCACCGGGTATTGACCGCGACATCATTTGCTGCGCTCACGTATATCGGTTTTGATGGCGTAACTACGCTGGCGGAGGATGTGGAGAATCCGAAACGCAATGTTCTGCTTGCGGTGGTGCTCACCTGTTTGTTTGCGGGGGTGGTCAGTTGCTTCGAATCGTATCTGGGAGCGCGGGTCTGGCCGGACTGGCGCAGCTTTCCGAATCTCGAGACCGCGTTTATGGACATCTGCAGCCGGGTGGGAGGGGTTCTTCTGTTTAACGCGATGGCTGTGATTCTGATCGTTGCCGCGTTCGGCAGCGGGTTGACTGGTACTTTGGGCGCCGCGCGGTTGCTGTTTGGGATGGGGCGCGACGGGGTTCTGCCGAGAAAAACTTTTGGCTACTTGAAACCGGGGACCAATACGCCGACTTTCAATATTGTCCTGATTGGGGTGCTTGCTTTTGCAGGCGCGGTCCTTCTGAATCAGGTGGGCAGCGCTTATCAACACGCAGGTGAGCTGCTGAATTTTGGGGCGTTTCTGGCGTTCATGGGGGTTAATTTTGCGTGTTTCTGGCAATTCTCTATGCTCTCCCAGCCTGGATACAAGCGGCGCATTGTGCGGGACGCAATCCTGCCGCTGATCGGCTTTGCGTTTTGCTTTCTGATCTGGTGGAACCTGAATAACCTTGCGAAGACTGTGGGAGGAATCTGGTTTGTGCTTGGGATTGCCTATGTGGGAATCAAGACGCGAGGATTCCGGACCGCACCGGTGATGATTGATTTCAGCGAGTCATAAATCAGGGCGTTCGTCGTTGTCCCGGTTTCCTCGCCGCGATTAGTGCCGATAGAATACAAAGTTTCCTTTTTAATGTTCTCGGGTTGTAGCGTCGATTATTAGGGATGATAGGAGATGTCGTCCTGACCGGCTTTTAGGCGGAGAGGGATCTATGTATTTGATCCGTAATGCATAGATCCTTCCGCTTCGCTGCGCTCAGCGTCAGGATGACAGCTCTAAAAACAGCACACTTGATTCAGTTCTTTTTAACAGCGCACGAGGAAAGAGATTCGTGATTATTGGGGTTCCTAAAGAAAGTTATCCGGGGGAGCGGCGGGTTGCGTTGGTTCCGATTGCGCTCCCTGCTCTTGTCAAAGCTGGTTTCGAAGTCGTAATAGAGGCCGGCGCCGGCGACGAAGCCGGGTACAGGGATGCGCAGTATGCAGAGAAGGGCACGAAGATCTTACCCGATCGCGCTGCTGTGTTCGCTACAGCCGACATCATTGTGCAAGTGCTCTGTTACGGCTCGAATGATGTCACCGGCAAGGACGATCTGCCGCTCTTCCGACGCGGGCAGGTTCTGGTTGGCTTCCTGCGGCCGTTTGGGTCCGCTGAAGTAGTGCAGCAGATTGCGGAAAGCGGAGTCACGTCCTTCTCGATAGAACTGATGCCGCGAACGACCCGCGCGCAGAGCATGGACGCGCTCTCCTCCATGGGTACGATTTGCGGGTACAAGGCTGTACTCATGGCGGCGGTCACTCTCCCGAAAATCTTTCCCATGCTTACCACAGCGGCGGGCACGATCACTCCGGCGCGGGTGTTTGTAATCGGAGCAGGGGTCGCCGGGCTGCAAGCGATTGCGACAGCAAGGCGATTAGGCGCTGTGGCGTCAGCATACGATTTGAGACCCGACACGAAAGAGCAGGTGCAAAGCTTGGGCGGACGGTTTATCGAACTGCCCATTGAAGCCAAAGATGCGGAAGATGCGCGGGGCTATGCTCGTGCCCAGGATGAGAATTTCTACAACCGGCAGCGGGAACTGTTGGGAAGGGTAATCGCGGAGAGCGACGTAGTGATTACCGCCGCAGTGATCCCCGGCAAGAAATCGCCGGTGCTGGTCACGAAAGAGATGGTGCAGCAGATGGCACCGGGGTCGGTGATCTTCGACCTTGCGGCTGAGCGTGGCGGAAATTGTGAGCTGACGCGGACGGGGGAGACGGTGGTGGAATACGGGGTCACGATTATTGGGACAATCAATCTTGCGAGCGGGGTGCCGTTTCACGCCAGCCAGATGTATGCGCGCAACATTAGCGCGTTTTTGATGCACCTGGTCAAGGATGGGAAACTGCAGCTTAATCTGGATGATGAGATTGTGCGAGAGACGCTGGCTACACGGGACGGAGAAGTGGTCAATGAGCGGGTGCGGGAGTTTTTCTCGCTGCCAGCGCTGGTTTCGAGTTGAAAGTGCAATGCATAGATCCTTCTGCCTCGCTTCGCTCGGCATCAGGATGACATCTTTTTAAACGGGGGAAATAGTGCAATCGAATTTGATTGATGCGCTGTTTATTTTCATATTAGCCGCCTTCATTGGCTTTGAAGTGATTCGGCGGGTTTCGCCGCTGCTGCATACGCCGCTCATGTCGCTGACGAACGCTCTGGATGCCATCGCGGTGGTCGGCGCCATCATTCTGGTGGGTGAACACAAGAGTAATTTTGCGACCGTGTTAGGAGTGATCGCGGTGATTGCCGCGACCAGCAACGTGGTCGGCGGGTTTCTTATAACCGATCGCATGATCAAGATGTTCAAGACCAGCCGTCCCACCAAGTCCTGACCTCACTCAACTCATGACCGACTTCGCCGGAAATCAAACCATTATCGAGTTCGTTTACCTCATCGCCAGCGTGCTGTTCATTTTGTCGCTGAAGTGGCTGAGCTCGCCGAGTACGGCGCGGCACGGGGTGTGGGCGGGCGAGCTTGGGATGCTGCTGGCCATCTGCGGCACGCTGCTGCATCAGGGGATCGTCGATTACAAGTGGATCGCGATCGCGCTGGTGATTGGGTCGGGAATTGGCGTGCCGCTGGGGCTGGTGCAGATGACGGCGGTGCCGCAGCGGACTGCGCTCAGCCACGCCTTTGGTGCGCTGTGTGTAACGCTCGTAGGCAGTGCCGAGTTTTATTTGCGTTCGCCCGATGTGCCGGGATTCATGATGGCGGTGCTGTCGATGGAGGTGATTCTGGGAGGGCTGACCTTTACCGGCAGCCTGATGGCGGCGGGCAAGCTGCAGGAGATTCTTCCGCAGCGGCCGTTGACGTATAAGGGGCAGAATTTCGTCAATCTGTTGCTGTTGGTTGGGGCAATTGTCGTTGCCGTGTACCTGGTAATGAATCCGGGTGCGAAGCAATTCTTCCCTGTGATGCTGGGCATATCTCTTGTATTCGGCGTGCTGCTCGTGATTCCCATCGGCGGGGCGGATATGCCGACGGTGATCTCGCTGCTGAATTCGTATGCAGGTCTCTCGGCGGCAGCCATGGGGTTTGTGCTGAACAGTAAGCTGCTGATCATCGCCGGGGCGCTCGACGGATCTTCCGGTTTGATTCTTTCGGTGATCATGTCGAAGGCGATGAACCGATCATTCACGAATGTCCTCTTCGGAGCTTTTGGACAGGTGCAGACTGCTGCGACAGGTGCTCAGGAGGCGAAACCTGTACGCAGCGCCACCGCGGAAGAAGCTGCCGCAATTCTGGAGGCCGCGAACAAAGTCGTGGTGATTCCTGGTTACGGCATGGCGGTGGCGCAGGCGCAGCACAAGGTGCGCGAACTCTATGACGTGCTGACCCGGCAGGGCGTGGATGTGCGGTTTGCGATCCATCCTGTCGCTGGGCGCATGCCGGGACATATGAACGTACTGCTGGCCGAGGCAGATATTCCTTACGACCGCCTTATAGAGATGGATGAGATCAACGGCGATCTTCCGCAGACGGATGTCGCTCTCGTGATCGGCGCAAACGACGTCACCAATCCGGCGGCGCGCAACGACCAGTCCAGCCCGATCTATGGCATGCCTATTCTGGATGTGGACAAGGCGCACACGGTAATGGTCATCAAGCGCAGCATGAGCCCGGGGTTTGCCGGGATCGACAATCCTCTTTATTACCTCGACAAGACTCTCATGCTCTTCGGGGATGCGAAGTCATTCGTGAACAATATCGTGCGGGAGCTCTCCGGCGTGCACGCGTGATTGGGCTGCGGAACACCCATATTTGGAGACCTGCAGTTCCCTCCAGCCGCGACTGAAAAAGGAAACCTTCATCGCAGCGCTAGGAAGCGCTGCGCCACCCAAAACCAGAGTTTTCCGCAAGCTATAGCAATGTGCCCTACGGCAGCTTATCCATGTAGCAAGGCGCGTTGTTCGGTTGCTCGGGTATGCTGGAGGGCGTTGGTGGTGTTTTCCACGGCACGTTCATAAAGTCAAAAAACTCTGTCATATCTATCTGCCCGGCATCGCGCGCAGTCAACCCGCCAAAACTGGGAAGAAAGCGCGTCTCGATGAATTTCAAAATAGCTGTGTAATCGGCCGGAGTGTGCGACACAGAGTTCTTCTTGCTGAAGGGCGACACCACGATGACAGGCACCCGGTAGCCGGTGTATCTGAACTCACATGTCGGACCAGTTTTTTGAGCACAGACGTCATTGGCACCCAAATCGATAGGGGTGGTGAAACTGTCCGGGTTTACCGGCCACTGATGAGGCGGCACATGATCGTAGAAGCCACCGGCTTCGTCCCAGGTAAGGATGAAGACTGTGTCCTTCCAGGAGGGTGTCTGCATGAGCCCATTGATCAACCCCGCCACGTATTGTGCTCCCACCTGAATCTTGCCTCCCGGCTGAGAGTCGTTTTCCTCCGCATGCTCCGACGTGCCAGTACCAAATCCGGGATCGATCTCCGCTACCGCTGGTAAGTTGCCACTCTGCGCATCTTTCAGGAATTCGCTTGCAGCAACGAAGTGATCCTTATGACTGTTGGCGAAGGTGTACATGCCCAGCTCTGTATGCGGGGGCAGTGCGCCGTCATTGGAATCCGACACGTAGATTTTCCAGGAAACATTATTTTCTTCGAGTGCCTGAAATATTGTCTTGTTGGTGAACTGGGTCGATGTCCCCACGTCCTCACCCGAACCTGGAGGCGGATATGCATGTCCTAACGAAGTTGCCGCCATCAGGAATTCACGGTTGGGCTGCGTGCGCGTCATAACTGGAGAAAACCACATATCGGAGATAGCGAAATTCGAGGCCATGAAGTAGTAATAGGGCAGAATGTCCCAATCGTAGTAACCCATCGCACGTATGCCGTCGTAGTCACTTTCCGGAGGATTTTGTCCAGGCACGTACTGTGTCTCTCTGACACCGTGGCCTGCGGTATGCACGAAGCCATCCATGGTGGGCGTTGGAGAAACTGGGTCGATCACGTTCCAATCGACGTGAGATTCATTCCACGAGGGGCTTGGATTCTCCACACATTGCGTGATCAGCTTGAGCGAGGTGATCTGTGGACTATTGGGATCAATTGCGCCGTTTATGACCGTGACGCAATCATTGAAAGGCGCGGGAGACTGCTGAAACGGAAATGCCGGGTCACAGCCGGGGTTGGAGGCCAGCGCGCCTGCCGGATTGTTGAACTGTGGCAGACCCTCGAACGGTTCCTCTGCCTGGGGATAACCATTCTGTCTCCAGTACTCCTTGAGCGCGCCGAAGTAGTGATCGAAACTCCGGTTCTCCTGCACCATGAATACGATGTGATTGATTGACTGCAGCGTGGCGGCGAAGGTGGCTGTCACGGTGCTGTTGCTGTCAGAAGGAACCGCGCAATTGCCGGGGCCGGTGCAAGCGCCGCTCCAGCCTGCGAACTGGAACCCGCTGTCCGCTTTGGCAGTCAGCGTGACCTTTGTATCCGGCTGGAACGTGGCGGTGCAGGTTGAGCCGCTCGAGCCGCAGTCGATACCCGACGGATCGCTCGTCACCATGCCACTGCCTCCGCCAGCGGGAGTAACCGCTACGGTGAAAGGCTGATTGTTATTTTGTGGAGGTGGTTGAGTTGGTGGCGGCTCAGGAGAAGACTTCAACCCCTGGCATCCGGAGAGGAACAAAGCAAGAGACAGAGCTCCCAACGCAAAACACATCCTCGACAATATGTGCATCGAATCCCCTTTTCGAACGAGGCGTGCTTTGGATGAAGGGCAAGGAGAGCTGGTTGGCTGGCGGGGGAGTGTAGAGTGGGGGCGGCTAGGTTAAAAGCCCTGCGCTGGAAGGAGTTGCAGGGATTTGCACACGGGAAGCTTTAAGCTCAAACATTTATCAACAGATATCTAGATTGCGATCGTCCGAAGTGTTCGCGGAGCTCTGCCGCTCAAGAGACAAAGCAAGCGAGAGAGCGATGCCAAAAATCCGTTCATACCGGCTTGCTTACTGGTCGGCGCGGGAATGCAATCTCAGCGCTCTTGAATAGCCGATCGTCCCAAATTACGTCGCGAGCGGCGCTGGCATGAATCCCAGAGAAACCACTGTGGTCCTGGTTAATGATCAGATTATTTTCCACGCCCGCAGTGACAACCGAAGGGACCAGCAGCGCAATCGTGCGTTTTTCCTCGTACCAAAGATCACCGAAGCTTCTTGCTGCAGTGAGGTTGGCCGTGTTCCAATTCTGGATCTCACTGCTGATGATCTGTTCAATTTCCTGTTCTCCTGGAAGGGAGAGTTCGATCCACCGATAAGTGCTCGGAACGTCCGCGAAACTTAAGTGCACGAGAACTTCAAGAAGAGCGCCAGCATAAGTTTGCGCGGCGTGGATGACTCGCTTGCCCGGGCTAGTCCAGCGACCGCCTTTCAAGAATGCGCCCGTGCTGTCAAACACTGGATGCCGCGAGTCGGCGATGCGAAAAGCGCGGAGCGGCAGTCTAGACCGGAAGGCCATAGTAAATGCGGTCAAGCAGGTCTTCCACCCGGCGCGCACCTAACTCTGTCAGAGCACAGTCCAGTGGCGCCATTCGCTGCAATTCGAGATGGGGCTTCACCAGCCAACGGTGTGCTTTTTCACGATCGTTCCAAACAAACTCTGCTGCGGCAATTACTCGTGCAAGGCGCTCAGTGCGCTCGCTTTCGTGTGGCTTGAGGCGCGCGCGGCGTCGCTTATAGGTTGCGGGTGCGACTATTCGGTGCATGATCTGGTCCGCATCCTTGGGATTCGCGAACACCCGGCGGACAGTATTTTTCAGCGCCAGTTTAGGCAAACCATGGGCCACAAAGTTCGAGAGATCCTGGGTGGAATGAACTGGCCCTCCCAATGTGTTTGGCCCGCCCATTACTTCGGCGACGCGAGCTGCATCTACCATAGGTATCATATTAACACAAAATTGGATCAAATGATACCGCCTAATCAGGCCTTGGCCTGGTTACTGCGCCCTCTGATGCTGACGAGACCAGCGCCGCGTATTTGGCAAAGACTCCATTGGGATATCGCGGCTGAGGTGGTTTCCATTCGGCTAGGCGTTGGCGCAAGGCAGTGTCGCTGAGCTCGACTTCCAATGACCGCTGATTGACGTCGATGTTAACGGTGTCACCGTCGCGCAGAGCTGCGATGGGGCCGCCGAGAGCAGCTTCAGGCGATACGTGGCCCATCATTAAGCCACGAGTAGCGCCGCTGAAACGTCCGTCGGTCAGCAGCGCCACCGATTCCCCGAGTCCTTCGCCGACGATGGCTCCCGTCACGGCGAGCATCTCGCGCATGCCCGGACCGCCTTTTGGACCTTCATTGCGGATTACGACCACATCGCCTGGACGAATCTGCTTGCCGAGGACGGCTGCCATGGCGTCTTCCTCTGATTCAAAGACCCGGGCCGGGCCGCGATGGGTAAGGCGCTCGTGGCCGGAGATCTTGGCGACGCATCCTTCGGGAGCGATATTACCTTTTAAAATGACCAAGCCTCCCGTTTCTTTCAGCGGCTTTTCGAGGGGAACGATCACCTCCTGGGAAGGAGTTTCAATTGCGGCTTCGCTTTCAGCGGATACGCTCAGGCCAGTTACGGTGAGCGCTTTGGCGTGGAGATGCCCCCCGCGCAGGAGCCGGCGGGCAAGCAGACGAACGCCGCCTGCGTTGTGCATATCTGCGGCCACAAATCGTCCGGCGGGCTTCAAGTCGGCAAGCAAAGGAGTGCGTTCGCTAACTTTTTGAAAATCGTCAATTTCCAATGGGACTCCGGTTTCGCGGGCGAGTGCGAGCAGGTGCAAAATCGCATTGGTTGAACCGCCAGTTGCAGCCACGCTGGCGATGGCGTTTTCGAAGGCTTCGCGGGTCAGGATAGCTTTTGGGCGAAGATCATCTTGCAAGAGCTTCATCACCAGCTTGCCGGAGTTGAAGGCTACTTCATCCTTGTTGGAATCCATGGCGGGAACGCTGTTGAAACCCATGGGGGAGAGGCCGATGATCTCCATTACTGTGGACATGGTGTTGGCTGTGTATTGTCCACCGCAGGCGCCGGCGCCGGGGCAGGCAACGTCTTCCAGTTCCCGCAATTCCTGATCGTTCAATTTCCCCGCGGCATGGGCGCCAATTCCTTCGTAGACGTCCAGAAGAGTTACGTCTTTGCCGCGATATCGGCCAGCGGCAATGGTGCCGCCGTAGAGCACCAGGCCGGGAATATTGAGACGCGCGAGTGCCATCGCCGCGGCCGGAATCGTCTTGTCACAGCCAACGATGCAGAGGACTGCGTCGAACATCTGGCCGCGGCAAACGAGTTCGATGGAATCGGCAATGACTTCGCGGCTTACGAGCGAAGCGCGCATGCCCTCGGTGCCCATGGTTTCGCCGTCAGAGATGGCGATGGTGTTGAACTCCATGGGCGTGCCGCCAGCGGCGCGGATGCCTTCCTTGACCTTGGCCGACAGGCGGCGCAAGTGAAAGTTGCAAGGCATGGTTTCGATCCAGGTGTTGGCCACGCCGATGAGCGGTTTGCTGAGATCGCTGTCAGTGAAACCGATTGCCTTGAACATGGCGCGCGCGCCTGCGCGGTCGCGGCCCTCAGTAATTGCGCGGCTGCGGTGTTTGAGATCCATGGTGTAAGAGATTACGACAGGCGGGCGCGGGATGGAAAGAGATGGAGGGAAATCTCGTTGCTTGCAGTGGACAGGAACGCAAGTGGAAATTGTGTGGTGAGCGTTCTATTCTGTGCGGACGCGGTTGGAAATCAGCGAGTGAAGGGCGTTCACGATGAACGAGGGCTTTTTTGAAATCTCCGGATTGGTGAAACAGCGTGAGCAGCAGGGGCGTCGTTACTTCGAGTTCTTACGACGCGATGTGATGAGTGCTGGCGTATACGTTTTGCCTGAGGGCGGCACCGATCCGCAAAAACCACACAAGGAAGATGAGTTGTACTACGTTGTGAGTGGGCGCGCGTGCATGAAGGTTGCGGCTGACGAGCGCGAGGTGAAGGCAGGGAGCGTCATCTTTGTGGCGGCGGATGTGGAGCACCGGTTTTACGACATCATGGAAGAATTGGTTGTGTTGGTGTTCTTTGCGCCGGCAGAGAGTTCGTAATGTGACTTACGACGCTGCTGCGTGTTTGGCGGGCACCCAGTAGACTTCTTCCTTGATTGATTCCTTCCGGAATCCTCGCCGCTGCAAGATTCCTCTGCCGTGTTCGATCATACCGGGATGGCCACACAAATAGGCTACTGTATTGGACGGATTCAGTTCCCATTGGTCAGAGTATTTGCGGATGAGGTCGTCGACGCGGCCGACCTCTCCGGGCCATTTTTCGTCCTCCCAGGGTCGGCTGACGGTGGGGACGTATTTGAGCCAAGCTACTTCGGCTGCGATTTTCTGCAGTTCGTTGAGGTATCCGAATTCCCAGGAGCGGCTGGCGCCGTTCAGCAGAAAGAGCTTGTGGTCGCCATGAAATTTGGCTTCATTCCAATCGCGATACAGGGTTCTTATGAAGCTCACGAATGGAGCAACGCCGGTCACAGTACACACCAGGAGGTGATTGGTTCCGGCTCGCGTAACGAGGGTGAATCTGCCCTTGGGGGACTTGCGCATGTGCAGGGCATCACCGACTTGCAATTGATACAGTTCGGGAGTCAGGTCGCCGCGGGGGACCAGTTCAAAAAAGAATTCAAGCTCGTCTTCATAGGGCGAGGAGACGATCGAGTAGGGGCGCTCCAGACGGCGTGCTGAGCCGTGCAGACACAATGTGGCGTATTGCCCAGGGGTGAATTTGAACTCTCCCTCGGGACGTATGCGTAGAGTCCACAGGTCAGGGCTGAAATCGTCGCGCCGGGTTATGGTTGCACGATAGAACCTGTCATCAACCATGCCGATGGCCATGTGGGAAGCCGTTAACGGACAAAATTCTGTGGACTGGACGGTATTTATTTTACCGCAGTGAGGGCGGGTTTTCGATCTTACTTGCCGTGTTCCTGCGCGGGCGTTTCAGCACTCTGGCTCTTCAGCTTTTCCAGATCCTCTCTGAGCATTTGCCAGGATTTCGGCTTCTTCTTGGTTGCAATCGGGGCAGTGTCATCTGAGTAGAAATGAAGTATGTCCTGTCGAAGTGCAGGAGGCAGCGGACCAGGGTTCTTTGTGACCAGATCGTGGACCAGGCGAGCGTATGTCTGGTCTGTCAGGACATATTCTCCGGCGCGGGTTTCGCGGCCGGTGTCGAAGTCACGATTGGGGAGATCGAGCTCGCCTCGACTGGCTTGGGCAAGAAGCCTGGAGAAGTTGTCGACGGTTTCATTCACGCTCTTGATGTACATATCTTCCGTCTGCTGAGTTGGAATCTTGAATTTCGCCGCGCGAAACGGGCCAAACTTCGGCATGATCTTTAGAAAGAAAGCCAGAATTCTCGTTCCCAGGCCTGGTTTGCGATAAATTGTGCCCCACTCTTTTTCGTACTGGGCCCGGGAAAGAAGGTAGAGAAACTTTTTCTGGTCGAAATTGGGGGTATCTTTCACGATCTGTTCGCCACGGGACAGGAGGGCGACGCGCGTCATCCCGGGGATCATCTGGCTTACGCCGCGGCGATAGCTGCCGATGGCGAGGTCAACGTCACCGAAGACGTCTTCGAGCTTGAGATCGTAAGTGTCCAGGAAGGCGCGCTCCAGTACGGGCTTGGCGACCTCGAAGCCGATGAAATCGTGGTAGTGATCTGACGTGTAGCGATTTTTAGCCACCTGCACCATGTCAAAACCGAATTCGGTTTGGATGTGGGCTTTGTGGTCATCGGCGTAGGTTACCTCGTTGCCGAATTTTCTTTGCAGCTTGGGAAACTCGATGGCAGTGATGCGATTGATTGTGGGATGGCCGCTGATATCCGAGGCGTAGTGTGCGAGGGCGCCTAAAGCGAATGCATATTCGTTGAGGTCTCCGGCGTCGCGGAGAAGGGCCTGGACGAAATCGCCGCTGCGGACGTAATGCACGAGGTCGCTGAAATATTTGCTGCCGAAAGGGTAGTAGCCCATGTCCTGGAGCACGCATCCCCCGTAGGCATAGGCGTGGGCTTTGCGGAGGTCCTCTTCCGTGGATTTGGGATAACGGCGGCGGAGCAGAGGAGAGATGGGATCGTTCCACAGAATGTCGATGACCTGTTCGTGAGTGAGAACGGAATAAGTCAGGCCGGAAGTTGAGCACAGAAGGAGAAAGAGGCAGAGGGCAATTGTGCCTTTTAGGGTGAGTTTGGCCGATCGCATTCTGAACTAGGATGCAGCGGGAAGGTTTGTGGCTGGATTGGAGTTTTAGCTCTGCTGCAATGTGTGCTGAGCGGTTAATACGTTTATCACGACATTGCGGCGGTCGCGCAGTTTTTGGAGCGAGAGTTCGAGGTTCTGCAGTTCGGCTGCAAGCTCGGCCTGTCTAACTTCGGTCAGAACCTGATTCGCTTGTTCCGCAAACTTCTGTTCCAGAGCGAGGAGTACTACCAGCGAATCTGCATGCAAGCGCCACAGGGATTCGGAGTTTTCGGTGCGGTTCGCCTCTTCCAATCCGGTGGTCATGCGCGCCACGACGGCCACGGATCGCATGAGGGTTTGAGCGATTTTGGCGCGCAGAGTGTTCTCGCCAAGGTAATCGGCGCTGAAAGCATCGGCTTCGGCCAAGCTCAGAGTCAGGTTGAAGAAACGCATGGGGACTACCTGACGCATCCTGGGATTGGCTACGCGTACGAATACGCGAATGGATTCTTCAATCTTTTGCAGCCTGCTCTCTTCTGCCGCAATCTGCTGCGGAGTTACTAAGGAGCGCAATGACTGGATATTGAGTTGCACCGGAGATGGGGTGGCTTTTGCCACATGCTTCTTGCGAACCGGCAGCGGGATGGTCTGCGTGATACGGATTGGCGGACGTTTATCGAGGACCTTTTTCAGCTTCGAAACCCGAACGAACTTCTGCAGGGCGCTCGCGTAATCGATTTTGAGCAGCTCATTGTCTTGCAGGGCGGAAATGTGTTCTACGGTAACGTCGACACCATCGACCGTGCCGAGGATGCTGCCGCCCTGCTCTTCCAGGGCGGAAGCAAAATGTTTGATTTCCTTGACGGCGACGCGGAATAGTTCGTCGAACTTCTGCCCGAAAACGGAGTTGTAGGATGCAATCGTCGTCAGGACGCCAGGGTGGTAGAAGGACATCTCTAAAGATTGCTTAAGCTCGCGTACGCGGCTGATGATCTCAGAATCGAGTAGAGCGTTCAGCTCTTGGAAGGCGAGCGCCTCGTCCTGCAGGGGAGCAAAGCGGCGCAGCACCTGGACGTGATCTTCGTGCAGCGAGGGCACGTCGGTCTCGGCGAGGATTTCGATTAACGCAATTTCGAAGGGCGAGAGCGGCAGGACGCCATCTAAGCCGTATCCGCGGCGATCCCATTGACCGGGGACGCGCGGGTGGCGGTAGAGAAAAGTAGCGACCAGGTCTGTTTTGTCGCGGTTGAAGTCGCTGGTGTCTTTTTTGCGGGCGAGATAACGGAGGAGCGCCTCGGCGATTTCAGCATCCGTGTCCGGTGTAAACGCGCGGCGGAGCATGGCGGGAGTGATGGCCAAATCGAGCAAGCGCAGCCAGCGGCGCATGCGTTCGAGCGTGCCAAGAACGTCGTGTTCGCTCTGGAGGGAGATGGTATCGAGGCCGGCAGGGACGGGTACATCAGCGCCGACCGGCTCCTGCAGCAGCCTCTCGTAGAAGCCCTGCACGGTAGCCAGGATAGCGAGTTCCCACTTCGGATCCTCAATCAAGCGCACTAACCCCCGAAAGTTAAAAAGCTATACGAATAAAGCTTAATGGAACGTAACTATCGCGGCATGACGATTTACGGAAGGGACAACACCAAAGTCATTTGCTCAAAGCTATTGCTTTCACGTTGGAAGTCAGCAGAGCGCGGTGGAGGCTGAATCAATGGCTGGCCGAGGCGCATCAAATGACTGCACATTAAGAAGGAAGAAGAGTTTATGTCACTCCGCCCAGTTAGACAGATCATTCAACCGAAAGCCACGATTGAGGGCGCCGGCGTGAAGCTGCAGCGCGCGTTTGGTTTCGGCAAGACGAAGGATTTCGACCCGTTTCTTTTGTTGGATGATTTTCGCAATGACAATCCCAACGACTACCTCGCGGGATTTCCGTGGCATCCGCATCGAGGCATAGAAACGATCACGTACGTGCTTGCCGGGTCGGTCGAGCATGGCGACAGCCTGGGAAATAAGGGCAAGATGACCGCCGGGGATGTGCAATGGATGACGGCGGGGAGCGGCATTCTTCACCAGGAGATGCCTAAGGGTGACACGCAGGGCCGCATGCATGGGTTTCAGCTGTGGGCGAATTTGCCATCAGCGCTGAAGATGACGGACCCGCGGTACCAGGATATTCCGGCAAGCGCGATTCCCGAGGTTACCGATGATGACGGCACGCGCGTACGCGTGATATGCGGGGACTTCTGGGGCAAAAAGGGGCCGGTGGAAGGAGTAGCTGCCGATCCAAGTTATCTTGATATTTCGGTGCCGCCCGGGCAGCGGAAGCGCCTGAAGGTGGAAACTACCCGCAATGCGTTTGCGTACGTGTTTGCCGGGTCCGGGACGTTTCGAGATGCATCCGATCCACGCGCGGTTCTTACGGAGCAAGCCGCAGACCCCAACGCGCCGGCGAAGTACGACGTCAGCAATCACTCACTGGTGTTGTTCGACCGTGGTGACGAGCTGGCGGTTGAGGCTGGGCCTGAGGGAATCCGGTTCCTACTTGTTTCGGGCAAGCCGATCGAAGAGCCGGTGGCCTGGTACGGTCCCATTGTGATGAACACGCAAGAGCAGCTGAGACAGGCGGTCTCCGAACTGAATGAGGGAACGTTCATCAAGCACGGCTGAAGCAGGCTGCGGAAAAACTCTTGTTCCCAGCGACTAAAGCCGCTGTCCATACGTGGGACTTAGGCGGCGCTGAAGCGCCGCGCTTCCACGGTGCTGCAGGTTTCGTCAGTTTTTCCGCAGGCTGTGAGGTCCCCGCGGGACTCGCTCATCTCCCACTTCCTATCCAGGACTACGTGCCGTGCCTTCGGCACTCGACAATTCCGTTGCAGTTTACCCAGCGCTCACGCGCTGGGCTAATGAATTTCGCCGCTCCGCGGCTTTGATTCCGCACATGCAGATGAGTGCAGTTTCGCGCTAGACTCTTCCTTCTGCAAATTCCGGAGAAAACATGAAAAAAGCTATCGTTCGCATTCTGGCCACCCTGGGCGCCCTATGGTTGATCACGCTCGTGATTATGGTGATCGCGATCAGTCAACGGAAGGGAAGCGTGCCGTCGAAGACGATCCTGGAAGCGAATTTTGAGCGGCAGATGGTTGAGGACATTCCCGACGAGCCGGCTGCGAAGGCATTGCTCAACGACCGCGCAGTGCTTCGCGATGTCGTAGATGCACTCGACCGAGGCGCCAGCGATAACCGGGTGCTTGGATTCGTGGCGCGCATCGGAGCGGTACGCATGGGGACGGCCCAGGTGCAGGAGCTACGCGATGCCGTGACGCGGTTTCGAGCGCACAAAAAGCCGGCAGTAGCTTTCGCAGAGACGTTCGGCGAGTTTGGGCCGGGGAATAACGCGTACTATCTCGCGACGGCTTTTGATCAAATCTATCTTCAGCCCTCGGGGGATGTAGGGCTTACGGGGTTGATGCTGGAGAGTCCTTTTGTTAAAGGGACGCTGGCCAAGCTGGGCACACGCTTTCATGGCGACCATCGCTACGAGTACAAGAACGCGCTGAATTTCTTTACCGAGAGCAAATACACGCCTCCGCATAAGGAGGCCATGACGGCGCTCATGAACTCGTGGTTCACGCAGATCAAGGATGGAGTAACCCAGGCGCGCCACATTCCT
The DNA here is from genome assembly GCA_003224905.1 of Acidobacteriota bacterium. Lineage (GTDB taxonomy): Bacteria > Acidobacteriota > Terriglobia > Terriglobales > Acidobacteriaceae > QIAA01. The sequence goes on from QIAA01000048.1 coordinate 36,052, forward strand.
CCGGATCAATTCCAGGTGCTGGTGGACAACGGGCCGTACCTGGGGCAGGAGGCGGTGACGGCTCATCTGGTTGATGGGTTGGCTTATCGCAACGAGGTTTACGACCAAGTGAAGAAGAAAGCGGGGAATGTTGCCGAACTGCTTTATCTGGATAAGTATCTTGATCGGGCGGGGCGTCCGCATGAGAAGGGGAAGACGATTGCGCTGGTGTATGGGGTAGGCGGAGTCTCTCGCGGAAAGAGCAACTATAACCCGGTGCAGGGCGAGCTCACCATGGGCTCGGACACAGTTGCGGGAGCGATTCGTGCTGCCTCTGAAGACAAAGACGTCAAGGCCATCCTGTTTCGGGTGGATAGCCCAGGCGGGTCATATGTAGCGTCCGACACGATCTGGCAGGAGGTGGTACGCGCGCGTAAGGCAGGAAAGCCGGTGATCGTCTCGATGGGCGATCTGGCGGGATCGGGAGGGTATTTCGTCGCGATGGCGGCGGATAAAATTGTCGCTCAGCCTGGAACGATTACCGCTTCCATCGGCGTGCTGGCCGGCAAACTGCTGAGTTCGGGCTTCTGGGACAAGATCGGGCTTACATGGGACGAAGTTCACGTCGGCGCGAAAGCTACGATGTTTACGGGCACCCACGATTACAGTCCGGACCAATGGCAACGGTTCGAGAACTGGCTGGATCGTATTTACGTGGACTTCACAAGTAAAGTCGCGGAGGGGCGGCATTTGCCGAAAGATCGCGTGTTGCAGATCGCGAAGGGGCGCATCTGGTCGGGGCAGGATGCCAAAGCGTTGGGCCTGATTGACGAAGTAGGGGGCTTTGATACTGCGCTCCAGGTGGCGAAGAAGGCTGCTTCGATTCCTGAGTCGGATGAGGTGAAGCTAGTAGTTTTTCCACACCGGAAGAGTTTCATTCAAAGTGTTCTCGAACGCGAGGGGCCGGACAATAGCGACAAAGAAGGAGTATCGAGCGCAATGCTAGAGATGCTACGAACAGTTCAGCCGCTCGCGCGCGAGTTACATGCATTGCGAGTGGGGGACGAAGATCTAGGCGACGACGTGCTGCGCATGCCCGCGCTCGAACCGGGGAGATGATGAAAAAGTATTTTCAAATCGTGGCGCGGGTATTCGTGATCCTGATATTTACCGGGTTAATTCGATCAGTCGCCGAAAATTCGCAGGAGCAGGGAAGCGAAGTGCATCAGCTTTTTCTGGCGGATCAGGGTGATCGGGAGAAATTTAAGGGCATTATCGGGTCGGCCACAGAGATGCAGAAGATCAAACAAAGAGACAAGCAGCGGCAGGCGCGCGTCCGGAAATTGCTGGTTTCAGGCGCCCTGAAGACGGGACAGGACTATCGCGATGCGGCTTTCATTTTTCAGCATGGCGACCAGCCTGATGATTACTTGCTGGCACATACGTTGGCGATGGCCAGCATTGCCAAAGGAGACCAGGAAGGGCGATGGATGGCTGCAGCAACACTGGACCGCTATCTTCAATCTCTGAAGAAGCCGCAGATTTTCGGAACGCAATACTCCAAGCAGGGAACGAAGGCTGCTTACACGCAGGAGCCGTTCAACCGTGATCTTATAACTGACGCCCTGCGAGAAGTCTTATGTGTGCCGAGACGCGATCAGCAACAGAAGGATCTGGATAAGCTGAACAAAAATCAGACCCCTGAGGCATTGAACGGGTGTACGTAGCTAGAGGGCGTACACGGGGGTCGTGCTGCGAAATACAGAATTAAGGGTATAGCTAGGTACTTACCTTCTAGGCAGGCTGGAGAAAGACGGAGCAGGAACACGTGCACATTTCCCGCTCCGTTCCGGACAATTTGCCCCAGGCACCCTCCCGCAAAGGGTGCCTTTTTCTTGCCGAAATTTACGGCTTTTTTACGGAATTCACAGGGGATATTTGCTATTCTTTGGGTGGCTGCTAGCCAGCAGGGACTCCAGCCTTGTTCGGGCTGGTCACCGAACCTGTCCGGAGTCCCTTAGCATTCGGAGTATCAGATCCCGAGCTTTTTCACTTCTTCGTTGTAGTACTTCCTGTAGAGAATGTCCCATTCCTGACTGCCCTCAAGAATGGTACGTTTCTGGCTGTCAATTTTGTGGCGGGCGGCCTGATCGATGCGTTCTTCCTGATTCAGCAATTCTTCGAGAAGCCTTCGCACCTCCAGGCGGACGGTGTTGCGGTCTTCTAGGAAGTCTACTTCGTTCATGGCAGCAAGGGCGTCGGTGACCACGTGAGCTACCTTGTTCACCTTGTCGCGATTGACCCTCACAGCACCGCCTTGTACTTACGAACCAGTTCGTTCTTTACTTTGCGGAACATTTCCTGGTAGTTTGCGCCAGTTTTGCGCATTTCTTCGGAGTACGCCTCGAGGATGACACGTACCTCGTCATTGATGCGGTCTTCGAGCGAAAGCTCGTCGAGCATCGAGGAGTGGACCCTTGTGGTTACGGCCGGGAGGTTCTTTGTCTCGATGAATTCGCCAGCGATCAGTTTTTTAGTGACTTCGCGGGCCAGATAGCTGACATAGTCTTTCGAAAGTAACATGGTGCGGATCGGGGATTGGCTGCGAGAAGAGGTAGTTTAGCATACGGTCCGTAGTGCCCTGGGCTGATCAGATTGCTGGTTAGTGTCCTAATTTGCCTTGGTGTTTTCTTTCCCGCAAGAGCAGAAAAAATCCTAGACCGCAAAGCTCGCCAAGAAAAGCCGCAAAGAACGCAAAGGACTACTCATATTAGGACACTACGGATTGCTGAGTGTCGGTCCTCAAGTCGGCTGAGCCAGTTATCGTGGGTTTGCGATCTGCACGAGTTCTGGGTCGGCCGTTTGAATCGGATACCGTTTCCAGCGGGCGGGTTTTGCTCCGGATCGGAAACGGTTTCGCAACGCACCCAGCGCCATGGAACCGCGGACGAGGTGACCGATCTTCAGCGGGCCGGCAACTTTTATTTTTTGCGTGTAGTGGAGACCGCTCGAAATCACGCAACCACACTGGCTGCAGTCCGGTGTGCCGCCGAAGATGCATGGCTCCACGCGCGTCGCGAGATCGGCCGAGTAGTTGGTGGACATTTTGGAAAAGAGGCACTCTTGCGGATTGCGTGGGGGTTCCAGCAGAGCCTGAGCGATGCCCGGATTCATCAGAAACTTGGGATATTTTGCACGAAGGCCAGGCAGTTCGCGCGCTACCAGCTGTCGTTGTTCCGGGGTCAGTTTCTCAGGGCTTTCCTCGCCGAGTTGGGGGGTGTAGAGGCTAACCCAAATACGATTCACTTCCGGGCGGGCGTGCCAGAAGGCGACGTATTCTTCGAGGTAACCGGGCCTTTGGAGCATCGGGCCGGTGATGGTCCAATGAATGTTTACCTTACGATCTTGAAGGTTCGCCAGAATGCGTTCGTAAGTTGCCGGCTTGCGGCGGACATCGTGATGTTCGGGCAGACCGTCGATCGACACCGCAACCCGGCTGCGGCGCAATCGCATCCATTCGCCAGGTATTGGAATTACTCCGCTTGTCACGACCAGAGTAAACACACCCTGTCGACTCAACTCCGGAAGTATGCGGCTCAGTTCGCGATGCCGGACCAGCGGCTCGCCACCCACTAAAGAGACATGGAGCGGCCGATGCTCACGTACCAGGCCCAGCACGCCGTCAACCAGAGCGTCTCCGCGCAAGTCGGAAAGCTGGCGAAGAGTTTGGCCATTATTCAGGTGGGAGTCGCCGTAGGCGTAACAACCGGGGCAGGTGAGGGGACACTCGCGCGTAATCTCAATGGAGAGCATTGGCACTCGGCCACGCAGAATGCTTCCCCAAGAGGCGAACAGTTCGCCGATAGTCAGGCCCGGACGAGACTTGGACATTGGATTCTAATTGGATGCTACAACTTCCGAGAGGATGAGGAAAACAGTTGATAAATCGGTAATTCATCTGGAACTTGGGAGATCACACGCCAACCCGGAAACTCAGTTCTTCAACACTTTCAAACGTTTCTCGAGGTCTGCTACTTCGTCATTCAAGCCCTGAGGCAACCGGCTGCCAAACTGAGCGAAATGCTGCCTGATGCTGGCAATTTCTGCCATCCATCCGTCTATGTCCACCCTCAAGAGTTTCGCAAGACTATCGGGCGGGAGATCCAGCCCGCGGGTATCCAAATCGGCGGGTTCAGGCAAGCGGCCGATCGGCGTCTCTACCGAGTGCACTTTGCCATCGCAACGGTCGAAAACCCACTTGAGTACCCGGCTGTTCTCGCCATAGCCCGGCCACAGGAACTTCCCGCTCTCATCTTGCCGGAACCAGTTCACGTAGAAGATTTTTGGAAGCTTCGAGGGGGATGAGCTTTTGCCCATGTTCAGCCAGTGGCCGAAATAGTTACCCATGTGATAGCCGCAGAAGGGGAGCATGGCCATGGGATCGCGGCGAAGCTGACCGACCTTGCCCACGGCGGCGGCCGTAGTCTCACTGCTGGCGGTAGCGCCCAAAAAGGTTCCGTGCTGCCAGTTGAAGGCTTCGGTAATGAGCGGTAATACTCCGGCTCGCCTGCCCCCGAACAGGATTGCGTCAATTGGCACACCGCGAGGGTCTTCCCATTCGCGAGCGATGACGGGACACTGGTGCGCGGGGGTGGTGAACCGCGAATTGGGATGGGCGGCTTTGCGTCCGGATGCGGGGAACCAGGGGCGGCGAAGCCAGTCCACTAATTCCGCCGGCTTCTCGCTTGTCATGCTTTCCCACCAGACGTCGCCGTCGGGAGTCATTGCGCAATTTGTAAAGATGGAATTTTTGGTGGCTGTGAGCAGAGCATTGGGATTCGATTTCATGCTCGTGCCCGGCGCCACACCGAAGAATCCGTATTCAGGATTGATGGCGTACAGGCGGCCATCAGCGCCAATTTTCATCCAGGCAATGTCATCGCCTACAGTCTCAACCTTCCATCCGGGAATCGTCGGGATCAGCATGGCGAGGTTGGTCTTGCCGCAGGCGGAGGGAAAGGCGGCGGTCATATACTTCGCGCGGCCCTCCGGATTGGTTAGTTTGAGGATGAGCATGTGCTCGGCCATCCAGCCCTCATCACGGGCCTGCACCGAGGCGATGCGAAGGGCGTGACACTTTTTTCCCAGCAGAGCGTTGCCGCCGTAACCGGAGCCGTACGACCAGACTTCTCGAGTTTCAGGAAAATGACAGATGTATTTATCGCGGGAGTTGCAGGGCCAGGGGGTATCGGCCTGGTTCGGCGCAAGAGGCGCGCCAACTGAGTGCAGGCCGCGAACGAACTCACCGTCTACGCCAAAGGCTTGCAGCACGCTCGTGCCGACTCGGGTCATGATGTGCATGCTGGCTACGACGTAAGGAGAATCGGTGATTTCCACGCCGAGCCGTGAGATCTCTGATCCGATCGGGCCCAAGCTGTACGGGATCACGTACATGGTGCGTCCGACCATGCATCCCGCATAAAGCTCCCGCAGCTTGCGGGTCATCTTTTCCGGGTCCTCCCAGTTGTTGGTCGGACCGGCGTCTTCCTTGTGGCGAGAACAGATGAAGGTGCGGTCTTCGACTCTGGCAACATCGGCGGGATCCGAGCGAACCAGAATGCTGTTGGGGCGTTTCTGCTCATTCAGGGGAATAGCCGTGCCGCTCAAGATCATCAGCCGTTGCATTGCCTGATATTCGTCATGCGAGCCGTCGCACCAATGCACGCGGTCGGGTTTGCACATCTGCGCTACGTCTTCCACCCACTGTGCGAGGCGCGTATGGCGCTTATGACTCGGCGCAGCTTCCACGTCAATTGTCATACTGGACATGAGTGCCTCTCCTGATAGCAACCGGGGTTTGCTTTATGATTCGGATACGTCGCACTAGTTAACCCGTCCGGTAGACAGGACTCATCTCCTGTGTGCCGGGTTCCTGTACACGTATTTCCTTTACCGCTGCTTCCAGATGCTGAAGAGTATCTTCTACAGTGAGCGAGTACATTTCGCGTCCGAGGCCCTCGCCGGTTTCTAAGGCAGTCTTGCAAAAGTGCCCGGCAATCTCGATAGCCAGAGGGTCCGTAATTTGCTTTCCGGTGCGCCGCTGGTATTCCACCCACGCCGGATGCGGCAGGGCGACCCAAACCGGACGGCCGTCGACCAGAAACTTGACGTCTACAGCATCGGCGTGCCGGGTTGCGATGGCGACAATGAGCGCCTGATAAATGCAGTGGACCGTCCTTTTAGACCAACGATCCATGGCATGGAAATCCTGGTACATGGTGTCAAAACTATAATAATCGACAGAAGGAGGCACGAGACAACACAACGATGCTTCCTACACGTCTTTAGATGTTGCGCTTTACCTCAGGCTAGTCCTCTGGTTTTAACAACACAGTGATTCGGATCACACCGTTGGGTGCGTAGACTATTATGTGCTTCGCGGCGCAGTGGAGGTTTCATGAAGAATCTTGGCATCCTGCTCTCCGGACGGGGGTCAAACTTTGAAGCTATTGCCAAGAACGTGGCAGCGGGAAAAATTCCCGAGGCCCGAATTGCGGTGGTGATCTCGAATGAACCCGATGCCGGAGGGATGGCGATAGCGCAGCGCATGGGATTGGAGGCACTTCTGATTCCCTCCAAGGGTAAACAGCGTCAAGAACACGACGGCGAAGTGGTTGCGGCGTTGCACCAGCGTAATGTGGATCTGGTCTGCCTGGCCGGCTACATGCGTCTGCTCTCTCCCTGGTTCGTGCAGCAATTTCCGCGGCGCATTTTGAACATTCACCCTTCGCTCTTGCCGGCATTTCCCGGGCTGGAGGCTCAGGAACAGGCCTTTGCCTACGGAGTGAAAATCGCAGGCTGCACTGTGCACTTCGTAGACGAAGAACTGGATCATGGACCGATCGTTGTGCAGAAAGCGGTGCCGGTTCTCGAGACTGATACTGAAGGCAGTCTCGCCGCCCGCATCCTGGAGCAAGAGCACATCGCGTACGCCGAAGCGATTAACCTCGTGTTGACGGAAAGTTTCGACATCGCGGGAAGACGGCTTGTAAGGAGATAAGAGATCCAGGGTGCGGCTGGCGGATATCTTGATCAACCTCACCAAGCCACAGCAGCTATCGCAACACGACCCTGCAGCTATAATCGTCCGCTATGTCCCCGTTTGCGCCAGTCGACGAACAGTTAACCTACATAAAAAAGGGCTCTGCCGAGATCGTGAAAGAGTCCGAGCTTCGAGAGAGACTGGAGAAATCTCGCGCCTCGGGGAAGCCGCTTCGGGTCAAAGCCGGTTTTGACCCTACCGCGCCCGATCTGCACCTAGGCCACACCGTCCTGTTGCGCAAGCTGAAGCATTTTCAGGACCTCGGACATACCGTCACATTTCTGATCGGCGATTTCACGGGCATGATCGGCGACCCCACGGGCCGCTCTGCCACGCGCCCGCCGCTGAGCGCGGAAGAAATCATGCGCAATGCGAAGACTTACATGGCGCAGGTGTGGAAGATTCTTTCGCAGGCCAAGACGGAAGTTCGTTTCAATAGCGAGTGGTTCGACAAGATGAAGCCGGCGGATTGGATCCGGCTGACAGCGAAGTTCACTGTCTCGCAGATGCTCGAGCGGGAAGACTTCCACAAGCGTTTTCAGGATGAAAAGCCAATCGCGTTGCATGAGCTGCTCTACCCGCTGGCGCAGGGGTACGACTCGGTCGTTTTGAAATGCGATGTTGAACTCGGGGGCACCGATCAAAAATTTAATTTGTTGGTTGGGCGCGAGTTGCAACGGGCTTACGGCCAGGAATCGCAGATCGTGCTTACGACACCGATTCTCGAAGGGCTGGACGGCGTGCAGAAGATGTCGAAGTCGCTGGGGAATGCAATCGGCATCCAGGAGCCTCCGCTCGAAATGTACGGGAAGATCATGTCAATTTCAGACGAAATGATGTGGCGGTACTACGAACTGCTCACCGACGCGCAGCTGCCGGAGATTGAGAAGATGAAGCGCGAGTCGCATCCCATGCAGGCGAAGAAGGACTTGGCGCGGCAAATTGTGGCGGACTTTCATTCGGCGGATGCGGCGACTAGGGCAGCGGAGGACTGGGCGAGAGACTTCCAGCGGAATGAGCAGGTTTTAGAGGCGACGGAAAAAGTATTAGTCCCCATCGCTTCGATTGAAGTGCAAGACGCGCAGGACCGGACCAAGCCGCCTTGGGCATATGAAGAGGCACCAACCAAACATCTCTACCTGCCGGATGAAAGCACCATCAAAGCAGACTGGGACAAAGTTCTAGACGGGAATCCTAAAGTAAGGATTGCTAGAGTGGAGAAACTTCTGCTTCAGCTCGGACTGGTTTCATCTACAACGGAAGCGAGTCGCAAGCTAAAAGAGGATGCGGTCACCATCAAGGGTGAGAAAATGAAGGGAAGATACTTCGCTTTCATAAGCGTTCCCACTGATGCGTACGTAAGGGTTGGCCGCAAGAAGAAGGTTGCCTCAATAGTAGCTTAGCTCGGCTGAAGGGTAACAACATGTGGGGACAGCCGCCCTCGGCTGTCCGGGCGAGCGGCAGCTCGCCAGCTCACCCAAAGATTTCCCAACTTGGGATTCTTGGACAACTTATCTGGTTAGCTCTTACCTAAGCTTCAAAATCAACTAATAGAATCAAGTTCCTCAGAGCATGCCAAAACACTTCTATCGACGCCAACTTCCTCACTTTCAGGGCGACAACAAGCCCCATTTTGTGACCTTCTGAAAATCAAGTGCACGTGATCCGGCATGATCACAACAATCTGAAGAGCCATTGTGGTTCCATCATCGTGCAAGCAGCAATCCAACACGACCTTGCGGGCAAGCTCTGGTAGTACCCAGCGGTGATCTGTGCACCGCTTGTGAATGAGCACAGAATGGAAGTCTGCTCGCTTGCGGAAATCACGGATGCGGTTAAGGGAGCGTCAGCCCACAAGATCAACAAAATCTTGGGTCGCAAAGGGAAGGTGTGGCAGACAGAGTCATTTGATCATGTGTTGCGATGTTCAGAAAGCTTGGATCAGAAAATCGAATATATACGGCAAAATCCAGTGCGGCGAGGCTTGGTTTCAAACTGGGAGGACTATTCCTGGATATGGCCCAAGCAATGTGTTGAGCATGGAACAGCGGAGCTTCGCTCCGCCGGACAGCCGGGGGCGGCTGTCCCTACATGAACCCTGCTAGCCACCGGCGATCGATGGCACCAGCAGAATTTCATCTCCATCATGAAAAGAATACGAGTTGCCGCCGAGGAAGCGGATGTCTTCCTCGTTTACGTAGACATTTAGAAAGCGCCGCGTCTGGCCTGCCTCGTCGCGAAGATGTGGCTTGAGATCAGGGAACTGCTGGTCGAGCACCGAGAACAGCTCGCCCAAGTTGGAGGCTGAACAGGTAAGCTGCGCGTTTCCCGCAGTGAGCCGGCGCAGGGCGGTGGGAATTTGAACGGTGATAGTCATGTTATGCCACCGCGGGCTCAGGAACTTCCAGAGCCTTGTCTAGGTATTTGTCGAATTCGGCGATCTTTGGCGGAATCGGTTCTTCCAGTTCGTATCTTCCCGCGAGTGCATCCGTCGTCTTCAGGCCATTGCCGGTGATGCAGAGCACCGTTGTTTCATCTGGAAGGATGCGGTCCTGCAGACACAGCTTGCGAGCGCAGCTGACGGTGACGCCGCCTGCGGTTTCCGTGAAAACTCCTTCAGTCTCGGCCAGCAACTGGATGCCTTCAACCACTTGGCTGTCGGAGACGTCCTCGGCCCAGCCGCCGCTTTTAGTTATGGTCTTGATTGCATAGTGGCCGTCGGCGGGATTGCCGATGGCCAGCGAGCGCGCAATCGTCGACGGCTTCTGCGGCTGGATATCAGTCTCTCCGGTTTTGACCGCCGTGGAAATTGGCGAACAACCCGTAGCCTGCGCGCCAAAAAAACGTACCGTCTTGGGCTCAACAAGGCCTAGCGTGATCAGTTCGTCGAACGCTTTCTTGATTTTTGTGATAAGCGAGCCGCCCGCCATGGGAACGACAATGTTGTCGGGAAGGCGCCAGCCGAGCTGCTCGGCGATTTCAAAGCCGACGGTCTTTGAACCTTCTGCGTAGTAGGGACGCAAATTCACATTGACGAAGCCCCAGCGATGCTCGTCGGCGATCTGCGAGCACAGGCGATTTACCTGGTCATAGCTGCCCGCGATGCGAACCAGCTTCGCGCCAAACACCTGGGTGCCGAGAATCTTGGCGGGTTCGAGATCCGCAGGAATAAAAATCCAGGCTTTGAAGCCATTGCGCGCAGCCTGAGCGGCCACGGCGTTGGCAAGGTTTCCGGTTGAGGAGCAGGAAACCACCTCGAATCCGAAACTGCGCGCCTGCGCCAGTGCGACTGCGACTACGCGGTCTTTGAAGCTGAGTGTCGGCAGACATACGGCGTCATTCTTCAAGTAGAGCTTCTTCACTCCCAATTGCTTCGCCAACTGAGGCGCGTGCAGCAGCGGCGTGAATCCTACGGGCAAGGACGGCTCGAAATTCTCGGGCAAGGGCAATAGATCTGAGTATCGCCAAATATTTGCAGCGCATTGCGCGATGCGCTCTCGTGTGACCTGACCGCGAAGCGCGTCATAGTCGTAGGAAATTTCCAGGGGAGAGAAACAGTCGTCGCAAATCGAGCGGGGCTGGTTTCCCCAGCTTTTCCCGCATTCCCGGCAGCGCAATTCATAATGGGGCATGGGCTAATCGCTTTCAGCAGCCGGGACGAGCTGAAAAGTGCCCTAAAACGGAAAACCTCTTTTCCGGATTAGGAAAAGAGGAACGAGATGCCTGAACTCCGCACCCCGAATCTCATGTTCCCCGTCTCCGGGAGAGAGTTGACACCGGGCGACCGAAATTATCTTTCGATCCGGTTGTCGTGGCTTCTTCGGGCTCGTCCCTCAGCCACTCTGCATGAAATCCAAGGTCTGCTCCTAAGAGCAAACTTGAACTGATGATAATGATTGTGGAGCGGGCAGGTCAAGGGGGAATTAGCAAGGAACAATCTCGACGAATCACTGCCGAGTGTACTGGTTCTTTTTCTTATCCGCGTGACGCTCCAGGCCGAGTCGAATCAGTCGCTCGATTAACTCTGGATAAGGCAATCGCGAAGCGGCCCACAGCTTGGGGTACATGCTGATGGATGTGAACCCCGGCATGGTATTGATCTCGTTCACAAAAATCTTTCGGGTGCGGGGGTCCATCAGAAAATCCACGCGGGCGAGCCCGGAGCAGTCCACTGCTTTAAAGGCGTGCACAGCAAGTTCGCGGGCGTTTTTTGTCTCAGCTTTGCTCAACTTCGCCGGAACGATCAGCGCTGATCCTTCGTCCAGGTACTTGGCATCGTAGTCATAAAACTCCTTGCAGGGGACGATTTCGCCGAGGACGGAAGCTTCGGGCTGGTCGTTGCCGAGCACCGCACATTCGATCTCACGGGCTTTCTGCTTTTTGCCGCCGACCCCTTCTTCGATGACAATCTTGCGGTCGTACCTGGCGGCTTCTTCGATTGCCGGGCCGAGCTCTTGCCGGTCGTGAGCTTTCGAGATTCCAACAGACGATCCCAGGTTTGCCGGCTTGACGAACACCGGATACTTCAGCTTGCTCTCGACCACCTTCTGCACTTTCTTAGGTTCGGTTTCCCAGTCACCTCGCAAAACGGTGACGTGCTTGACGATCGGCAATGCGGCAGCACGGAACAAGGACTTCATGATGTCCTTGTCCATGCCGGCGGCGGAGCCGAGAACGCCCGCGCCGACGTAGGGGAGATCGGCTAGCTCAAGCAGTCCCTGGATAGTGCCATCCTCGCCAAAAGTGCCGTGCAGAACGGGAAAGATGATATCCACGTTGATCGCGCGGTCGGCAGCGCGGCGTGTGGGCGCGGAATCGGATTGAAAGGGCATCATTCCCGCTTGCCTGGGCTCGGGAGGGACTACAACTGCTTCGCCGCTGGCCAGCACTGCGGCCCCCGGGGTTACGTCTGGATCGCCCGCGCGGAGGTGGCGCGATTCGTGGTCCAGCGGCTTTCCATGCAGGAGCCGCTCGGCGTCAGAGGCTGTAACCCACCGCCCTTCTTTAGTGATGCCGATGGGCACGACGTCGTATTTTTGTTGATCTATGGCCTTGAAAACCGAGGCCGCAGAAAGCAGCGAAACTTCGTGCTCTCCGCTGCGTCCGCCGAACAGGATTCCCACTCGAACCTTTTTCATGAGCTTTCAGTGTGGGGCAGCATGAGCTTCACGTCAATTCTCGATGAGGATGGTTTCGGTTCGCGTAAGGACGTGAACTATGGGGCTTGAATCGGCCGAAAATACATTGAGCCTCGCGGCTGTCAGGATCACATGTACATAGTCATGATATAATGACCATGGTCATATGAAGGAGCAAGAATTATGAAGACCATGCCCGCCGGCCAATTCAAGGCGCGATGCCTGCGCGTGATGGACGAAGTGAACTCTACGCGCCAGCCGGTGCTGATCACGAAGAAGGGAAAACCCGTAGCCAAGCTCGTGCCGGCAGAGCCAGCGTCCGATGATTTTCTCGGGAAATTGTCCGCTGTTATCAAAATTGTAGGCGATATTACCCAGCCAATCGAGGACCCGGACGCCTGGGAGTCGGCTCGTTGATCCTGCTAGATACGCATGTAGCAGTGTGGGCGACTGTGGAACCCCGGCGCTTGTCACGGGCTGCCGTTTCTGCGCTAAAAAGAGCTCGCGTTTCAGACGGCATGGCCATATCGGCCATCAGCCTCTGGGAGTTGGCTTCATTGTTCACGCGCGGGCGGCTCTCCACGTACGCCAGCGTTGCGGCATCCATAAATCAGATCTTGGAAACTTTGGGCGCGGTCGTGCGGCCAATCACGCCGGAGGTCGCCATTCTGGCAGCATATCTGCCGTTCGATTACCCGCGTGATCCTGCCGACCGCCTAATAGGCGCTACCGCGCAAGCCGAGGCTTTGCCGCTAGTCACACAGGATGAGAAAATTCGCGCGTGCACGTTGCTGAAAACCATCTGGTAGAGCTCGCTAGACAGCACTCTCATTCCCCTTTTATCTTCTTTCAGCTACCATGTGGTGCTAAACCTCCCGGACTCCTCCTATGGCCACTGATTTGCGAACTCCCGCTGCGGCGCAGGAACAACCCAGCGGCTCGCCCGCATCCCGCTCCCGCCGAGATTTTCTGATCGCAGGCGCCGCGGCGGGCGCTGGACTTGTGATCGGCTTCTATCTTCCTCACAAATCCAGCAAAGGTGCGTTCGAGCCGAACGCTTACCTGCGTATTGCGCCGGATGGAAAAGTCACGGTCGTCGTGGCGCGCTCCGAGATGGGGCAGGGTGTGTGGACATCCCTTCCCATGATCCTGGCGGAAGAACTCGAAGCGGATTGGAAGCAGATCACCATTGAGCAGGCGGGCGCCAGCACGCTGTACGGCGACCAGAGCACCGGAGGCAGCGCCAGCGTGCGCACTACCTGGGACCCGATGCGCAAAGCCGGCGCCGCCGCGCGCGAGATGCTGATCAGCGCCGCCGCTCTGGAGTGGGGCGTGGCTCGCTCGGCCTGCAAGGCGGAAAACAGTGCAATCGTGCATGCGGAATCAGGCCGCCGTCTGAGCTATGGTCAACTGGCAAATCGGGCGGCAACGCTGCCCGTGCCCACCGATCCTCCGCTGAAGCAAGCCAAAGATTACAAAATTGTCGGCAAACCGTTGTCGCGGCTGGATACAGCGGACAAAGCGAATGGCTCCGCAATCTTCGGCATCGATTTTCGCGTTCCTAACATGAAGTACGCCGTGCTCGCGCGCTCTCCAGTGATCGGAGGGAAGGTCGCCGGCTTCGATGACAAGGAATCCAGGAAAATATCGGGCGTAAGTTATGTCGGCAAGGTCAGCGATTCGGCGATCGCAGTTGTCGCCGACAGTGCCTGGGGTGCGATGGAAGGCCGCAGGGTGCTGAACGTTTCCTGGGACGAGGGTCCCAACAAAGATCTGAATTCTGCCGCGATTTTTGAATCGTTGAAGAAGTCTGCGTCCGGCAAAGCTGTCCCGCTCTATACGGCAGGGGACATTTCGAAAATTTCCGGCCGCAGGATTGAAGCCGCGTACCAGTTGCCCTTCATGGCGCATGCTCCGATGGAGCCGGGCAACTGCGTCGCCGAATTTCGCGGATCGAGTTGCGAGATTTGGGCGCCTACGCAGGTGCCGCAGGATGTTCGGGATTCGGTCGCGCAGGCAGTTGGGCTCGATCCCGATCAGGTGATGGTGAACATCACATTGTTGGGCGGAGGATTTGGCCGTCGCCTTGAGCATGACTACGCCGTCGAGGCGGCGCTGGTGTCGAAAGCCGCGAAAGCTCCCATCAAGGTTATCTGGACTCGCGAAGACGATATGCGGTTTTCGACGTATCGACCTGCGAGCTATCACCACCTGAGTGCGGTCCTCGACGGACAGGGTTGGCCTGTGTTGTTCTCGCATCGCATCGTGATGCCGGGGATTAACGTTCAGAAGGGATTTCCCGCGGTGGACGGGATCGATTCTGAGGTCAAAGACGAAGCGTCATTTGTTTACGCTTTTCCCAATGCGCTCGTCGATTACGTGATGACGGACACGTCAGTGCCCTTGGGGTGGATGCGGTCGGTGAATGCCCTGCAAGCAGGCTTCGCGAGCGAATCATTTCTCGACGAGATTGCTGTGGCGGGCGGCAAGAACCCGCTTGAACTGCGGCTTCGGTTGCTCGCGAAAGATGAAAATCTGAACGGCTGGCAAACGGGGCGCATGCGGGCCACGTTGCAAATGGCCGCGGACAAGGCCGGATGGGGCAAGCCGCTTCCGGCAGGACATCATCAGGGGATCGCCTGCTTTGCTTCGTTTAATACTTACGCGGCGGAGGTGGTCGAGATCTCGATGGAGAACGACAAGCCGCGGGTGCATCGCGTGATTGCTGCGATCGATTGCGGGCAGGTGATCAATCCCCGCATTTTGGAACAGCAGATCGAAGGTGGGGTGATTTACGCGCTGACCAATGCATTGCGAGCGCAGATCACCATCGACAAGGGCCGGGTGGTGCAAGGCAATTTTGACCAGTACGAGCCCCTTCGCATGAACGAAGCGCCCAAGGTCGAGGCCTATTCCGTCGAGAGTACGGAAGCGCCCACCGGGGCCGGAGAACCGCCGGTTCCACCGCTTGCTCCGGCACTATGCAATGCGATTTACTCCGCGACCAAAAAGCGGATTCGGGCGCTGCCGATTCTGAGCTAGATGGCGCATAATCTCGGAATCGCGCAGCAGCGAAGGAGGCTGCGGAAAAACTCCATTCCCTCACCCCAGCGCCTGAAGGCGCGATGGAATCTGCGTGACTTACGACATCGCTGAAGCGATGCCCTGATACGAATCAGTTGTGCGCTTGCCATGAAGATTCGATTCTGTTTTCTAAGTGCCATAGCGATTTGCATAACTCTTGCGAGTCATGTGGCTGCCCAACAGCCACCGCCAAACTCAGTTCCATCTGCCCGGCTCGCTCACCTGCGCCACGGCATCAACACCAGCCATTGGTTCGCTCAGGTTTACGATCCCAAGGGTTACAGCAAAGAACACTTCGAAAGCTGGACTACCGCCGAGGACATCGCGCTGATCAAGTCCATGGGCTTCGATCATGTGCGGCTCAGCGTGAACCCGCAGCCCATGATGTCTCGCGGCCACGCCGACGAAATCCCAGCCGACTATCTGAGCTGGCTCGATACCGCGGTGCAAATGATCCTGAAGCAGGGGCTCGCGGTTGTCATTGACGTTCATCCGGAAAGCGAGTTCAAGACGAAACTTGCCAGTGAGGGTGAGTTCACCGAGCAATTTACGGACTACTGGCGGGCGCTGGCGCGACACTACTCCAAACTAGATCCCGACCGCGTGTTCTTCGAGATCTTGAACGAACCCGAAGTCCGCGATCGCTTTCGCTGGGCGGGGCTGCAGACGAAGCTTGCGGCCGCCATCCGCGAAGGGGCACCGCAGCACACGATCATCGCCGCCGGCGCGAGATGGTCTGACGATGATGATCTTCTCTTCCTCGATCTGCTGCGCGATCCCAACGTGATTTATAACTTTCATTTCTATGAGCCTCACGTGTTCACTCATCAGGGAGCGACCTGGGGCGTCAACTTCTGGCACACGGTTTCTGGACTGCCATATCCGTCAAACCCTGAGTCGGCGCAGAAAGTGGCAGCGCAGGTTCCAGATGAAATCAATCGCCTGTACGTTCTGCGTTATGGGCTTGAACACTGGGACTCAGCGCGGATCGATACCGAAATCGGCGCCGTTGCCGAATGGGCGAAGCGGCGCAACATCCCGCTGGTGTGTAATGAATTCGGAGCGTACCGCAAAGTTTCTGACCCGAAAGATCGCGCCGCCTGGATTCGAGATGTGCGAACCGCATTAGAGCAACACGGAATTGGTTGGGCGATGTGGGACTACGCCGGCGGCTTCGCCGTAGCACCGAAGCAGAATGGCCGTGCCGTTCCGGATGACGTCACGTTGCACGCGTTAGGTCTCAAATAGTGTTTAAGATATCGGGGATCGGGCACGGGTAGAGATCGTGCAGACAGTGTTTGGGACGAGCTCTCTTTGCGACTACCGGAAAACCTGCGTCCAAAAACTTTGCAGTGACAAACTCCAAGGAAAACGTAATTTCGGTTTTGTCGGGGCAGTTCCCAGTTCTCGGTTCTCAGTTCTCAGTTCTCAGTGCGGATCAGGTCTTGGGAATCCTTCAGTCGGGATCACTATGATAGAGCTTTACGCATTCAGGTAAGTTCGGCCACTGCGTATTGCTGTTGTTTGTCATGCCGCCACATGTCCAACAGGGCTGTCCTGTCTTAGTGTCGAGGGCGAATGCGCCTGACCACGGCATACCGGCTGGGGCGCCCTCCCGAGGAACAGGAACGAACTGTAACAGTACCCACCGTCTGGTAGTGGGCTAGTAGCCCCACTACCCACCGTCTCTGTTCCTTGACACCCCAACGTCGCGCCTTTATTCTTAAGCTTTGCTCCCAGAAGAACTTACACTCTGAGCGTGCTTCCGCGGCCTTCGCGGTATGTGGGTGGGGGCGCGGTGGTTTCCCATGTTTATCGAACTTCATGAATTGGAACTCCATCCTGTCGATTTCACGGAGGACTTCGCCCCGGATGCGATCGACCTCGGTCCTGATCTCCGGCAGGTGAAGTCGCTGCACACTCAGGGACAAGCGCAACTGGTTGAAGAGCATCACAGTAAGCGTCACATAATCAAAGACATAAGAGTGAAGGGTGATTTCGATACTGCTGTCCAGCTGTTTTGTGCGCGATGTCTGGAGCCTGTCGTCCAGACTGTCGCGCGAGAGTTCGATCTGCTTTATCGTCCCCAAGGGACGGATGCCGGTGAGGAAGAGCGAACTGTAACTGCCACGGAAGCAGAGATCAGTTACTATCAAGGGAAAGGCTTGCTTTTGGAGGATGTACTGCGGGAGCAGATCCTGCTTGCCGTTCCCCTGAAAGCAATTTGTCGAGAGGACTGCAAGGGTCTTTGCCCGCATTGCGGCAAGAACTTGAACGTCGAGCAGTGCTCCTGCGCCGAACCAGTTGAAGACCCGCGTTGGTCTGCGCTGAAAGAACTCCGCGACAAGATGGATCACTGATACGAAACACGACTCGGCCAAGCCCGAGCAAACACGAGGAAACCTGATGCCCAATCCGAAACGTCGACATTCCAAAGCACGCACCGGCAGCCGGCGAGCCCATGATGCCCTGACGGCTCGCTCGCTTTCCGAGTGCCCAAACTGCCACGAGCGCAAACTTCCACATCGCGCCTGCCCGAAATGCGGATACTATAAGGGCCGCGAAGTTCTAGAGGTCAAGGAAGCCAGCTAGGCCTTCAGCAATCCATGCCAAGCGTCATAGCTTTGGACGCGATGGGCTCCGACCGCGCCCCCAAGCCAGAGGTCGAAGGTGCGATCCAGGCGGCGCGGCACTACGACGTGCGCGTGCTTCTGGTGGGGCACCGGGAGGCGGTGGAACCCGAGCTGGCCCGCCATCCTTCTGCCGCCGCTCTTAACTTAGAGATCGTTCACGCCAGCGAAATCATCGGTATGCAAGACAAGGCGGTGCAGGCTGTACGCGCCAAACGCGATTCTTCCATGCGCGTTGGCCTTCGCCTGGTCCGCGAAGGCCGGGCCGCAGGCTTCATTACCGCCGGGAATACCGGAGCCGCGATGGCAACGGCAAAGATGGTTTTGGGCGGTCTTCCGGGAGTCGATCGTCCGGCGCTGGCCGCAGTTTTCCCGACTGCGGTGGGTACGACCGCTATCCTGCTCGATGTCGGCGCTAACGTCGATTGCAAGCCGCACAATCTCGAACAATTTGCTGTGATGGGCGAAATTTATTTTCGTAGCATGTTTGGCACGCGCCGTCCGCGAGTCGGGCTGCTTTCGATCGGAGAAGAGGAGAGTAAGGGAAACGATCTTACGCGCGATGCTTTTCACCTGCTCAAGAAGCTACCGCTGAATTTCGTAGGCAATGTGGAAGGGCGCGACTTATACAACGGCACGGTAGATGTGATCGTCGCCGATGGATTTGTCGGCAACGTTGCGTTGAAGACCTCCGAGGGCGTAGCCAATCTCGTGCGTGCTACGCTGAAGGAAAGTCTTAAAGCTACGATCACCAGGCAAGTCGGATTCCTGCTTTCACGCAGCGCCTATGCGGATTTCAAGAAGCGGCTGGACCACACCGAGTACGGTGGCGCGCCGCTTCTGGGTGTCAAAGGCGTGTGCTTTATTACCCACGGATCTTCAAACACTAATGCAATCAAGAACGCGATTCGAGTGGCCGCAGAG
Organism: Acidobacteriota bacterium; assembly: GCA_003224905.1. Taxonomy (GTDB): domain Bacteria; phylum Acidobacteriota; class Terriglobia; order Terriglobales; family Acidobacteriaceae; genus QIAA01. The sequence continues at coordinate 54,909 of QIAA01000048.1, forward strand.
TTCGCTGAACGCAACATTAATAGCAAGATTGAAAGGGAGCTGGCCGGAGCAGGTGTTGCCACTACGAGAACTGAAGCGGTGCTTTCGACTTAATGCCGTCTAACCAAGAGAGATTCCCATGCCTAAGGTCAAAGCGAACAACATCACCATAAACTATGACCAGCAAGGAACCGGCGAGCCGCTTATTCTCATTCCGTACTTGGCCGCCGATCACGCCTGTTATGCCTTCCAGGTCGCAGAATATGCCAAGCACTTTACGTGCATTTCTCTCGACCTGCGGGGGACAGGGGAAACGGACAAAACTGAGAGCGCCTATTCCACCGAGCTTCTCGCCGACGACGTTGCCGCTTTTATGCGGGCCTTGGGAATCCGACAGGCGCATGTCTCCGGCCTATCCCTCGGCGCGGCCATAGGCATGTGGGTGGCGGCTAAGTACCCCGACACGGTCTCCTCCTTGTCGCTGCATAGTGGTTGGCCGAAGTCGGACGCGTTTCTGAAAGCCGTGGTGCAAGGGCTACAGGTGACGGTGAAGGCGCTGGAGAGTGTTCCGGAGATGGTGATTCTCACCCTATTCCCCTGGTGCTTTACGCCTGAGTTGTATGCCGCCAAACCAGATTACATCCAAGCATTGGCCGAATTTGTGCGGAGCCGGCCCGCCCAGTCTGTGGCGAGTTTCATCCAGCAGTCGAATGCCGTGATAGCCCATGATGCCGAAGCGCAGCTGAGTCGGATTACGGCGCCGACTTTGATCACGTTTGGACGCCACGATGTGGCCACTTCCACTCGATTCGCGAATCGGCTGAAGGCGATTCGGAACTCTGAGCTGCTGATCTTTGAAGGATGCGCCCATGCTCCGATTTACGAGAAGGTTGAGGAGTTCAACGCGAAGACGTTAAGCTTCTTGCAGCGCCACGCGGGTTCCGGCGCTGCTTCGTCGTCCGGAGCTGCTTGAGGAGATGGCTGAAGCCGAGTCGGCCGGCATTTATCGGCATGGCCGAAAGACGCTGCTGAAAACGCGCAGTGCCTCGTCGGTCTTGGTTGTGCGTTCCTACGGTAGGGGCTCTCCAAAGCGCAGCGTATTGCCATCGGCATCAGTCACATAAAACTCGCGGATACCCCATGTCTGATTCACGGGCCCACGATGCACCGGCGAATCTTCGTGCCCTGTGGTATCCAGGCCGCGCTCCACGTATTTTCTGAAGAGACAGTCCACATCCTTCACACGAAGATTGATCGCGCATCCAAATGCGCCGTCGCCCGCATGTTGCGATAGCTGAATCTCCGCATCCCCTTGCACCAAATCAATCACCCAATCTGCATCACTTGCCACCGGATATTTCTTCTTAAAGTCCAGAACGCCGGTGTAGAAGGCCAGCGACCTCTTCACATCAGTGCATCGGACTACAGGAATCGCTCGCATCGCTTCACTCTACATGTGCTCCACAAGAAATCTCCCACCCAAATGGAGATTCACTCCGCGAGTTCATAACAGGCGATAGTCGCCATCTCACCAACAGACAGATACGACAGTATTCCCTTACAGCATTCCGCCCGTCTGTATTTCGAGGATAGCAAGCGCCGTTTCCAGCTTGTTAACCGCCTGTCCAATTTCGGGATGTTCGTCGATTTTTTCTTGCAGAGCCTTCAGCAGCTTGTAAGCTCCTGCCACATGCTCAGCTGCTTGTGCCACGCCAGAGTCTGGTTTGGATGCATTCTCCTTCGGCATGAAATCCACCTCCCCTCGAATTCTAGTCCCAGCATCATGGGAGCACATCGCCATGATCCATCCTGCGGGTGGGATCGTGGTACAAGATCGCCATCGTACTTTGGTATCCTCCCACACATGGAAAACCGCTCTTTTCGCGACGCTGGTGGGACACCTGGCGGTCTTGGCGAGTTTCTGATCGGCCTCGTGATGGCTTGTATCGGAGGCTATCTTCTCGCGAACCAGGTGAACGTAGTCGGTTCCTATTGGAGTTTCTACGGTACCAACACTTTCGGAATTACGCTGCTTCCGATGTTGTTCGGGGTCGGCATTCTCTTTTGGAATGGACGAAACATTCTCGGCTGGCTGCTTACTGCGGGCGGAGCACTTTTTATCCTGGCAGGAGTGATCGCCAACATGCACATCTACTTTCAGCCAACCAGCCTGTTCAACACGGTTGTGATGTTAATCCTGCTTGTGGGCGGGTTGGCGCTGATCGCCCGGTCGCTTCGCTCGCATCCGAGTGAGCCGCAGACTTAGTCAACTCTTCTGCGTCTGTTGAGTTGTCGTTGGATACGAATCACAGCAGAGTCGACTACGCGTGCGAGTTCCGCAGCATAGTCAGGCGTGCGGTCACGCTGTAAACGTTGTTTCGCTTTCTCAGCAGGGAACCAACCAGGATCTCGATCAGCTTCCCGAGGCTCGTCCAACCACGACACCTCACAAAGATGAGCATGAGTGGCAATTTCTCGGCGAGGCGAACGCCGATTGTGCTTGCGACGAATGTAGCGGGTGAAGGCAGTTTCCTCGATGCGGCCATGAACTCCCGCTTCTTCAAAAGCCTCGAGCGCAGCCGCCTGGGCGTGAGTCAAGCCTGGTTCCACGCCGCCCTTCGGGAAGGTCCAGTGTCCGCTGCCGGTCCGAACCAGCAAAAATTCGATTCCGCTACTGCGGATCCGATAGCACACTGCCGCCACCTGTTCACACCCGCGCAGTTTTCGAAGCTGCGAAAGTGAAAAGAACTTAAATGAGGAATGATGGGCCTGAGCTGCTGATTGGCCGCTTGCAAATCGGGAGTCTGCAGCGCTCACAACCTTAGAGTGCACGAAGGCAGCTGTCTCTGGCTAGAGCACAGCTTGATTCTCCGGAAGTGAAGCTCTTAGCCGTTAGCTCTTAACTGTTAGCTAGAGCCTACGAACGGAATGCTTCTCTTTGGAAGTTCGAAGCTTGTGAATCCATCTACATACTTGCGGCCTGCGCGTCGTCCCGCTATTTCTAAGGAACTGCCGGGAACGACCTTGGAAAACCTTTATTGTCTTCGCTGCAATCGGGAGTTGGAGGCAGGGCACAAATCGGTTGCGGTCTATATGTTCGCGCAGACCGTGGGCGTAAGACCGCGCCAGAAATCGGCAGCACAGCGGATTTGTTTCTGCCCGCAGTGTTCTGTCTCGCTAGCCATGGGACCTCCACCGGAGGGTGCGTTTAATGTCGCGGCGTGGAAGATGATCCGCGAGGTCGTGAGCGCAGATCCAGCGCTGACCGCTGCAGCGTGGGAGACCCTGCGAGGAGTCGCAGGCCTGCTTTCGGATGGCGACGCCGCCAGCACTCTGCGTCCAACCGGCAGTGGATATTTTGAGTTCTGACCGATCCGGCGAGGGAACTAACTCTGAGTGAATCCAACAAGGAATGACCTATGTGGTGCGGGCGCTGGTTTTGGCTGTGGGAAGAATGTGCCGCCCGCAAGCACGGTCTCGATTGCCTGGAGCAGATCGCGAGCCGCGTCTCCCTTGGCGACCGCACCTCTGATCGCGTCACTCTGAAAATGTTGAAACAAGTCTTCGGTCAAATGCAGAGAAAAGAGAATGATGGGTATGTTGGGCTGTTGTTTCGCGATCTCTGCCGAGGCTTCGAGTCCGTTCATGACCGGCATGGTTATATCCATGATGATGACGTCCGGGAGAAATTGCAGGGCTTTTTCGATGGCCTCTCGTCCGTTCGCAGCGTCGGCGCAAACACTCCAACCGCTGCGGTTTTCTACCAGATTGCGGATTCCCAATCTCATGACTTCGTGGTCGTCAACCACGAGTACGCGAACACGTGATTGGGCAGCTTGAGGGATGCCTGACATGCAAATGTTCCTGATCTCTAAAACGCGCCAGAAAATATCACGGAGTTCTGAACCAGGCCTGGCCAGAAGAGAGGGCCTGCAGCTCCTGCGTTTAGTTGTGTTATCTCGCTGGTAACAATAATCTCTGACACACAAGGTGCCAATGGCCAAGTAGTGTGAGATTCGGCACAAAGGTGGTAGGGGGAACTATGTAGACACAATACGGCTCGCGCCGGGACTGCCAAGCATGTACGCGAGCCTTTGTGCGAGATTACTTACGCCGTCTTTGCGGAGCCTGTCCCAGTATCGGTCTCTTCTCGAACTCGACCCACAGCTTCCTGAGCGCGTTTACCCAAGTCCTGGCCTTTTTCTTTGGCGTATTCGACACCCTGCCTTGCGCGGTCAGCGAGCCGGCTTCGCGTCTCTTCGCCTGAGTCAGGAGCGAAGAGAATGCCCACTGCGATGCCGGTGCCTAGACCAGCAAGAAACGCCGGAAGGCCTGAGTAGATTTGCTTGGGACGAACTTCCACGTCACCACTGAGAATTGCGCGCAGCAGTCGTAAAGTTTTCTCGGAATCAAATCGCATAAATGTTCTCCTCACCGCACCGGCGCTGCCGTATGCAATCGTCCAAGATACGAAGATCCAGGTTCACGTGCAATCGGAGCAATCATGTAGAACCGGAGTGGAGTCTGCGGTACGGGTTTGTTGTCGTGCTTCCTCTCTGAAAACGGGGGTGCTCGTATTATTCACAACCCAGTTCTTTACGGTTTTGGACTTGGCGAAATTTCCTCGCTGCAATTCCTCTCGAACGCATGCAGAGTACCTGGCGTATGCGTTCTTTAGGCGAATTTCTTCTTCGGTTCCAGGCACGGTAGTCGCCGCCATTTTGCACCACGCGACACGAAAGACAGCGTATGCCAGCTTGAACACGGAAAAGAGTGGCCGCGGATCCTTGCCGGTGAGCTGGTAAAAACGTGAAAGCAGAAACGAGGCGGCATCGGGAGGCAAGTTCCACTCCACCGCTGCTCCAGCGAGATCCCAGGTGATGTCGATGGGCCCTGGAAAGAAATGATCATCTCCATGGCTGGCGCCGTCGGCTTTGAGCATGCGTCGATTCGCCAGGCGGATCCACTCATGGGGTTGCATGCGCCCGTCCACGATGACTGGTAGCTCCGTGGCTAGCTGTGGCAAATCATTACTTGGTTCCACGTGAAACTCACGAGTCAGGTTCGATTCCAACATCTGCTGAAGCGAGGTACATTGATTGCTTTCGGTACCGAACTCAGAAAGTCGAAAGGCACAATACCGGGCAATGCGCTCAAGCACATCCTCGGAGACCTCGGCGAATGACATAGGATGGCCGCTGATAACCGTGTAGCGGGAGAATCCGTCTCGCGCATCCTCGAACTGGGGGCCGAAGCGGGCCGCCGCAAGCCGCAGAGATCTTTCGCGGACCGCTGCACCCAGGGGGCCCATTCCTTCGAATTTGAAAATCTGAGTTCCGTCGGGCGAGAGAAATTTCAGACGCTCCATCTGAGGCCATGACTCCGGCCAGTGTCTCTCCGCGAAAAGGATTTTCCGCCATTCACCACCGCCTATGTAGGAGTAGTCCTTGAAATCCGTGAGCCTCACCTGGCGGGCCACACGGAAGCGGAACTTGCTCCACCTATTGGCCGCATCTTGAGCACAGAGCTCCCCAGGATCGACTTCCCGGGTTCCTAGAAATGTGATCCGGTCCAAGGGAACCCCGGCTTGCAGCAGCGCCTCGCCCACCGATAAGAAAGTGGAACCACTCCGGCCAGGTCCTTCGTCGACAACGACGAAATCAGAGCCACGATCCAGGTGTTCCCGGATCCAGTCTTTTTGGTTATCGCTAAAAGTGGTGTTTCGTTCATACGGATGGCCATTGGGACGAACCGTAATTCTGGAACCAGTTCGTCCTCGCGCTCTGAGAGCCGCGGTGACGATCGCGCTAAGCGTTGTCCCGATATTGCGAATGCCGATCACTGCGACGGTAGAACCCGACAGCGGGAGGCTATCTGCGGCAGCTACGAAGTCCAGGGGATGCACTGCGTAATAAGAAAAACCTTCGGGTGGCGAGGTCGGAATTGTGTCGGGGATTATCAGGTGTTCGAGCGCGGAAGCCGCATGCTTTAGCGAGTCTGGATGATGGATAAACAACGCGTCGCTGACGCTGTCGGTAACGGCTGCAGCGCTTTCACCTCCGGCGCTGCCGGTGTCAGCCAGTGCGGATTCCAGGGCTCCAGCCCGAATGATTGCCTCTGAAAGCCCCTGCTCATCGGCGGAACCCTCCAACAGTTTGTCTAGACTCTGCCGCAGCTCTCGAACAAGAACTCTGCCCGAAACGAGACTGCGTGCATCGCGAAAAACCCAGAGGTCGGACTCGCTGGCTTGCATGCGATTTAGAAAGTTGAATGAAATTTGCCGTCTACTGAGAAGCCGCCGCTAGCGTCGCGGGTTGCGCTGACGGACCAACGTTTGTTGATCTGATATTCGCCTTGCACAATCTCCTGCTCGGCCGAAGTAATGTCGGTTGAAAAAGTGAACAGAAAGTTCTTGGTGACTCGCTGCTGGAGAGCAACCCGAGCCGATGGATTTGAATTGTTTCCGCCAAGCAGCGGGTCAATCTGCAGACTGGAAAGGCCTGCGAGCTTCTCCATCTTGCCGCTGACCTGGCTGGCGAGGCCGTTGGCAATTACGGAATTCGCGCCCATGCTCGGCGGCGCCGCCTCTTCTGTGGTTTGGCCCCGCGCAATCAGGTTAATGATATCGACGGGCGGCAGTGGCGGGTCTGAAACATAGCTGGTTCTGAGTTTCTCCACCGGCCCAATGACGGTGAGACTCAGGTTGTATTGGTTGATCGTAGTGGTGATGAGCATGTTCACGACCGGCGTAGTGCGATTCGGATCCGTGAAATTTACGATGGCTCGCTCGATCTGATAACGCCGCTTCATGAAGAAGAGCTCGCCGGAGGTCAGCTCGGTGCGCCCGACAATCACCGGGTTCGAAGCGGTTCCGATCACACGCAGGTTTGCCTGGCCTTCAAGGCTCAGTTCAGAGCTTACTGCGGCCAGTTGTGCCGTAGATTGCACCGCAATGTTGAGTTTCACCTTGTCCGCAAACGTGTTGCCTGCCGGCGGAGGTGCATTCCCGCTGAATTGGCTCGTGAAATCCGCAATATCGAAGTCTTTGCTGAACCCCAGGCTGTCAATCAATACGCGGCCATCAAGGCTTGCAGCGTCCGAGTTGCCGGCAAAGGTTAAGTCGCTATTTATAAGCGAGCGCATTCCTTCGGGATACCGTAAGCGCACCGACTTGGCACTGACCGCCACGTTCATCTGCAATTGTGGCCGCAGGGCGATCCCGCCAGTCGCCGTGATGTCTCCGCCGCCCATCTGCCCTGTCAGTTGAGTGATTTGCAACCGATTGTCGGCCAGTGTCAGTGTTCCGTTCACTTTGTCGAGACCGACCGGCACACTCAGTGTCGATAAGGCAACATCCTGCAAGCGGATGTCACCTTGAACTTCGGGATGCTGAGTACTCCCGCCACCATGTAGGTTAATGTTAAGCGAGCCCGAACTTTTCAAGTCGGAGCTCAACATCCGCAGCAGCCGCAAATTAACATCACCCTGAGCGGTCAGCGTCAGAGGCGCCGTGTTCTGCAGCGGAACGTTGCCTTGAAAGCGCAGGGAAGTATCTGTTCCTTGAATCTCTCCCGGCTGAAGAGTAATCACAGAGTTGGCGTAATCCACGCGAATGGGCCGCGCGCTGGCGATTTGCATTGCCTGGTAGCTGGCACTCAGTGTCGGAATCACCACGTGTGCTTCCATCTGAGCGGTGTTCTTTATCGGCCCCTTTACGGTGGCGTGCATCTCCATTTGTCCCTGCATATCCGATGGGACAGTCGGTACGTACACGGCTACGAGTGAAGTGACCGCAACTGTAGTTGTGTCGAAGGAAGCTGTCGTGTAGTAGTCGCCGGTTAGATTTACGTTAGCGTGAGCCTTCACGGTGGCATTCGCAATTCCGGAAACAAAGGCCAGCTCCGCGTGCTGGTTGGCGAGGTTGGCGTCGGCCTTAATGTCCGTAATGACGGTTTGCCGATATTGGAGCTGGGGAATTTCAACCGTGGCGGTGAGCTGCGGATTGTCAAACGTTCCCGATCCGCGTGCCGTGGCCTTCAGAATGCCCGTCAGATCCACGCCTTTGGCCTGCAGCGCCTCGAGGAGCTCAAGATTGATTGACGGCGCATCCAGTTGCAGTTCGTATGCTTTTGTTTTCGGATGCAGGACCACATTGGCCTGTGCGCTGCCTGCCGGGACCTTCAGGTTGAGAACCGAGCTTACAGCGTCGCCGGTGCCTTGAGCTTGTAGCGTGAGATTCTGAATTTCCTCATTGAAGGCTTTCGCGTTGATCAAGCGAACTGAGCCATTACCTAACGGATTGAGCTGGCTCCCACGCAGAGTCAAGTCAGCTGAAACATCGCCGGAAACGGGATAATGAAATCCCGCCAGCTGCTGCAGTTGCGCTACACTCATTTCCCGCACCGAGAGATTCGCCGCGATCGGATTCGAAGGAAGGTAGGACCAGTCGCGTAAGCCGACTGTGAACGCAAAGTACACCTGTCCCCGCGTCGCGCTCAGCAGAGAGCCGTTCTGTAGCTTGAACTCTGACGGACTTGCCTGAGCATCCACTCGCAGCGTGCTCCATCGGCTGTTCTCCACAGCCAGGTTTTGTGCAGTAAGATTGGCATTGACACTGGGCTTCTTCAGCGAGCCTCGCACGGTTGCGTTGGCCGCAAGGGAACCCGAAATGCGCGGCATCTTGGATCCCGGCTGCGGAGGTCGCAGCGCGGATGCGAGCGCAGCCAACTCTGAGATGTCGCTGCTCCTGAATTGAATCCCGAGATTAGAGCGGTCGCTCACCTCCCCGTTGGCTACAACCGAACTGGCCCTCGTACGGATTACCGTCTGGTTCAGTGCAAGCGTGCTTCGCCGGCCATCGTATTTTGCGTGTACTACGCCATTCAGTGGGATGGAAGGTCCAGCACCTGCCGAGGCCTGCTGAAGGGCTGCGGAGATGGTGAGATCGGACTGCGCTTTTACGTTGCTAACACTGCCGGTCCATGCGGCCTGGGTGGTTCCCTCGATGGTTCCGGTAAGAGGCAACTGCTTGAGGGAGGCAACGTTCAGCGTTGCTCTGGCTGCGTCGATTGAGATGCCGCGCAGAGATGCGCGCACGTTTGACGCAGGCGTGGTATCGAGATTCCTCATGTCCAGCTCTGCCGCCAATTGCCCTCCGAAAAGATTCACGGCAACATCGCGGGCTTTCAGATCGCCATTTTTGAGCTGGTATTTTCCCCGGAGCGCTCGCAGGTCGATTCGGCCACTGGTTGAGGCGATCAGGAGCGCATTGCTGTTAAGGCTTCCGTCAACCGAGACACTTCTGAGAAATGGCTGATTCTCTTTGCTGGCGTAATGAATGTTGCCCGCTAGGACCAGATCTCCAGCCGTAGAGGCGGCCTGCGAGAGTCCGGCGAAATCCTGTGTATGAATCAGAAAGTGATAGGAGCCATTGACGTCAGGATTGCTGTAGTTGCCGACTTGCGCCTGCACAGAGAGGCGTGATCCTCCAATGGTGAAAACAGCGGGGTTGAGGGACAGCTCCGAAGGACTGGCGCTGAACTGCGCCTCCAACATGTGGGGCAGTGGGGCAAGCTGCCCATACTTTACGCGTCCGTCGTGGTACGAAATCGCGCCGCGATAACGTTTGGGCAGAAAGTCGAAGTTGATCTCTGTGCGCAAATCGTGCAAGTCTGCGTCCATCGCGTGCGCGCGATCGTTGTAGTAAATCTCGCCGCGATTGAGCAGCACATGTCCCACCGCCAAGTCGAAAATATTGGTTTGATTGTTTGATTTCGGCGCCTGCGACTGCGGGATATTGTTTTTTCCGTCGCTGCTCACCAGGAGATTTATTACCGGATGCTCCAGCACAAGCTCGTTCAGGTTCACCTTGTGCTGCAGCACCGAGAGAATCTTCAGCCCGACACTTAACTTGTCCAGTTGTATCAGCGGTTTTTGCCCGGCAGGCTCGGTTCCGTGAATCACCACACCATACACGTTTGCTCGTAGAGCAGAGAGGTGAACATCGAAGTTCTGGATTTCGACTCTGCCGCCGGTGGTTTCGCCAGTCTTCTGGACGATCTTGGCGATTACGTAGCGGTGGAATCCCTGGCTTCTAAGCAGAAAGAATCCGCCGACAAATACGAAAACCACCAATAAAAGTATGATTCCTGCAGTCCAACCTATGATCCGTTTCCAATTCATGACTGCACACCTGCTGCATATTTTTTAGAATGCCTGCCCTAACGTAATAAAGAACTGAGTGGCCTTGATGCCGGTTACAGGATTCAAGTTGTGTCCAATATCGAAACGCACAGGGCCGATGGGAGTGTTGTACCTCAGGCCGAACCCGACGGTGTTACTGTAGTCACTTACAAAGCGCTTTATGCTGATGGGGCCGTAGACGTTACCGCCGTCGTAAAACAGCACTACGCCGAGCCCGTCCTTGATTTGCGATAGCGGAATTCGAAGCTCCGAATTCAGAATGAACAGCTGTCTTCCGCCGACTGGCACGCGAATCAGGTCACAAGTACTCTTGTCAGCCGGGTTGCTGCACACTGGCACCGCGCGTTGCGGTCCGGCGCTGTTGATTGGAAATCCACGGAGCGTGGTTCCGCCCCCAGAGAAGAAGCGCTCGCTGGCAGGAATGTTGCTATCCCCATACGCTTTTGCGAGCCCCAGACGGATACTATTCGCCCACACGAAGGAATGCACCGGTTTGTAGTAGGCGTACTGCCCCAGCATGCGCGCAAAACCGGCGCTCGAACCAAGAAAGCCCGGCGTGATTCCCAGGTCCAAGGTTTCGTAGCGGCCCTGGTGCGCGTCCAGCGGCTTGTCACGGGTGTCGTGGATCAACGTTCCTGAAACCGTTGATAGACGTACGGAACGATCTTCGGGCAACACGATCTGCGGAACGAGCACGTCAGTCAGCGACGTCTTCTCGAATCGATACCGCACCTGCAGCGTGGTTGTTCTCTCTTTATCGAGGGTTCGTTCAAGCTGCCAGGAAGCCGCTCCCATCCGTGCAGTGAATAGGGGATTCTCAGTTGTGCGTTCAGCCGAAAGCGTCACCATCGATCGCCAATGGGTGAGGCGGAATCGTGGATCGATGTAGGTGGCCAGCAGCCGCTGATCAAGCCGTGCCATGAGAAGTGAAACGGAGCCTGTCTCGCCGAGCCCAAGAAGGTTGCGGCGCGTGAACTCTACCGTGCCGCGCGGACTGGCGAAGGTCCGCTCGCTGGGAACAATTTTTGCATTGCCAAGTCCAACGGTCGGCAGGCCGGGAACTGCCAGCGTTCCGGCAGGCACGTTTCCACCTCTGCGGGATATTTCAAAGCCAAATCCATAGGTGAGCGTGTTGCGCTTGGACTCGTGTACTTTTATCAGCGCTTCTTCATCCTGCTGGGTGGTGATTTGCTTTCGCGGACCAACGCTCGCCCAGTCGAAGATTCCCAGGTTGTACAGCTCGCTCTCTGCGGCCAAGAGTTTGCCCTGGCTCAGCGGCGTTTCGGGGGCGATATCGACAGTTTTTGTGAGCAGCGATTTGCGCGTCACCTTATGGCCCAAAAACACCACCTCACTCACCCGGACCTGCTGGTGCTCCACGACGGCGTAGGTAATGTCAACCTGGTGCGGGTCATCAGCATGCCGGCTGATATTGCCCTTCACCTCCGCATTCAGATATCCGCGATTCAGATAGACGGCAAGAATTTGACTGCGGTCATCCGACAGACGTTTCGGAGAGAAGGGCGCGCTGGAGTGAGCTTGAAACCCGCTCGCGGGCGTGAGTTCGTTCAGTGGAATGCTTGTATTTCCTTCAACCTTCATTGAATTGACAACGGTCCGCGGGCCTTCAAAGATTTGGAAGGAAACATCGATATCGGGCTCGTTGTCGACAACTTCGGGCGTGACCTTTGCTTCCTCGAAGCCAGCATTGAGATAAAGTGCTTCGATATTGTTCACACTCTTTCGCAGCAGCGCGTCGCTGAAACTGCCACGAGATAGGAAATGATGTTGGGCGATTGCAAGTCCCGCCCTCAGCTCATCATCATCCAGGTCGCGATTTCCCTGGAAGGAGATGTCATCCACTCTGTGCTTCGCGCCTTTGGTGATGTCGTACACCAGCGAAATCTTTTCCGGCTCCCGCTTGAATATGGTCTTCACCTGAACGTCAAAGTAGCCCTTTTCCTGAAAAAAGTTGATTAGATTGCGTTGTCCTTCGTTCACCAGGTCGCGGTCAATGGTGCCTTCCTCATAGATGGGAATGAGTTTCTTCTTTCGTCTGCCGCCCACAAAAGGAAAATTTGAAAGCCGCGCGCCCGTGGTGCGCACGCTCACTACCGGTCCTGGCGTGACAATGATCGAGATATCGGCGTGGTTGTTCTCGGGATGGTACTGCGTCGGATTTACGTTGACTCTGTAAGCTAACCGTTGTTCCTTGGCTAGGCGTTTTTTCAGCAGACCGACACCGGCGTTCAACCGCTCCACGCTGTAATTTTTGCCGGGCTTTAATGCGGCATGTGTTATCAGCGCGCGTAATGTACGCATGGAATGCAGCAAGCGCGCGTTCTCCTCCGGTGAAGCTCCTTGTACATTCACCTTGCCAATATGTGCGCGCTTGCCCAGCGCAATGTTGAAATTAATATTGGCGAGTTGGTGAGCTTCATCGAGCTGCGTATCCGGCGTTACCTTCGCCTGAAAAAAACCATTTGTATGTAGAAAATTCTCCAGCGCTGAGGCTGCCTGTGGAATCCGGTCCTTGTCATAGACCTCTTGATCCGGAAGATTCATAACCTGCAGCAACCGCGTGTAAGTAAAGGCCTTGTGCGCACCCGGAAACTGCAGCATGCCGATGTAAAATGCAGGTTCCAGGACAAAGCTGACCTGCAGCCCAGCAGGATCTGGTTTGACCTTCACATCCACTTTGTTGAATCTGCCAGTGCCTTTTAAAGCTGCAACGCTGGCCTGGACCTTTTGCTCTGAATACGGCTCGCCGGCTGCTTGTTGGACCAGTGACCGAAAACTCTCGACATCGATGCGCGGGTCAGCCACCAGGTCGATGGATCCCACCTTCTGCCCTTCGTAGGCGACTTGGGCAGCCGCCGCGTAAGACAGGCCGAGAAAAATCAGCAGACTAGTCAACCAGCGCATATTGGCCCAAAGGACTTGCTGAATCACTCCGTCCGGAGCGCCTGCGCGCAAGAAGAGCCGAGCGCATGAATGAAGAGCGGCACTCCCGGCGGTGGTAGATGCATGTGATGCGACGGAGTAGGCGCTAGATGTCTTGGAATAATTGAGAATGCGGCCTCAATATCAATTCGGGTCAGTGGAATCCAGCGAAACTCCGTTCAGAAGTACATACCCTTAATTCCACTCACAATTACCCGATGTCCCGAATTCAGGTTGCAACCGTGCAGGTTTAAATTCGAAAACGACGAGTGAAAACGACTTGAGGTAGATCTCGCGGCCCTGTTATCGGTGAATAGTTCACAATCTGTCTAGAGTGGCACAGGCCACCGTTTGCGGTCGGGGAAGTGAATCTCAGCCCATTATTGTTCGAAAGCGTGCCATGAAGCTGGTGATTTTTGGTCTCACTATCAGCTCGTCATGGGGAAATGGTCACGCAACCATCTGGCGTGGACTGTGCAACGCTCTGGCGCGCGCCGGACACGATGTAGTTTTCTTCGAGCAGGATGTTTCGTACTACGCTACCCACCGAGACCTGCAGCACGGCTCAACTTACGACCTGGTGCTGTATGCCAATTGGGACCTGATCCGCCAGCGAGCGTGGGAAGAGGTAGCTTCGGCTGATTCGGCTATCGTGACCTCATATTGTCCCGACGCAGTTCCCGCCGCAGAGTTGATTTTGAATTCCGCTGTGCCGGTTCGTGTTTTTTACGATCTCGATACGCCCGTAACGCTGGAGCGGCTCCGGAGGGGAGAGAAGGTTGATTACATTCCTCCGTATGGACTTGAGCCGTTCGATTTGGTGTTGAGCTACACGGGAGGCCGCGCCTTGGATGAACTGCGCAATGCGCTCGGGGCTCGGAATGTCGCGCCACTCTATGGCAGCGCCGATCCGGATTTGCACCAGCCTGTTGCTTTGAATCCTCATTATTTTTCGCATCTTTCTTATCTCGGAACGTATGCGCCTGACCGGCAGGCCGCGCTGGAACGGCTGTTCCTGGAGCCTGCCCGGCGTTCACCCGAGAGGAAATTCCTGATCGGGGGCGCCCTGTATCCTGAGGAGTTTCCCTGGAGCAATAACGTGTGGTTCGTACGGCACGTACCGCCGCCCGAGCATCCGGCTTTTTACTGCTCCTCGAATCTGACGTTAAGCGTGACGCGGGGTGCCATGGCGGAAATGGGTTACTGTCCGTCGGGGCGGCTGTTTGAAGCGGCGGCTTGTGGCACACCGGTTATCAGTGATTACTGGGAAGGGTTGGAGAAATTTTTTGAGCCTGGAAAAGAAATTTTGACTGCATCCGGCCCGACGGATGTGACCGATGCAATTTCGCTCAGCCCGGATGAACTGGGCCAGATTGCATGCGCCGCACGCGAACGCGTATTGGCCGAGCATACGGCCGAGCATCGAAGTCAGGAGCTGCTTCGGGCGCTGGAGGCCGCGGCATGATGCGTCGCTGGGGGATCATTCCTGCTGCCGGGCTGGGCACGAGAATTCAACCACTCGCGTTTTCCAAGGAGTTGCTCCCTGTCGGCACACGACAGGACGGCGAAGCCGAGCGTCCGCGCACTGTGTGCGAGTACTTGATTGAACGAATGCTCTTGGCGGGCGTTACCCGGATTTGCTTTGTCATCTCGGCGGAGAAGACCGACATCGTCAATTATTTTGGAGGGCGGATCGAGGAGGCTGCGCTGTGCTATGCGGTTCAGCAGAACCCGAATGGGCTTTGTGACGCAATCTTCAGCGCCTTGCCTTTTATTGCTCCCGAAGACGAGGTCGTCGTCGGTTTGCCTGATACGGTCTGGTTTCCCGCAGAAGGTTTTCAATTACTGCCCGATGGCGGGCTTTCGTTTCTCTTGTTTCCGGTTGCACATCCTGAACTTTTCGACGCAGTCGTAGCTGATGAAACTGGCTCAGTTCAGGAGATCCAGGTAAAACGAAGGGGAGCGTCGTCGCGCTGGGTTTGGGGCGCATTCAAGCTCACCGGCCAGGTGCTGGCGGATTTGCATCAACTCTGGTGCGACCGTGGGCAGTCTGATGAATATTTAGGAACGCTGGTAAACGCATACCTCACTGCCGGTGGTTTAGCGCTCGGAATCAAGCGCGGAGAGACTTACGTAGATGTCGGAACCCTGCATGGCTATCGCGAAGCCGTACGCCTGCTCACTTCAAAACAGCGCGAATACGATGAACTCAAACTGTAGCTCCGAATCCCCGGCCCGCGACCCCTGGGCGGCACTCTGCCATCCCGAGACCGGTCTGGCCTCGCCAAAGCCAAACCTGAGTGCACGGGTGCTTCTGCTGGCCGCGCATCCCGACGATGAAACCATCGGCGCATCCACAATCCTGACCCGCCTTCCTGATGTGACCGTAGTTTTTCTGACCGACGGGGCTCCTCGTGATCCCAAGTTCTGGTCTCCCGACGCAAGAGGCTCGCGAGATGATTACGCCCGCTTGCGTTGGCAAGAGGCCATCTCGGCGTTGTCACTCGCCGGAATTCCTCCGGAACGAATCGTGTGTCTTGGCGCAGTTGATCAGGATGCGATCTTTGCAGTTCCGGCGCTGGTAGCCTGGTTCTCCGCATTACTTCATCAGCTCCGGCCCGACATACTGCTGACTCACCCGTACGAAGGTGGGCATCCAGATCACGATGCGGCTGCACTGATTGCACACCTCGCAATCCGCAATCTGAAGTGCGAAAGCGAAAGCACGACCATCCCCCAGCTCATTGAAATGACCTCCTATCACGTGCGAGAAGGTAGCTGCGCCACTGGAAAGTTTCTGCCGTACGAAGCACAATCACTTCCCGAGCTGGTGATTCAGCTCTCGACTGAAGGCCGCGCCCGCAAAGACGCAATGCTGGCGCGGTACTCATCACAGCGCCACTTGCTGCAAAACTTTGATTCGGACAGCGAGCGTTTTCGCCTCGCACCTCGATACGATTTCCGCCGTCCCCCGCATCCTGGAAAACTTTGGTACGAATGCCTTGGCTGGCCCACCACCGGGGCGCGATGGCGAGAGCTTGCGACCGAGGCCGTAAGACAATTTCAGGTTGAACTATGCGTCTGACCGTTCTCAACGTGGGTTATCCCCTGGCCCAGGTTTCAAGTAGCACTGCCGGTGGCGCTGAGCAGGTGTTGGCCATCCTCGACGCAGGGTTAGTCCGCGCCGGTCACGGCTCCATTGTCTTGGCTCCTGAAGGTTCTTGCTGTCGCGGACGTCTCATTCCTACACCGCTTTCAGCTTCTCCCCTAACACATGCTGCCAGGCATCGGGCACAAACTCAGTACCGGAAAGCTCTGGCAGAGGCCCTCGCTCGCTTTTCCATCGACGTTGTGCATCTGCACGGAATCGACTTCCTCGAGTACTTGCCCCACGCGGGAACCCCGGTGGTGGTTACACTTCACCTGCCACCGGAGTGGTACCCTCCCGAAGTCTTCCAGTTGCGACGCCCTGAGACGTACATCGTGTGCGTCTCGCAATGGCAACGGCGAAGCGCTTCGCCGCATGCACGCATTCATTGCGTGATCGAAAACGGCGTGCTTCTGGATCGATTTCAACCAACTCGTAAAAAGGGAAACTATGTCGTCTCCATGGGCCGGATCTGTCCGGAGAAGGGATTTCATCTCGCGATGGATGCAGCGGAGCAGGCCGGAGTTCGGTTGTTACTCGGGGGCGCAGTTTACCCATACCCGGTACACCAGGCGTACTTCGAGCAGCTGATCCGGCCTCGGTTGAAATATGGCCACCGTTTCCTGGGAACGGTCGGCAACGGCAGAAAGCGATCTCTCCTGGCAGGTGCGAAATGCCTCTTGATTCCTAGCCTGGTTCCGGAAACCAGCTCGCTCGTGGCGATGGAGGCGATGGCTTGTGGGACGCCGGTGATTGCGTATCGGAAGGGCGCTCTAAACGAACTCGTGCAGCACGGCCGCACAGGTTTTCTTGTGAATAACGTTGCGGAGATGGCGGATGCCATTTCTGCTGCGGGTGAGATAGATAGCGCCTTGTGCAGGCGGGAGGCGGAAAGCCGTTTCTCGTCAGAAGGGATGATTGAGAAATATGTGGCGCTATACGAGCAAGCCGCCAGGTCAGAAATGAGCCAACCGGAAGAATTAACCGAGGTACTCTGTTGAACCCACAAACGCCCATACGCGCACGCATGTTGCGAGACATCGTCTCCGCAGAGCGTCTGGTGCCCGAATGGGATGAGTTGTGGCAGCGTTGTCCCGACGCCACGACCTTCCAGCGTCCTGAATGGGTGTTTTCCTGGATGCAGATTTTCCAGCCAAGTACTCCGCTGCTGATCGAGTTCCGACATAACAACGTACTAGTAGGCGTTGCGCCTCTGCTCATTTATCAGCGTGGGTCAGAGCGTGTACTGGCTTTAATGGGGGGTGGCATCTCAGATTATCTGGACGTACTTTTTGAACCGGCTTACGCCGAAGAAGCTGTCGAGTGGTTTTGGGACATGCTCCCAACAATCAGCGGATGGGACACCCTCGAGCTCACCGATTTGCCACCGACTTCGTGCTTGCTGTTGAAAAATCCGTTGAAATGGGAATATGCGAGGACATTACACGACGTTTGTCCGGTTCTTACTCTTCCATCCAAGCCGGAAAAGTTGAATAGCGTGCTTTCACATCGGCAACGCAAAAACCTGCGAAATGCGCGTAACCGGCTGCGGAGCCTGGGAGTGGCACGCATTGAAATCGCGGCAGAGAACAATCTCCACGAAATTCTGAGTTCAATGTTTCGTTTGCACACGAACCGGTGGGCCAAGGCGGGAGAACCGGGTGTGCTCGCGGACCGTCCAGTGCAGGACTTCCACAGGCATGTGTCTCCCAAGCTCCTGCAGAAGCGTGTTCTGCGGCTCTACACGTTGCGCTTGAACGGGCGCGCGATTGCTGTGCTTCAAGCGTTCTTCGAACGCCAGGTTGCTTACTACTACTTACAGGGGTTTGACACGGAGTTTGCCTGGTTCAGCCCGGGCACGCAGATTCTCGGGGCAGTGGCGGAGGATGCCGTGCGGCATGGCATGCGGGCGGTTAACTTTCTTCGAGGGCGGGAACGCTACAAATATATCTGGGGTACTCAGGATTCGCCGACGTATCGAATTCAGGGGCCAAACCCGCTGATGCCTTCCAGGCAACCAGCAGCGTGACTTCAAGGTCCGGATTACGACCATTTCCGGTGCCCGTACCATAAATGCCTTACATGATAGTTGTTTACCGCTTACCTGTAGTCGTGGATAGGCGCTCGCCCCGTTGTTGGGATACATTCCGGTCAACATGCCAGTGGAAAAGAAATTCAGCGACTTACAGTCCTTCGGCCCGATCGTTGAAATGATTTCGTTTGTCGATGGCCTTCAGGAGATGAGCGCAGAGGAAATTGAAGAGACTGCGCACCGCATGTGCGAACTTCCCACTAACCCGGAACGCACGATGACCATGGAAGAGGTCGTGTTCTGGGCCGGTGTCGCTACAGGTATGGAGGTCTGCAAGAGCATGCAGGAAGACGTGCTGGATGCAAGGTCGGCAGAAAAGATCCAGGCTTATTCGTCACTTTTGGCGTATTCCACAAAGAACGCACTAGTCGATCTCACTTTGGAACAGCTCGAACCCTCGAAGTGAAGTGATGGAGATCGGTTAATCGCAAGGCATATATCGGAGATCACAAACGCGGCGCTACCCGGCAGCCCAGAACGGCCGTCCCTAGGTATCGCAATAGCTGTCGAGAAGCCATTGCGAAGACCCGGGGACGGTCCACCGCACCTAGTTGACGGCTTAGATGTAGGTCCACTGCGGCAGGTTGGTGTGCTTCATTGTGTCGGCACAACAAAAATTCTAGTTCTGCGGTAAGTACCCGTATTTTGCTGCAAGTCGCCGCATTTGAAGAGGATAACTCTCATATCATGACATGCACTGGTCCGTGGAACTGACCGCCGATTTCACTTACATCCGGCTTCCTGGACCGAGCGGCAGGTACCACGGAAACTACAGCCAAAAAAAGCTGAAGGAGTGGGCGGAGAGGCTTCAGCGGTGGGCAACGCAACTGTCGCGCATTTATGTGTATTTCAATAATGACCAGGGTGGGTATGCGATCGAGAATGCGCGAAGTTTGGAGCGGCTATGCGGGGGATGGGCGGTGAGGGCAAAACAGCCGCTGAGCTCCGCAGCGTGAGCTCAATTGCCAAGTTTACTTCTGGAACGGATGGCTAGCGCTTCAGAAACTCACCTATCTGCTGCAATATTGGGACTTAGTCCTACAGCAACCCGAAACTCGAATTACAGGCATGGCCTGATCGTCAACATCCGGCGCCTTCCATATCCTTGCTGGGTTGGCTAGCGACCGTGAGGACCAGGGTGTCGAAAGGAGAGGTCATGCTTTATTGGGCGTTGGTGTTCCTGATCGTTGCGATTATTGCCGCAGTGTTCGGTTTTGCCGGCGTGGCCACGGCCGCCGCCGGAATCGCCAAGCTGCTTTTCTACATCTTCCTCGTGGTCTTCGTGATCACGCTGATCATGGGACTGATGCGCAGAGGCGGAACCAGCGTGTAGGACAAGACCACGCACTCTGCATTGAGCGAGCTGAACAATATTGTGAAGCCCCGAAGCTTACATCCGGGGCTTCACCCGTTTTGCTGAAATTGGACCATCACGAGGCACTTCTCATGAAATATAGAAAATCTCTCATAGCTGTCAGCCTTGCCGCTCTCTTGATAACAGCCACAATGACGTTGGGCCAAAACGCAGCGTACGGAGAGCGCGACCGAGACAGATCTGATCGTGACGCTATGACCGTCCCAAGCGGCTCGCAAATTTCGGTACGCACAGATGAAGCAATCGATTCGCAGAATGCTTCCGAAGGTCAAACCTACCCTGCCACCGTCCTTCAGGAGGTGACCGGAGGCGCCGGTGAAGTTCTGATTCCCAAAGACTCCCGGGCCGAGTTGGTGATCCGCCAGGTAACTGGTGGAAGCACCACAGGAAGTCCCCAGCTTGTCCTCGATCTTCGATCTATCAGCGTAAACGGCAGGAGTTATCGCGTGAGCACCGAAGACGTGACTCAGAGCAGCAAAGCTGGTATCGGCAAGAATCGCCGTACTGCAGAGATGGTCGGCGGGGGCGCTGTGCTCGGCACATTGTTAGGCGCCATCGCGGGTGGCGGTAAAGGTGCTGCGATCGGAGCGGCAGCCGGTGCTGCGGCGGGCGGCACTGCGCAGGTTCTCACCAAGGGCAAGCAGGTGAAAGTTCCTGCTGAAACCATTCTGCGGTTCCAGCTCGATCGTCCAATACATCTCGCCGCGGCAGGATATTAGGCAAAAACCGCGCACTGCAAAAAACGGCGTCGCTCGGCGACGCCGTTTTCGTTTTTAGCAGTCCAAGTTGCGCACTTTTGAAAGGAGGAAGTATGAAAGCTGTAGTGTTTCATGATATCGGCGACATCCGTCTTGACGATGTTCAGGAACCAGCGATTCGCGATCCATACGACGCAATCGTGCAACTGACGGCCAGCGCCATCTGTGGGACCGATCTTCACATGGTTCGGGGAACAATGCCGGGAATGGTTCCGGGAACGATTCTCGGGCACGAAGGAGTAGGGGTTGTGGAAGAGATCGGGACCGGAGTTCGCAACCTGTCTCCAGGCGATCGCGTGGTGATTCCGTCTACCATTGGGTGCGGCAACTGCTCCTATTGCCGCTCCGGCTATTACGCGCAATGCGATAAAGCGAACCCCGTCGGGCCTTGGGCTGGCACGGCTTTTTTTGGTGGGCCAAAAACTTCCGGCCCATTCAATGGGCTTCAGGCCCAGAAAGCTCGCATTCCGTTTGCGAACGTGGGGCTGGTGAAATTACCAGAAGAAGTTGAAGATGATCAGGCTATTTTGCTCTCGGACATTTTGCCAACCGCCTACATGGCCGCCGAGAATGCAGAAATCAAGCCTGGCAACACGGTTGCCGTGTTTGGCTGCGGTCCCGTAGGTCTGTTCTGTATCGCCTGCGCCAAATTGCTTGACGCGGGAAGAATACTCGCTGTCGATACCATCGAATCCCGCCTTGAAATGGCACAGGATCAAGGCGCCGAGGTCATCGACTTCAACCAGGATGACCCGCTCGAAGCGATCAAAGAACTCACTGGCGGAATCGGCGTCGATCGGCTGATTGATGCCGTAGGAGTAGACGCCAATCGCCCGCATTCCGGCCCCGCAGCGAAAGGCGCCAAGCAGGAGGCCAAAGAAGTTCAGAAGGTTGCTCCAAAGACAAATCCACGGAATGGAAACTGGGAGCCCGGAGATGCTCCATCTCAGGTTCTTACGTGGAGCGTAGAAGCAGTAGCCAAAGCCGGGACTCTCTCCATTATCGGTGTGTACAGCGAAATGATGAAGTCATTTCCAATCGGAAAGGCGATGGAAAAGAACCTGACCATCAAGATGGGCAATTGCAATCACAGGCGGTACATTCCGAACTTGATCGAACTGGTGCGGAACGGCACTTTACTTCCGTCAGAGATTCTCACACAAGTCGAGCCGCTGACGTCCGTGATTGCAGCTTACAAGGCATTTGATAAACGCGAGCCAGGCTGGATTAAAGTAAAACTCGAACCCTGGATCGCCGAAGAAATAGCAGCCTGAGGAAGCGCCACAAAAGAACAGGGCCCCACATTTCGTGAGGCCCTTCTTTTTGGCGTGCGGCCAAGAGAAACTATTGTGGTTGAGTGGTGGGCGGATTCGTGTTGCTGGCGCCCCCCTTCTTGCTGCCTCCGCAGCTCTCCGAGATCATATCTACGCTGGTGACATTGAATTGTTTTCCAGCCTTGTCGCTGGAGCCCGTGCCACCGCCGGTTGAGGCCGCGTTTGAAGAGCCGCCTTCCCAGCTTCCATGAACGGCCACTTCATGTCCAACGTGCGCAGAAAGATCAGTGCCGGTCAGGGGTACGTTCTTGCCGCTCTTTTCCTGCAGCGTGTAAGAGCCGCCCTGGGATTGAATACAGCCCTTTAGCTTCTTTTCGCTTTTAGAGGTTCCCTGCATTCCTGTGGATGAACCTGAGGCGCCTTGTCCCGCAGACGGGTAGGAGCCTTGTGTGCCTTGTGGGTCACTCTGCGGTGTAGATTGGGCGACAGCTGCCGCCACAAAGAACACCAACGCCGTAACTAACGACAACGACATTCTCTTCATCTTTCCTCTCCTGATTTTGGTTTGTTTCCAGAAACTCTGTCGATCACGCAACCGCTTGCTGCTCGTGCCGGTAATCTGCCTGGAATGCCGGCATTACTGGCTTACGAGGGCTGCTGTCTCCAATGAGTCCTCGGATTGTGGCCAGAAGCTGATCGCGCGATCCCGCCTTGTCGCAAATCGCATCGACAACGCCTCTAACGCGGCCAGGAACAACGGTATTGCCGGTGAACATCACGACCGGCAGGCTGGGGCGGCTACTCTTGATTGAAGTGGCAACAGCCTCTCCATCCATTTCCGGCATGTCGTAATCAACCACAACCGCGTCTACCGGTTGTGACGCTACGAGATCCAGACCTGAACGCCCTCCTGATGCGGTAAGAACTTGAAATCCAAACGTTTCGAAGATTGCCTTGTAAACTGCCAGCCCCGGCGCGTAATCATCAATCCACACTAAGGTGGGCCGGACCGGGGAAGGCTGCGGCCTCAGTAAGCTACTGGGGTGTATGGGTTTTCGCTGCTTGAGTTGCCTGGATGCCTTCGACGAGAACTGCCGCGGAGAGGCTACCGCCCAAGCTTTTCTTTGGCTTTTCGGCACCTTGTCAAGGTAGGCTGATGCCCGGAACGAAACAATGAGGGGTAGCCTGTACCCGCCTGCAGGAAATCCTGTATGGAAGTTAAGAAGAAGGCCCTAAGCTTCTGTGGAAAAAGCGCCTGAAACCCACGGTTGAAAGTTGTCGTCTCTACTCAATCACATCCGCGTCCAGTACCCGCTCCTGCTCCAGATAATATGAAACGGCGTACTGGGCGAGCAACGGGGTATTCAACCGAATCTCCGCTCCGATCCATTCCCCTTTAGGATGCACTGCGGCGGCCGCATGATTACATAAGCCGCTGCTGCCGAATTTATGCCCAAACTCCGCGCTCAGGATTTCGTCGAACTGCCGCAGGTTGCGCCATGCTTCGTCTCCGACGGTTCCAGAAACATCGATCTTGAGCCTCACTGCGGCCATGCTGATCAGGATGTGAACAGATGATAGAGCATGAAATAGATGACCACACCGGTCACGGACACATACAGCCACAGTGGATAAGTCCAACGCGCAATCGCCCGATGCCGATCGAAGCGCTCGCGCAGTGCGCGGCTCAACGTAATGATCACCAACGGCACGATGGCTGCTGCGAGCAGAGTGTGCGAAATGAGAATGGTGAAATAAATTGGCCGAGATAATCCTCGCCCTTTGAAGTGCACCGAGCCGACGTGTGCGTGGTAGTACAAGTACGAAATCAGAAAGAGCGTTGAAACGGAAACCGCAGTAATCATTACCGCGCGATGCGCCCCAATACGTCCGCGCTTGATAAACCTGCGCCCAAGCAGCAACAGAACGGCGCTGGTACCATTCAGTGTGGCGTTTATGACGGGGAAGATCGAGTAATCGTTAGCCATGCGCATTGACTGACCAGCAGGGAACAGCTCTTAGCCTTCTCTATTGCGAGAAGAGGATCATGCGGCCGGTTTGGTTGTGCGCCGGTTCACCATAAGAAACGATAATGTGAACATGAACACCGCAAACAGAAGAAGGGTGGCCAACGACGATCCCAGCGGGAACACAGGTGCATTCGTTGGATAAAGCAAGTCCCGCAAAGCTTCGACGCCGTAGGTCAGTGGATTGATGCGGATCAGCAGCCGAATCCATCCTGACGCGCCCGCCAAAGGAAACAAGGCTCCTGAAAGCAACCAGAGAGGAATGAGAAAGAGATTGATGATTGCGTGAAACGCTTGCGTGGAATCCATCGGCCACGCGATAGCGAATCCTAGCGCCGTCAGCGCGAAAGAAACCAGGAATACGGTAAGGACGATCAGCAGAAAATCTCCAAACCCTAAATGCACTCCCAGCAGCGGAGCGAAGGCAAGAAAGACCAGACCCTGAACTGCCGAGAGGGTCGTGCCACCCAGTACTTTACCGAGAACGATTGCTGAACGCGGAACCGGAGCCACAAGCACAGATAACAGAAATCCCTCTTTGCGGTCTTCAATGACGGACATCATCGTGAAGATCGAGGTGAACAGCACAATCATGATCAGCGCGCCGGGGTAGAAATAGTCGAGGTAGTGCTGCTGTCCGGCGGCATCTCCGGAACGAAACGAACTGCCGAAACCGGATCCGATGACAACCCAGAAAAGAACAGGCGAGGCGATGACCCCAACAACACGCGCGCGCTGTCGGTAAAATCGCACGATCTCGCGCCACCACAATGTGAACGATGGCAGCCACGCTCCGGTGATTGCGGGGGATTGTGCTGCAAGAGATGTGCTTTGACTAACCATTCTTATTTTTTGGTCCTGTTCTTCCCCGAATCCTCCTCCGTCCAAAATCTGTGCCCAGTTCGATGAATGAAGACATCTTCCAATGTTGGCTTGCTGATTGAGACGGCTTGAATTTCGCCCGGAAAAGCCTCGACCACGTCAGTCACGAACCGATGACCATTTTCCCGCTCCAGCCGAATCTTGCCGCCCAGGATCTGAACATCCAGGTGGAACCGCGCACGGATACGCTCTGCAAGCACCCCCGGTTCTTCTGCCTCGAGCAGGATCACATCTCCGCCGATCTCATGCTTCAGCTCGGCGGGCGTGCCTAGCGCGACGATTTTGCCCTCGTTCAGAATGGCCAGCCGATCGCAGCGCTCAGCCTCTTCCATCAAGTGAGTGGTCACGATTACCGTGACTTGCTCCTGTTCGCGCAAGATTTGCAAATACTGCCACAGATCACGTCGAGCGCCGGGATCCAGACCCGTCGTGGGCTCATCCAGGAGCAACACCGAGGGATGATGCAGCAAACCCTTAGCGAGCTCTAGCCGTCGCTGCATTCCACCGGAGAAGGTCTCGGCCTTGTCGCGAGCACGATCCGCGAGACCGACGCGGGATAGCATCTCGTAAATGCGAGCCTTCAGTGCTCTGCCGCTTAAGCCGTATAGATGCCCCTGGTGCCAGAGGTTCTCCGCCGCAGTCAACTTTAGATCAATGCTCTGCGCCTGAAATACGACGCCGATCTGACGCCGCAATGCATTTGGCTCCCGTGCGGCGTCACGGCCCAGGATGAGAGCGCGTCCGCCCACTGGAACCATCAGCGTTGAAAGAATTCGGAACAGCGTGGTCTTGCCGCTGCCATTGGGACCGAGCAGTCCAAACAGCTCAGCCTGACGCACGTCGAAGGAGATGCCGTTCAGGGCGGTCCGCCCATCATAGCGGTGAACCAGGTTTTGGACTGATATCGCTGCCGGCGTGGCCACGCTGTGTTCGGAATCCGCAGCAACGAAGGCGGGAGCTTTAGAAGCCACGGTGTATTTTAACGTACTGGGTGCTGGAGGACCGTTAGCACAAGCTGCATCGTCTCTGTCAACCACTGAGGTCACAGGGGTACAGCCAAAGGCGCGCGGGAGATCTGAGAACGTCCCCCCTAGGCCACCATCGGCTTTTGTTCAATCGCGGAGACCGGTTCCACAACCGATGCGGGCATGCAGCGCCAGACTTGCACTGTGAGAACCACCGTTGTAGCAAGGAGTAGTGCCCCGACAGCGACGTGCGCGACAGTAGAGATCACCATCGGCAATTCGGGTTGCACCGCATTACGCCCCCACGACACCCGCGTCGTGAATGCCAGGAAACCCAGGCAGAATTGAACAATCAGCAAAGCAAGCATGATACTGGCCGGACGCCGAATGGCCTCGACATGCGAATATTGCGAGCGCGCGCGCAATGCGGTCCAGGCCAGCATAAAAAGAACCGTGACCGAGTTCAGGACATGAGGCAACCATCCCATCCCGTGATGACGAAACATCGCGCCGAGGATGAGCTGAACATACAAGACGACGATGGAAATGATTGTCAGAGTGAACAGCCGTGGCCGCTGGTGATCGGCGACAGTCCGCTGTACTTCCAACACCCATTTCCGGTCGGTAAAGAGCGCGATGCACACTGCGATACAAAAGAACGTCTGTGCCAGGGCTGCGTGCGCCGAGGAGATGGAGGGAGGCAAGTAAAACAGAACCGTCAGACCGCCCAAAATTCCCTGTGCGACCACGGTGCCCAGCGCTGCCCAGCCAAGGTATTGCATCCAGCGCCTGCGATCAACGCGCCACGTCCAGAGCGCCAGAATGATCGTTAGAAATCCGACAAACTGGGCGATCATGCGGTGGGTATGCTCGAACTTCACCCCACCAACCAATTGTGGAATTTTGTAGAGCGAGCCGAAGGAAGTGGGCCAATCGGGCACCGAAAGCCCGGCGTCATTGCTGGTGACCAAGGCCCCCGCGACGATCAGAAGCAAAGTAGCGCAGGCCACAAATACCGCAAACCAGTGATGCGCGCGATTGTAAGACGTCGACGTTACCTGCAAACCAACTCCTTGTGGATTACATCGGCGTACGGGAAGGGAAGTGGAACGGGTCGCAGACCCGTCCCACACGCAAATTATTGCTTAAATGACTGATCCAAGGTCTTGCTGTCTTTCGCGGCGAGGGTCACCTTCTGATCCTGCTCACCGAGCTTCTCGTGCACAAAAGCCAGCGTGTAATCGCCCGGAGGCAGCCCCTTGATTTCGTATTTTCCATCTTTTCCGGTGACCGCGAAGAATGGGCTCTTCATCACGTTGAGGTACATCTTCATCCAGGGATGCTGGTTGCACTTCACCGGCAGCATCACTTCTTCGCGAGCGAAGGTTTTTTCGAGCGCGGCTGCCTTGGGCGGCTGCGATTCATTCCATTCGCGGTTGTCTTTCGGAGTGGGGTGAATGTTGTGGGTGGTGTCGTCGTCGTTCCGGATTTCGATATTCTGCCCCGTCATCACGCCCAGCACATGAGGATGATACTGGCACCCTTTCTGATCGATAGTGGTCGAATCCTTGGGAACATCAAACGTCCGATCGCCCAACCCATCTTTTACGTACACGAACACGTTGGCGAGATTGCCCGCGTCGGCAACAATGGTTTCTGGCGTGTTTGTGCCTTTGCAAGCCGGATCCTGACTCATGTCTATCTTGCCAGGCTTGGGAGCAGTGCCATCCAGCTTGACCGTCCCGCTCACAGTTGCAGCAGTTGCGGGATCAATCGGTGCCGCCGTAGCTGCGGGTTTTGCTTCCGAACTGGGGGAAGTACCCTGCTCCTCGTTTGTGTTCTCCTTCTTACTGCATCCCACGAATAACCACAGAGCCAGCAGACAAAGAACCCACATCGCTGACCATGTTTTCTTATTCATAATGTCGCCCTTTCTTGAATTCGATTTGCAAAACTTCGTGGCGCGGACCTGCCCTGAGCGAAGTCGAAGGGACTCTCGCCCGCGAAGGTTGACCAGATAAGCCCTATTAACTTTCGCCAAACCAATCATTTTACTGCGAACCGCTGCCAGCAGTCGGATGCGGATTCCCGGCCTGCTTTTGCTTGCCTGGAGACTGAACTGAAGCTTGCGAACGCCCCATCGCCGACGCCACCCGACGCTGTTCCTCCGGCGTGAGCTGGAAAATGTAATCCGTCAGAAGCTTCCTATGATCCCCGTTGTAGCCCTGAAACGACGACGGCGTCGGTCCGGCAAAAACCCATTGCCCATTTTGCTGCCGGAACAGTCCCGAAGGCATCGAAGTTCCCGGGCTGATGTTCTGCGGATCGGTAATCCAGCGCTCTACCCAATCGGGCTTCAACCGTTCTTTAGCCAAAAGGAAATTGGGGGCAGTAGCGTTCTTGTCGTGCTGCGCATCGCCTGTCGCGTGACATTTCAGGCAGGGCGCCGCCTTACTCGAAAACAGGCTCCTGGCCATGTCCGTTTCTTTTGTGGTAAGCGTTGGCACCTGCTCCGGAATGTACGGAATAGGCTGTTGCGACAGTGCCTGGAAGAATCGCACCAATTTCCGCAATTCATTGTCCGAAAATGAGAATGTCGGCATGCGCACCTGTAAGTACGGCCGCACGCCATTACGATTCGTGTCGTTATTAGTCAGCGCGGGGTTGGACAAAAACCGCCGTAGCCACTCAGGATCCACACGCGCGCCTTCGGTCAGCAGCTTGGGAGGCAACTGTTCCTGCGCCTCCTGGTACCGTGGCATTCCCATCAAAATTGTGGGCTGGCCGGGGATGAACTGGTGGCATCCCATACAGTTGTACTTCTTTACGATCCACCACCCGTCCTGGATATCGCGGCGCGCGTCAGGCGGCCGGTACTTGTAGCTCTCGGGAAGCGAGCTCTCCTGGCTGCCAAGAAGAAAAGTAGTGAGCGCTTTGATCTGCTCCTTATCCAGGTGCACGTTCGGCATGCGGAGCTTCTCTTCATCGCTCTTCATCTTCCCCTTATCGTAGATGTTCGGCTCCGCCAGCTTGTGCTCGAAGAACCCTTTGTGGTCGTACCAGGGCTCTCGCGCCGGACCTTCAGGCAAGCGCTGCAAATCTTCCGGGTCCGTGATCGGCTCGGATTTCTTCCCGCCGCGCTGCGCAGTTTCAGTGAAGAGGGCAAAGTCCAGACGCTCAATCGGCTTGCTGCCTTCGACCGTCAGGTCTGTGCCGATGCGGCCCTCGTCTTCAAATCCTGAAATCTCGTGGCATCCCGCGCAGCCGTAATGGCGGATCCACTTTTTGCCTTCATCCTTCAGCTTGGAATCTTCCATGAAGGACGCATCAGCGTAGCCAGTCGGCTCCTGCTTCTTCTGCGTGATCAGATACGAAGCGATGTCCTGCGCATCCGCCACACTGAGACGCAGGCTGGGCATTACGGTCATGTTCTGCACTTGCAGCTCATGGCCGTCATTGGGACACTGGCTGTGTTGCAGATCAAACAGATATGGCAAGTTATGCTTCGCGTAATCCTCAGGCCCGATGTCTTTCTTCTCATACGGGCAATAAGGCCGCGTGCGCTCCCGGGCATTGTGAATCCAGCGCACCAGATAATCGTAGTTGGCCTTCTCGCCGACACGCGTGAGGTTCGCCGCGAATGTGCCACCTTCCATCTGGCTGCCTTCTCCAATTGAGTGGCAGGCAAGACAGCCGCGCGTCTCGAACAGTTCCTTGCCATGATCCGCATTGCCGGGTTTCTGTTTCGGTGGCGAATCGGTCAGTCCGGATTGCCAGATGTATGCCGAGATTGCCTGAATTTGATGATCCGTCAGCCGGAAATTCGGCATCTTTGTCGTCGGACGGAAATCGGTCGGCTTCTTCAGCCAGACAGGAATCCAATTACGGTTGAGCTTGAGCCGGACATCCTTCAGATTCGGCCCGATCTTCTTCATATCCTGCATCAGGCTGTGTGACTGAAAATCGAGCTGTTGAATGCGCCCATCCAGCTTGCTGTTGGCGACGCGCAGTGCGACGGCTTGCTCATTCAGCCGGTTGGCCTCTTCATTGCTCTGTGCCGCGTCGGCCTGCTTCATCAGGGCTGCGGCTTCTTTCTGATCGTCAATTTTCTGCTGCTCGAAGAGTTTGAGCTGCTGGCCAATTCCGGTCAGATCCTCAGGCTCTTTGTCGTAGCCCTCATATCGATGGCATCCGTTGCAGCCTCGCTGGCGGAATAAATCCTTGCCCGAATTGATGACATTCCATTCCGTCTCGCCGGTGGTTAGCACCATGTCCGCCGCATGGCAAGTCTGGCAGCCCGCCTCAGCATTCTGCTTAGGAAAAAGCGGCCACAGCCAGTGCTCATAATTCCCGTGAGCTTTCTCAACACTCGTAGTGGCTCGCCCGTTGCCCTGGTGGCACGGCGAGCAGCCGAATTTCTCGGGGTCATGAATCTTGAGCAGATCGGGATCAGGATGGCTCACGAACGCCTGAGCGTACTCATCAGGTTTCTTCGAGCTTTTGGGTGTGAACGCAGCGGGAGTGAGTTTCAGCGGCTCGCGAGCTCCCATGTGGCAGGATTCGCAACGGTCGACAATGTTGGCCTCCGCCACATTGATTTGTACAATTTTCGGATCCCACTCGGCAGTCTTCTTTCGCAGCCCGTCAATCTGCGTGGGCGTTAGGTCCACCATGTGATCGGTGACGTACTGCGACATCTTGGTGCTGGCTTCGGTGACCGGCTTGAGAACATCGCCCAGTTCCGCACTCAGCTTGGTACGCTCGTCCCGAAGTTCGTTGTATTTTTCCTCTAGCTGTTGATAGTTGTATCGCTCTACGTGGTTTTCGGGATATTCGATGCTGGATATCTCGGCCTTTCGTTTATCGATATCCTTCTGCTTACTCTTTTTTCCCGAGGCGCTTGCTTCAGTTTCCAGCTCGTAAGTGAGGGCGTTGATTCTAGCCCGGCGGTCGGTGAACTTGTCCTGTACCTTTTGAATGTGCGCGTTTAGACCGGTGATCTGCTTCTGCAATTCATCCCGTCGCGCCTTGGCAGCATCGGAAGCCTGCTTGTAGGCCTGCTCCAGTTGCTGGTACTCCGGGCTGCGGGCCACTTCCTTTTCCGATTGCGTAGATCTTGACTTTGTATCCTTTAACAGGGCGATGTAGCGCGTTTGCCATTCCTGCTGAAAAGTCTTCCACGGCCTCTGCCCGAAAGCCTCATCCCATAGCGCCCAGAACATGCTCGCCATCAAGATCACCATGGCGATCGCATAGTGCGCCGCATAGGATTTCGTGACTACCGGATCCTGCTCGGGAATAGATTTTTCGGGCACCAATGCTCCAATGTTTGTCGCTGGGGCACCTGCTCAACCGCCAACGACGAACCACTACACGTTAAACC
>QIAA01000049.1 GCA_003224905.1 Acidobacteriota bacterium
GACGCTCGCGAGAAGCTGCAATTCGACTTGTTCTACATCAAGAATGCGTCGGTCGGGCTCGACCTGCTCGTAATGTTCGAGACTATCAAAATTGTGCTGCTGGGCCGGGGCGCGCAATGAAATTGATCTTTTGGCTGTCTGCAGCAATCATTGCGTATACGTATTTTGGGTATCCGGCTTGGCTCTGGCTTCGCAAGCGACTATGGCCCCGGCCAGTGAAGTCAGGGTCCTATAGACCATCGATTTCAATTGTCATGGTCGTGCGCAATGAGGCGCCGGTCTTGCAACGCAAGTTGGAGAACCTATTCGCCCTCGATTATCCGAGCGATCATCTTGAGTTTATTGTTGTCTCAGATGGCTCTGAAGATTGCACTAACCAGATTCTTACAGAATACGCCCAAGATCCTCGGGTACGCGCGGTCGTTAGTCCTCTAGCTCGTGGCAAAGCTGCCGGTTTGAACGAAGCGGTCGCAATCGCCAGTGGGGAGTTAGTGGTGTTTACCGACGTTCGTCAGTACATCGAGCCACCATCGGTGCGATTGCTGGCCGAGAGTTTTGCCGATCCCGATATAGGTTGTGTGAGCGGGGAGTTGATGTTGGGCAATCCCCAAACCGGTGAAACGGCCAAGGGCATGGGACTCTATTGGCGTATGGAGAAGCAGATACGCGAACTGGAAGCTGCGTCAGCATCGGTGGTTGGCGCCACCGGAGCGATTTACGCAGTGCGCAGGAAATTTGTCGTACCGCTTCCACCGGAAACAATTTTGGATGATGTCTTTATCCCGATGAATGTGATCCGGCAGGGTGCGCGCGTCACATTTCAGCCCATGGCCAGGGCTTGGGACATTCCCGATCTGGGCCGTGACCGTGAATTTGCTCGTAAAGTGCGGACGCTCAGTGGAAACTATCAGTTGTTGCAGCTCGCACCTTGGCTGCTGAGCCGCGCAAATCCAGTCCTTTTTGAGTTTGTAAGCCACAAGTTAATGCGATTGGTGGCGCCGTTTGCTCTTGTCCTTACCTTGGTTGCCTCATTTCTGTTGTCTCAGCCGATGTACAAATTCGCCTTTTGGTTACAGCTGGCATTCTACGGACTAAGCGTTCTGGCTATGGTGGGCCTGACCCGTGGGCCGGTGACGCAGCTGGCTGACGCGGCTCTGACCTTCGTTACGCTGAACACGGCAGCAGTGGTAGCCTTCGTAAATTTCGTGACCGGTCGCAAGGCGGTGTGGCTCCGGTGAGAATTCTATGGGTAAAAGCGAACAAGCTCCTGCCCGCACGTAGTGGTGGAGACATTCGCTCGTATAACATCCTCCGGCAGTTGGCGCGTCACCATCAGGTCACCTTGTTTTCCTACTACGATGGCAGGCCCGATTCTATCTATGAGACAGAACTGCGGCAACACTTTACCAACGCGGTGTGTGTGTGTACCAGAAAGAGCACGAATTCTCACCTGAAGCGAGGCCTTGACTATCTGTTCCATCTCCCGGACTCGCGACCGTACGCCATCTCGCGATTTAGCTCTTTCGAGGTCCGAGAAAAACTAGCCTCGTGGTATTCCAACCGAGAATTTGATGTGGTTGTTTGTGACTTCCTGGATGCGGCAATCAACTTTCCCGAGTTGCTGACGATTCCTTCGGTCCTCTTTCAACACAATGTCGAGAGCGAAATCTGGCGAAGGCACGCGCAAACAGAATCGAACCTTGCCTTGAAATATTTTTACAGTATCGAATTCAGGCGGATGATCCGCTGTGAGCGGATGATCGTACGAAAGTTTCATCACGTCATCGCAGTTTCAGAACACGATCGTGAGTTGATGGCCCGGTGGCGGAACCCTTTGCAGATTAATGTGATTCCCACTGGCGTAGAGGTGGCGCTATTTAAGTCAGCTGCACGGCAGTTGACGCCGCAGGCGCTGGTTGTTTTCGTGGGCGCAATGGATTGGGAGCCTAATATCGATGCGGCCGAATTTTTCTGTAGCGAGGTGTTGCCACGAATTCAAGCCAAGATCCCTGAGGTGCGCTTCCGCATTGTTGGCCGCAATCCCGGACGGAGAGTTCAAAGACTGAAAGGGAAATCAGTCGAAGTTACCGGAACTGTCCCTAGTGTTCTGAACCATTTACAAGAAGCAGCTGTTGTGGCAGTTCCGCTGCGAGTAGCCGGCGGCACTAGGCTGAAAATCTATGAGGCCATGGCCGCAGGCAAAGCGGTAGTCTCCACTTCCATCGGTGCGGAAGGCCTGGATGTGCACCATGGGCGGGATGTCATTCTGGCTGATACCGCCGCAGAATTTGCGGATGCAGTCGTCATGCTGGTGAGCGACGAGAGCTTGCGCCAGGGTTATGAGAGGGCGGCGGTCGAGCTCGTGTCTCAGTATGACTGGCCCATCGTTGGAGAGAAATTCAGCCATGCGCTGCAAGCGGCACTCGAAATGACAAGCGAGTCAGCGGGGAAAGAGGTTGTGGGAGGGCGCGGGATCTAATGGCAACGGCAGCACCTGGCGGAATGCTGGAGCTTGCAACGCGCGAGCGCATTCTTTCGGGCGCCTTTTTTTGGTTGAGCGCTTTCTACTTCGTGTATTGTGCCCGCCCTGAGGAATGGATTCCCGGTTTGCACCTTCTTCCACTGGCAAAGATTTCCGGTTTGTTCGCTCTCCTCGGACTCTTAATGAGCCTAGGGCGCTCAAAACGCGGCATCCGCGACTTGCCTAAGGAAGCGATCTATCTGCTGCTCATGATCGGTCTACTGGTGGTGTCCGCTCTGTTTTCGCCAATCTGGAGGGGAGGTGCCTTTTTTCGCACCCTGGACTTCGGTAAAGTTTTAGTCGCTTGGATCCTAACATTTCTGTGTGCAACCGACCTCAAAAGATTGCGCCGTCTGCTCTATATTCAAACCGTCTCTGTGGCCTTCATATCTGTTGTTTCAGTGCTGAAGGGCCGCTCTCACCCTCGGTTGGAAGGGGCCATCGGCGGGATGTATTCGAACCCCAATGATTTGGCCTTCGCCATCGTTCTCTCACTTCCTTTCTGTCTGGCGTTTTTGTTGGGGACTGAGAGCCTGGCGCGCAAGCTCGCCTGGATGGTGGCCATGCTGATGATGGTGGTTGCTCTGGTGTTGACGGCTTCGCGCGGCGGGTTTATCACGTTCGTGGTGGCCGGAACAGTGTCCCTCTGGTATTTTGCTGTCAAAGGAAGACGCCCATATCTGATTGTGGTGGTAGGACTAATTGCCGCATTTCTATTTTCCGCAGCAGGTGGCCAACTCGCAAAGCGTTTTCTCGCTCTTTCGGGAGAAGGCCTGGACACGCGGTTTGAAACCAGCGCCTATGGTTCATTCGAACAGCGCCGGTTTGCAATCAACAAGAGTCTCGAGGGCATTGCGCACCATCCGCTGCTTGGAATCGGGGTACACAATTTCCCGAACTATTCCGGGGTCTGGATCGAGGTACATGTAGCCTATTTACAGATTGCGGTAGAAGGTGGTCTACCCGTCCTGGTTCTCTACTTGCTGTTCTTCTGGCGCGGATTCTCGAATTTAAGAAAGGTCAGACGGATCCGCAAGAACGATCCCGAAATAGGTCTATTAGTCGGGGCGCTTCATAGCTCGTTGATTGGTTTTCTTGTGGGAGCGGCGTTTGCCCCGGAAGCCTATCAATATTTCCCCTATTTCACGATCTGCTACACCGCAGTGTTGCTCGCCATCGTCAAAGAGGAAAAACAAGGCGACTTTGAAACCGAGCGCTCTAATCGCACCGAGCTTCGTGCGCAGTCGATTCATGGAGCGTCAGATCGCGTCTTGCAGGCCTGACCGGCTTGAGAGCTTAGAGTGAAAAACCTGCCCAGAATGGATAAAAGGACTTGTGCCTGTGACACATGAAATGGGAGCAACTTCCCTAGCACGCGATCCAACATTAGGCAAGCGGCTGCGGCGGAGAGCTCACGAGAGCTTCGGCATGAAACTGTCCTACGGGTTCCGCGTTGGCGCTGGCTACGTCTGGGATCGCCTCACGCGGCGCATGCCCGCTAAAGCTGGCCATCTACTCATTGCGCTGGCGGACCATTTCGAGCCGGCTTTCATGCCGCAGAAATCACTCGCTCGCGCCTTCTATGATGAACAGGAGGGCCGGATTGAGTCCTGGTGTCGCGCATACCCGCGCGCAGCCTATGATGGGCGCGACAGCGAGGGGCGCCCGTTTGTGCATACTTATTTTTACCCCGCAGAACAGTATGATCGTGGGTTGGTGGCCCGTTTGGCTGAGCATTGTAAGGCGGGGTGGGGTGAAATTGAGGTTCACCTGCATCACGGTGTGCAAACTCCCGATAACGCAGAAAACACACGTCGCCAGCTCGTCAGCTTTCGGGATACGCTGGCTGAAGAGCATGGCTGCCTCTCTTATCTGGACGGTTTCGGAATGCCGAGATATGCCTTTGTTCACGGAAATTTTGCGCTGGCAAACTCCGCCGGTGGTCGGGGTTGCGGAGTCGATTCCGAAATGCAGATTCTGGCCGACACAGGTTGTTATGCTGACATGACTTTGCCAACAGCGGTGCCACATCCAGCGCAGACCGCAAAGATCAATTCTCTCTATGAATGCAAACTGCCGTTGTGGAGTCGCGCTCCACAACGACGAGGCCGGGATCTAGAGTCTGGCCGAGCTCCTCGGGCTTTCCCGCTGATTATTCAGGGGCCGCTGATGATTGTCTTGTCCCCGCGGTCTTCGCGGCTGTTGAGCATTGAAAATGGCGCTGTCACCGGCCGCAATCCACTCTCGGTGCAGCGTTTAGAAGTATGCAAGAGGGCAGCCATTCATGTGAAGGGACGGCCCGATTGGCGGTTCATCAAATTGCACTGCCACGGTATGGATCCGAGGCAGCAGGAAGCACTCTTGGGAGCACCCTTCACGCGCTTCCTGAGTGATCTCATAGAAAACGCCCGCCAACGAGGCGATACCCTACACTTTGTGACTGCGCGTGAAATGGTCAACATCATGTTTGCGGCATGCGATGGGCGCGATGGCAATCCTGGTCAATATCGCGATTATCGCCTGAAACGTGTCCAGGCGACGTCTTTCGACCCTCGCTACGTCGATGACGCAACCGTACGAGCGAGAGGTTGATCCATGTGCGGAATAGCTGGCATTGTCAGTGCCTCGGCTGAAACCATCGAGCCGGCCCTGATCCACCGCATGTGTCAGACCATCATTCACCGGGGCCCGGATGATGAGGGAACCTTTATCAAGGGCGGCTGCGCGTTCGGTATGCGGCGGCTCAGCATCATCGATCTCGCGGGTGGGCACCAACCTGTTTTCAACGAGGATCGCTCCGCCTGGATCGTCTTCAATGGTGAAATTTTCAATTTTCAGGAGCTTCGGGCGGAGCTCGAGAAGCATGGGCACGAATTTTCAACCCTGACAGATACTGAAGTGATCCTCCACCTCTATGAGGAATTAGGTGCCGATTGTGTTCACAAGTTACGCGGGATGTTTGCCTTTGCGATCTATGATGAAAAGCGTCGCGCCCTGCTCTTGGGTCGGGACCGCCTGGGCATTAAGCCCTTGCATTACGCGTGCGTAGAAGGGCGCCTGCTTTTTGGTTCGGAAATCAAGGCCATCCTTGCGGCCGCGCCCCAGTTGGGTACCTTGGACCACGAGGCACTGCACCAATACATGTACTTCGGCTATGTCCCAGACCCCGCAACCGCGTTTCGGCCAATTCGCAAGTTACCTGCCGGCCACCTTCTTGAGTTCGAAGCGGGCGAAGTTCGGGTCAGGAAGTATTGGGATCTACCGCAATACGGCACGCACAATCCCGCCAGCGAAGAGGAGTGCCTGGAAGAGATGCAACGCAGGCTCTCCGAAGCTGTGCGAATCCGCTTGATCGCTGATGTGCCGCTTGGCGCCTTGCTAAGTGGCGGGACCGATTCCTCGACCGTTGTGGCCTTAATGGCACGCGCGAGTTCCCGCCCAGTTAAAACTTTCTCGATCGGGTTTCGACATGGCGATTTCAATGAGGCGCCTTACGCCCGTCTAGTTGCCCAGAAATTCGCCACGGATCATCATGAGCTGATTGTGGAGCCGGACCTAACCCGGACCATGGAAACCCTCAGCCGTTCTTTGGAAGAGCCCTTTGGCGACTCGTCCATGCTGCCAACCTATTACGTTTCGCGTTTGGCGCGCCAACATGTGACGGTCGTACTGTCCGGGGATGGTGGCGATGAGCTATTTGCGGGATACGATCGCTATCACCTGAGACTCCGTCGACGCTCCTTTGACCTACTGCCCGCTTGGACGGGAGCCTTTTATCGCCGCCATATTCATAACCGAGTGCCGTATGGTATCCCAGGTCGAAATCTTGTGTTCAATGCCCTTTTGCCTCCACAGGAGCGTTATCTGGAAGGTATTTCGCTTCGCGGGTTCCAAAGGGAAATGTCTCTCCTCTCTCCTGAGTTCAGTCTTAGCAGTAACGGGCCATCTGACCCGCTGAGGATTTTCCGAAAGTATCTGGAAGCAGCTCCCGCGGAGGACGTGCTCAGTCGAATTCTTTATCTGGACAGCAAGACCTATCTACCTGGCGACATACTCACCAAGATCGACCGCATGAGCATGGCGAATTCTCTCGAGGCGCGAGTTCCAATCCTTGACCACCCCTTTGTTGAATGGGTGACGGGGCTGACCCCGCGGTGGAAAATGCGGGGAAGCTCGCAAAAATACATTTTCCGGAAGTTGGCGGAGCGGCTGGGAGTGCCCCGGGAAGTGCTTGACCGTCCGAAGCAAGGGTTTGCTTTGCCTCTAGTTCATTGGATGCGGCACGAGTTGAAGGACATGGTGCTCACCATACTGCTGGAGCCCCGAACGCTGCAACGTGGATACTTTAACCCACAGGGCATCCGGCGATTGTTGAACGAGCATTTTCAATTGCGCCACGACCACTCCCCGCGCATTTGGCGGTTTCTGATGTTTGAGCTGTGGCACCGAAACTTCCTTGCAACACTGGGGGACACAGGG
Organism: Acidobacteriota bacterium; assembly: GCA_003224905.1. Lineage (GTDB taxonomy): Bacteria > Acidobacteriota > Terriglobia > Terriglobales > Acidobacteriaceae > QIAA01. The sequence continues at coordinate 7,001 of QIAA01000049.1, forward strand.
CCTCTGCCATCAGCAGGCCCTTACGATTGCTTGCGCGAGGAAGTCGGATGACAGCCTGCGAAGAAGAAGCCGCGGCACCACCCCGAGAGCAATTCCCCGCCAACGAGTCGCCTGTAAATGTATTCTTGATGACCGACAGCCTCGAAACTGGGGGCAGTGAACGGCAGTTCTCTGCCTTGGCACGCTCTCTCAATCCCGACGCCTTTTCCGTTCATTTAGGTTGCATCCAAAAACGAGGAGCGTTTCTCGACGGGCTGGGGGATATTCAAGAATTTCCGCTCGGTCACAGTCTTTATGGGTTGCCCTCGGTACGAATGCGCTACAGGTTGAGCCGGCATTTGCGGCTATGCAAGATCGCACTTGCGCACGCCTTTGATTTCTATACAAATCTGACGGTTGTTCCAGCAGCACGCCTGGCCAGAGTGCCGGTGGTAATTGGCAGCCAACGCCAGCTTGGCGATCTACTCACGCGGGCAAAGGCCCGCGCGCAGTTGGAACTATTGCGCTGCTGTGATGCCGTTGTCTGCAACTCGCAGGCGGCTGCCGAACGCCTGATACGGCGAGGTCTTACCGATACTCGCGTAGTCGTGATCCCAAACGGCGTCCCGGCGGAAGTTTTTGTCGAGGCCGCTCCCGCCCTGCCACGGCGGCCCGGGCTATTGCGGGTCGGCATGATCGCCCGCATGAACACCCCGGCAAAGAACCACCGGCTCGTTATCCATTCGGCCGCACGGCTGCGTGCCCGCCTTCCTGGAGTGGAGTTCGTTCTCATAGGGGACGGCCCTTTGCGTCCAGAACTGGAACGGGAAGCCGAGAGTCTGGGTCTACGGGACCGGGTGCGCTTCTTGGGCGAAAGGCGGGACATTCCTGCGATTCTGGCCTCGCTGGACTTATCGGTGCTTCCCTCGACGTCGGAGAGTTTGTCGAATTCAATTCTCGAATCTATGGCAGCAGGGGTGCCAACGGTAGCGAGTGAGGTGGGAGGCAACCCTGAATTGGTGACGGAACAAAGGGGCATTCTGGTTCCCGTAAACGACGAGGAAGCTCTGGCCTCCGCAATGGAGCGTCTCCTCTCCAGTGACGAACTGCGCAAACAATTTGGGAAGAATGCCAAACAATTCGCAGCCGAAAACTTCACCATGGAGCAAATGCGAAAGCGGCATGAGGAGCTCTACAGCGAATTGCTGGACAAGAAAGATTTGCGGCGTAAGCATCGCTACGCGGGCGGCTCACGGTCATTGCCGAATCCCAAATGCCTGCGTGTGGCGTTGGTGGCGGCTTCTTTACGCTATGTCGGAGGCCAATCCGTGCAGGCAGACTTGCTTCTGAGACATTGGAAACAAGACCGCGAGATAGAAGCGAAGCTCATACCCATCGATCCCACATTTCCGCTATTCCTCAGGTGGATTGAGCGCATCCCATTCCTTCGCACAATAGTGCGCCAGCCGATTTACCTGTGGCATGTTTGGCGTGACTTGCGAGAGGCGGACATTGCCCATATTTTTTCTGCCTCATATTGGTCGTTTCTGGTCGCGCCGGCACCCGCGTTGTTCGTTGCGCGTCTACAACGGAAGAGAACCCTTATCCACTATCACAGTGGCGAAGCGCGTGATCACCTGCGCCGGTTCCGGACTGCACAACCTATCCTGAAATGGGCTGATCGTGTGGTCGTCCCTTCCGCATATCTTCGCGATGAATTTCGCCAGTTCGGAATTGAATCGCAGGTGGTACCGAACTTTATTGACCTTAGCCGATTTTCGTTTCGGATACGTAACCCACTCCGCCCGCATCTGGTTTGCACTCGGGGATTCCACCCCTACTACTGTATTGATGTGGTTGTGCGGGCATTTGCCCGAATCCAGCGGGTCTTTCCGGACGCCTGCCTCGACCTGGTGGGGGGAGGACCTCTCGAAGGGCAAATTAGAAAACTCGTACGAACATCGAATCTGCAAAGAGTTACGTTTGTGGGCGTCACCTGCTATCAGGACATTGGCCGGTTTTACAACCAAGCCGATATTTTCATCAACGCCTCGCGTTTGGACAACATGCCAGTTTCCATTCTGGAGGCGTTTGCTTCTGGCACGCCGGTGGTCACCACCGCTGCGGAAGGAATACGTTACCTTGTGGAGCACGAGCGAACCGGCCTTCTCTGTGAAACCGGCGATGATGAAGCTCTGGCGAGGAACGTGCTACGGCTCTTGCAGGATCCGAACTTGGTGGCGCAATTGGTTTGCAGCGGCTATGAACAGGCGAAATGTTACTCTTGGGCCGAGATTCGGCCACAGTGGTTGCAGACTTATCGTTCCCTGCACTGGAATACGCCGAAAACCATAAGCGAACTAAATGTGACATGAAAATTCAACCTCACCACCCAGGCGCCCCGGCATGCGTGTCGTTGAGAATGTCGCGTGCGAGCACGCATCTTCCCATGTATTCTGATGCCCGGCCAGGTAGGTTTACCCGCAAATGGCTCGTGTGGTTGGTCTTGGTAGTGCTTGCATTCATGTTGTGCCTTCTACGCTGGGGTGGATATCTGTTGGTATCAACCGACACGTTGCCGAGCCACACGGATGCTGCTGTTGCTCTACAGGGTTCGATATCCGCTCAGATACTCAGGATTGACGGAGCCGTTCGTTTATTGCAGCAGGGCTTGACGGAGCGAGTTTTGCTTAGCGTCCCACGGCAATCCTATTGGGGTGAGTCCATCCCACCTGTGGCCCGGCGCTATCTGCATACAAAGTACGGGGAAAATGTTGCTGATCGGGTATATTTCTGCGAAGTCGGACCAGAAGTGAATTCGACCGAGCACGAAGCTAAGGCAGTGAGTGCTTGCATCAAACAGCATCGTTGGCGAGCGATTGTGCTGGTGACCTCGAACTATCACACTCGTCGCGCTGGTTTTCTTTGGAGGGAAGCACTAAAAGCTGAAAACCCACAGGTTTCGGTATGGGTGTACGGTGTCCCTGACCCCACTTTTGAACCGGCGGGGTGGTGGCGGGAACGGCTGTACGCCAAGACGTGGGTCTTGGAGGTCGCCAAACTGGTCGAGACTTGCTTGTTCGGATAGTTAACAGCGACTCCCCTCGATCGTGCTAAACGTGTCACGCAGATACGGTTGGTGTCGCTAAATCCTTGGGCATTCCTGCGTCATGCGGTTCCCCTTCCAGGCAGACACGATGCCACATCTCCAGATTCAATAGCCGCCAGATACGGTCGGAATGATCGTAGTGTTTAGCATGATGCTCTTGAAAAATGCGCTTTATCGCCGCTGGATTAAAAAGACCGCGCTCAAGACTGCGCGGCTCCATAAGCATTCGCTCGATTACGTCGCGTTGCGGTCCGGCGAGCCAGCCACTCCAAGGAGTTGGAAAACCCAGCTTCGGCCGGTAAAGAACTGAATGGGCAAGTAAATCTTGGACAGCTTTCTTCAGGATGTGCTTGCCCGTGAGTCCGCGTACTTGGAATTCTGTTGGAATGCTAGCGGCGAACTCCACCAGGGTATGATCGAGAAAGGGCACGCGACTCTCAATGGATGCGGCCATGCTCATGTTGTCCTGCTTCATCAATAACTCAACCAGATAAGTTTTGATATCCGTGTAAAGCAGGCGATGCAGAAGGTCACCGTTCGATTGTCCCCAATAGCCCAAGACATGAGCATAAGCGGCTCCAGGACCGAACTCTGCTGCAACATCTCGGTTCAGCAACTCCGCTTGATCATTTTCACTGAAAGCCGATAAGAAGTTGTCAAAGTAAAGAGAAACCCACGAAGCGCCATCCCGGGCAAGACAGGTATGGGATAGCTTGCGCCGCAGAGCCACGTTAAGGAAGGAGGAGTAACGGATAGACCGGCGCACGGCGTGCCGAAGCACAGCAGGGACGGTACGACGATATACACGATCTACATGAAAATTCTTCAATGTGAAAGCATAACGAGTATAGCCAGCCAAAGTTTCATCGCTGCCTTCCCCAGTCAAGACCACGGTTACGTGCTCGCGCGCCAGGCGGGCCACAAAATACAGTGAGACGCTGGAGGGCCAAACGATTGGTTCATCCTCGTGCCAGATCAGCTTGGGAAGCGCATCGAAGAACTCTCTACGAGTGAGTAATACCTCGCGATGGATTGAGTGCAAGTGCTGAGCGACCGCACGCGCATAGGGTAATTCGCTGTAGGATTCTTCCGCATAGCCGACCGAAAACGTCTCAATCGGGTCGCGACGGAGCTTGGTCATCAGGGCTGCAACGGCGCTCGAGTCCAGGCCGCCACTTAGGAATACACCCAGGGGCACATCGCTCATCAGATGACTGCTGACCGCCTGCTCCAGCATGTCACGATAGGTTTGGATGTAGTAGGCTTCCGACCTCGGCTTATCCTCCGCGCCACCGGAAAGATCCCAGTAGGGCTCAATACGCATCTCTCCGCGTTGATCTAATTCGAGGGTGTGTCCCGGCATGAGCTTGCGGATTCCTGCAAAAAACGTTTCCGGCCCCGAAAGATAGCCGAACGCGAGGTACTCAGGAAGCGCAGCCCGTCGAAACTCCCGACGAATCCCCGGATAGGAAAAGATGACTTTTATTTCTGAACCGAAGAGAAAACGCTCAGGGGTATGGTGGTAATAAAACGGCTTAATACCCAGACGGTCACGGGCGGCAAACAGACGGTTCTGGCGTGCGTCCCAAATGGCGAAAGTGAACATCCCTCGCAGATGCTGAACGCAGTTCCGTCCGTACTCTTCATAAAGATGGAGAATGGATTCGGTATCACTGTTGGTACGGTACTGATGCCCGTGCGCCTGCATCTGCGCGCGCAGGGTGAGGTGGTTGTAGATTTCACCATTGAAGATTATCCACAACGATCCGTCCTCGTTGCTGATGGGCTGATGCCCGGTCGCGAGATCAATAATACTGAGTCGGCGCATGCCTAGTCCGGCACGTCCTTGAACATAGAAACCATCATCATCCGGTCCGCGATGCGCCATCGCAGCGCACATTTTCCGCAACGCCTCTACATCGACCCGGGCGTCACCTGCGAACTGCACGATGCCAGCAATTCCACACACTTGGGTGCCTGTTAGACGAGCAGCGAGACAACGATATGACTAGAATACCGAATCGCGGAACTCAAGTGCGACATTCGCAAAGGAGCGGACTACGCCCTCATCAGATGAAAAGCTCTTCACCTGACCTCCCGAGCTAGTCCACTCGAAGCGTTCAACAGAACAGTGATGGCAAAACACTTGATGAGCATTTATGCTCGCGAAACTTCCCCGGCAAAGAACAAAGTGCGCCATGCGGCTATTCTTAATAGCACAGTACAGAAATCGGGCATCGCTGCTCAAAGAGCCCAAAGTCCAAGCCTGTTGATGGTTGGCAAATACGATGTAATGGGTACTCTCGGCGCCTTCATACCTGTAGGCGCGAACCCGGACTGGGGAAGCTCTTTTCACGCTCGGGCTCAGCTTGCCTGGCCTGTCCGATGGGTGTTTGAGCGGCAAGAGCAGCATCGCACAATCGGCCGGAAGGGCGATGTGGCCGCTCACGCGCAACACTGGCGCAGGTTCTTTTTTCCCATAGCAGGGCGACACGTATCCTGGCAGCAATTCCGAGTTCCACGCAGAGTCTTCCGCGGGCACAAGGGCGAGCCGCATGACTTCATCAGAGTCGGTAGCCAAGGATGCGCCCAGGGGGCCGGTAATAAATCCTAGTTCCGTTCGCACGATGGCGAGATCTGGCGCGAGGTGCCAGAACACCTCTAATTGGTGAGATCCGCGTCCGTCAGCGAAATCGCACACCAGCCAGAATTCACCGTGAAGAAAGAACACAAAACGCCTATGAAGGACTGAGCCCGGTCGACAGGCGTAGCCCGTGTGGCTGCCAGAAAACAACGTGAAAGTAACTCCTGGACACCAGAGATCAGGGCGAACCTCGGGAATAGAACTCCATGAGAAGGGACCTTCGGGGATCGCCTGATCCATCCCATCAACTTTGAGTGTATTATGTGCGCCGGTGCCACGAAAAAAGTTTCGCGCGTTATCGTCGGAGACATAGCCGAAGGTACCGGGATCCACCAGCCATCGCCTTCCATTCAAAGACATGCGGATACTCAGAGCATCAGCATGCCCATGCCCACTGCGCCCAGGTCCCTGTGGCCCACAATCGATCATCATCTGTGCGGAAGCGGATTTGGACGCCATCACGTAGACTCCACCCGCTTCGAAGCACCTAGATTGCAAGTTAGTAAGTGTGGGTGATTTACCCCCCGAACTAGAACAGGCTTGCTCACCGAACAGCCAGACGGCCTCTTCTGTCAAGCTAGCGGCGGAGGTAGGTCGGCCAAAAGCTGCTGCGCCAATGGCTAAGGAATCGGTCATGTGCTCGGCGCGATTACGCCTAGGATTGAACACACGTCCGCCATCGTCATCACCGAAACCTTCAGGTTGTCCGGATTGCGAGAGAATTTCAAGCACGTCCAGCATTCTTCCCAGAATTCGATCGAACTGATCCGGGATTTGCAGCTGGTTACGAATTGCGAGCTGGCGCGAGTGCAAGAAGAAATCAAGGGCATACACATGATAGTAAAGGGATTGTTCGAAATGGAGGCCATCGGGTCGAACCTGACGTTCGGCCTGTTCGATGACTGTGCGCCAGCCGTAATCCCTCCAGTTCGCAGCGGCTGGGAGCTGAGGACAGAGCGTGCCAACGAAAAGCAACGCAACTGCCTCGCCGAGCAAATGCGTGTTCGGAGAGAAATAAGTTGATAAAAATCGTTCAATGTGCCGTGCATTCAGTGCCAGCGCCTGCAAGAGATCTGCATCGAACTTCTCCGGCACTGCGGGACAGCCTGCGACTAAATGGCGCATCCACAGCCACGAAAGGCTGCGGAAAGCCACTTCCAGGCTGCTAGCCCAGTTAATGCCGAGGGGGTACGGATTCGCATGCTGCCAGCAATACCACTGCGCAATCATTTCGCGGACATAGTTTTCCTGCCGGGTGAAACACCAGGCCTTGGCGAGCGTGGTCAGGTGCTGATGCCGATTCAATTCCCAGATGACTTTGTGATCGCCAACTTCGGCGAAGTTGAGAAAATTAATTTTAAACCAGGGTTTAAGTGGGGCGCGTTGGCCGTGTACTGGATCAAGATGCCAATCGATCTTCGGGCCATAATCGAGGTCTGTGTAGCCAAGCAACGAGTAATGGTGATCGCAAATTTTGTCTGCTTCTTGAAGTATCAGTTCAGTCTCCGTTCGCAAATTCTCGTGCAGGAGGCGGGCTCTTGAGGGCAACTCACTAGCCGAGAAAAAAAAGTTGCCAGTTTTCTGAGGCGGAACAGACAGAGGCTTTACAATGGCTAGCAGATTCGTTCGGTATCGCACAACATCGATTCGCTTCCCAACCTCCTGGCCCATACGAGTTCGAACCTCGTTCAAACTCATGCGAAACAACCTTGACCAGTTCGTCTTCACCGAGATCAAATCACCCTATTATGCTGTGACTTGCGAGTTTCCGTGGCTTTACAGAAGATTAGTTTTGTCGGTCAGGTCTCGGCAAAGGTCCGTTCCAGATTCCAGAGGAACTCATCTTCGGTCGATCCCGCATTAATGCGAGTAAGGAGAAGGGGATTTGAATGGGCGCGGATCGGGCCCGGATTGGTTGTTACGGCCGTAGCGTATCCTGCCTCTCGCGTCATGGCGAGCGTTTTCGCGTTCCATTGTGGTCGGAGAGCTGGGTGAGGGTAAGAAAAGTGAACGACGGGTTCGCGCAGATACGACTCCAGCTGGCGTTTGGATTCAAAGATCTCTGCCCTGAGAGCGTCTTCTTGGGATACATGAGCGGTGTTTGGATGGGTCAATGTATGCGATCCCACGATGTGTCCACTTCGTCTGAGCGTTCTAATTTCATCCCAGTTCATCATGAGCCGTGACTCCGGAAGCACTGGCTCAACACCCAATTCTAGCTCTATTGCGTACACTGCTTGTTGCTGATCCTTCTTGGTTAGACGTGAGCAAAGATCATATGCTGCGGATAAGGCGGCATCACGACTGGCAGGCGCGACTAGCTCCCAGTTACGCTGGTGTCCTGAACTGGGCCATTCATTTCGCTTCGTTTTCATGAAGGCGTGACGCACTCGGCAGAACCAGGGAGCGTCTGCTTGGCCGATGAGACCTGTGGTCAGATAAAACGCGGCGGGTATGCCAAGTCGGTTCAGCACGGTAGCCGCTTCTTCCAGGTTATCGAGATAGCCGTCATCAAACGTAATTGCCACAGCCCGCCGCGGCAGTTGCTTTTGCGCGATAAGGAACAGCAGAATGTGATCAAGGGTCACGGGACTGAATCTGCGACCGACCAATTCCATTTGGTGGGCAAAGACTCTTGTGGAATGGGTGATACCAGGCCCAATCCAGTCTGCGCCTAACTTCGGATCAGCACGCACTGAGTGATACATCAGGATTGCAGCACGCGGAACTCGAAATCTTGCGGCAAGCTCCAGGCTGCCGGTCTTCACCAGAGCTCTCTTGACGAAGCTCTTCAGCCCCCGCAAAAGTCCTCCAAAGAGTGGTCACTGCTTTTCAGGTTTTTACGCTACCATGAGTACTGGTATCCATCAAGATGATGAAGCTGCAAGTGACTGAAAAACGACTACTTGGGCTGATAGCAACACTTCGAAAGTTATCCTGAACGGAAATCATGAATGGACGCTGAGAGGAGATTGCGGGCAGAAGTTTACCACAGTATCCAGGATCTGGAGCGTGTGCGTCCCGAGTGGGAGTCCTTACTTGCCCAGTTTCCCTCCAGCACTACGTTTTCTACCTTGACGTGGCTCATTCCATGGTGGCGAGCCTTCGGGGGTGACGATCGGCTACAAGTGATTGGCTTTCGAGATCGCGCGGGATCACTTGCAGGGTTAGCGCCTCTCTCTTTGACAAGCTCTTGCGATCTTTGGTTTCAGCTTCGTTGGCTGCGGTTCATGGGGGATGGCAGCCAGGACTCGGACAACCTGGATTTTCCGGTGCGGCGTGGCTTTGAGGCGCTGCTCAGCCTCTCGTTGCTGGAATGGTTGGAGAAACACCGCCAAGATTGGGATATCTGTCGGCTGTCAAGGCTACCCGCTGCCTCTCTGGTAGGAAATCGGTTGCTTGCAGACATAAGAGCGCTGGGCTGGAGCGTCTTCATCTCCAGGCATCCGTGCAGTGCAATTGAATTACCGGAGAGCTGGGAACTGTACCTGAAGCGGCTCTCCAGTAAGGAGCGAGGCAAGATCGGATTACGGACGCGGCGATTGGAGAAGCGTTACCGAGTCGAGATTCGCAAATGCAGCGAGGCAGGCGAACTCGATGCTGCCCTGGAAGCGCTTTTTGAATTGCACAGAAAACACTGGCAATTGCGCGGCCTGCCTGGAACCCTGCATGTTCCCGCGCGGCGCCAGTTTTACCACGAACTTGCCCTGCAGCTGGCAGGCGCAGCATTGGAACTCTGGACCCTTAAGCTGGAGGGAAGGATCGTGGCTACGCAGTTCGGATTCCGGCACCGAGACGTGGTCTTTTCGCTTCAAGAAGGCTTCGATCCCGAGTTTTCGTCGGATAGCGTCGGATATGTTTTACGCGCTCAAGTGCTGAAACGACTGATTGCCGCTGGGGTTCGCCGCTATGATTTCCTCGGCGGGACAGACGAATCGAAAACCCGGTGGGGAGCAGTAGTGGGCAGTTATTTGAATTTTGATTTCGCCCGCCCCTTTAGCCGCGGCAGTCTCCCTCTGCGGCTGAAATACAAGGGCGCTGAATGCAAGGCTTGGCTGCGGAACCACTTGCCGGAAACAGCTTGGAGCACCCTTAAGGCTTTGCGCCAGGGCTGACTATTGCAGGACTCTATCTTGCAAGCTTCGGAGCCATGCATCTGGGATGGGCAACGAAGTTGGCTGCGAAGTGGTCACCAGTTGGTAACCTACGATTCGCATCACCTGTCCCCATGCGGATTCAATCTGCGCCAGACTGGCCTCCGGCAGTACAGTTTCCCAGGTTCCTGACATCGCCTTGCGAACAAACGGTTTGTCCTGGCGCGTTCTCCTGGTTTCTCGCCAGTCACGCGATTGCTGCATTTCGAGCCGACGCATTCGATCTGCAGAACTCTGTGCGACCGCTTGAGCGACCTGCTCAGGACGGACCTTGAGGCCCAGAAATGCCGCGATCTTACCGGCGATCTCTTGGGTTTCCTTCAGCATGTCTTCGTAACGAAGGAGTAAAAGGTCTTTTCGGCCATGCCGTGTAACCAACCAACTCAGCACATGGTCGCCCCAGCTACCGGTCGTGGGTTCGAACTCCGATTCCATGAAACGTGGCATAAACTCTTCCCAGCTGTAGCCCTCGGGAATCACGTTTCGTTTCAACTGGAACTCGTAGTAAGACACCGCAACATCGCGGGGATCACGTACGATATAGATGACTTTCCTATAGCGCGGGTCAAAACACTCATGGCTCTTGATGACTCGCGGCCTCGGCAACGCACGCAGAACCCGGTCGGAAGTGTTGTAGATTCCAGGGACGCGAGAGTCAACGGTGGCAAATGTGACCGGATGCTCCGGATCGAGCAAGTTGCTGACGATAAAGCGAGCCCAAGTATTTCCCGATCTTGGGAATGATACCAGGAAGGCATCATCTGGATAGACTGTCAATCCACGCGCCGCAAATTTTCGCCCGGTCACTGCCCTGCCATAGTCTCGGAGCGACTTCTGGAAACGCCATAGTTTCGAAGACAACTGATTCGGTTTTGACTTGACCGGCATGCCTTAAGGAAAACCCACCCCACCAGGTTTGTCGAGGATATATTCCTTATACTTTCTCGACAAGTTACTCTCGACTGCGTCAACCCAGCACTGGCCTGCTCTGTAGCCAGCCCAGGAAGCGCTGCTTACGATAAAACATTTTCTGGGCTTCGTCGCGCAGTTTTGCAATTGCCCGCCAACGCGATTTGGAGAGCCACGGGACTGTGTAGATTTCGCATCCGTATTTTTGCTTGTAACTGCTTTCTCCACCCCAGTCATAGATTTCCGCCCCGCGCCTTTGCCAGTAGCGCATGGCATACCAATGGATCGCCTCGTTCGGGCGCAAGATCTGGCTGGAGCTGAAGCTCGCGTTGCCCCAGAACTCTGCAATCTTGTTGAACCCGGGGAAAATTCCTGTGGCAATACACTTACCCTCCGGGTCGCGAGCCCGCAGCAGCAATAGGCGCCCTGTGGGCTCCAAATTCCTTACTAACGAGCGTACGCGGTCTGCTTTATACGGGGGCACTAAGCCCTGTTTGGCAAACACCTCGACCAGTTGTTCATAGTATTCATCAGCAAAAGCGGAATCGTGGGCCTCTTCGACAATGACCCCGCTCTTCGCCGCTTTGCGAATGCAACGGCGGCATGCACTTTCCATGGAATTGAATAATTCTTCTTCAGAGCGTCTCAAATCGCTGCGATAGGTTACGAATGATCCCCGGCTGAAACCAAGGCCGCTACCGTCCTCCAGCGCAAAATGCGGATCGGAAATCTCCATGTGCAGACACTTCAGCGCATTCCATGCGAGTTTTTCAACTGCGGCCAGGGCCTCGACCCGGGAGACTCCTGGCAGCAGATTGAAGCCAATGTAAGGGGTGGTCCAACCGGGGAATGAACTACCGAGAATCTTTATTCCAAAGCGACTGAACGTGAGTCCGGTGAAATACCCAACCACCTCGCCTGCGTCATGCAATTCCGCTACAATCGGAGTCGCATCTTGGGTTTCACTGAGGAATCGCATCCACTCGCAGGTTTGAAAGACGGTTCTGTCTTCGAATTGGTCCAATCGGTTCCAGTCGGTCGTAGAAGGATCAATGAGCTTGCATATCATTATCGGCTTGCAACCTGAATTCTTTCACCGCCGCTCTACTTGTCAATCAGGATCGACGAGTAATCCACCATGATTCGAGTCAGAGGCGTATTCACTTTCGCCCACTGCTTGCTTTCGTAATACAGAGCGTACTCTAGGCGCATAGCCTTCACCGCAAGCGAACAGCCGGGTTTTTCCTTTCCCAATAGTGCATAACCGACTTCCTGCATGTACTCGCCTATCAGTTTCTCGAAACAAGCCAGCTGATGGGAGGGAAACTTAGTTTTCCAGCGCAGCACTGGCATGAAGTTTCCCTGCCGTAGCTCCTCTTCAAACGACGTTAGGAAGGCCTTGAACGAATATCCACCTTGCTCAATTCGCCGGTAATCCAACTCCTGCTTGAGGAAGGGGCTTAGCTTTGCGAGAGTTTCATGCGCGTTGGTGATGAGCTCTTCATAACGCACTTCCACGTATTGCGGTCCCAACCGAGAGCCATACTTTCGGGCTTTACGGACAATCCACTCCCAGTATAAACCAGCGGCTAGAAGGGACCTGCTCTTGTCCCACGGGAGGGGGCGGGTCCAGCCGCGCGCATCAAGCGATAGAGCCACATTACGGGGATCGCGCAGAATATGGATAAATCTCGCCTCCGGCAAATCCCGATGAATGCGTAGCATATGTGGGATATTGGTGGGCGTCGAATCAATCCAGGACTCTGTTCTCTGCTTGCGCGCTACTTCATCCATTACGATGCGCAGAAAATCACTTGCGCCGTGACATTCGGCCACTACCTTCGCCTCGATTTCGTTGGCCTGTAAACCTGAGGCCCGGAAAGCCTTGCTCAGGAGCCAAGCTTGCATCATTTTCTTTGCGTTCTTGGCAACGCTTAAGTCTCCATAGATGGGTTCCAGCACGTCGAATACATTCATCTGCGTGTGGAATTCGGCGAAACTGCCTGAAGAGAGCAGGAGATTATACAGAAAGCTGGTGCCGGAGCGCGGACATCCCACGATGAACACGGGCGGCTTCATACCAACGACTGGCAGACTCCTCCATAGCTTGCAGGCGTCTGGGGGTGGCGGGAGCGGTCTAAGTTCACCAGATCCACGATGATTTGGTGTGGAGCCGAATAGGTTGAAGTCAGATTGTAGGTTGTTTCGATGATCACGATTTTGCCGCTTCTAACCGCGTGCTCGAGACGCATGGAAAGCAGCGATCCGATGTGAGGGAATTGCTTCCTCAATGTATCACCCGACTTACTGTGCCTTGAAACACTATATGCTTCAGAACCTCGGCTCCAGTGTACCCAGACGCAAAATCTCAGAGCACTGACTCAGAGCCTGGTCTCGAGTCTCAGACCTCTAAAATGTTAGTCACGCTAAGATTAACATGGTGAAAGGCAGCGGTGACTTGCCGTCGCAGCGCGAATGGAAATTCGGTTGATAGACGGGAGCGCCGTACATGTGCCTTCGATGGACGCGAGAAGTTGCGACACAGAAGCTTAGGTTGCGCCAGGTCGGGTCACGGTATTTATCGCTTATTTCAATTCCACTACGAACACATCTGCGCGGTATCCATGGCCATTCATGCTGCCCACTGTACAAGGTCCAGAGCTGCCATTTTCACAACCCAGCGTGTTCATCCAGTCGGAAGTAAAGATGCTGAAGCGGCCGGTCTGCGAAATTTGGCCGATGGCCCACTTGGCGTTGAACCGCTGGTTGCGGCCTGAGGTGAATGTGTGGTGCTCCCGGCGCACGCCGGATCCATCAAAGGGAAAAATCAGCCCTTCGTCATACCAGGCTGCAGGAAAAGGGAAGATAGGGGCTCCCGCCTCTGTAATCGAAGCGGAGATCGAATAATACGGCACCGTGTCCGTTCCCTTATTGTTATTCCAAGACATATGTTGGTCGAAGGGCACGGCTACTTGCGACATGTCGATCAGTGGCGTAATCAATGAGATTTTCGTCACTTGCGTATACGGCCGAATATGGCTCGCCCCCAGCACCGGATCACCATCATTGTTGATCCAGTGTGTAAAGCCATCTACCCAGTGTCCAGTACAGAGGCCGCCAACCGGGCATATCTGGATGCTGGTTGTTCCGGCCCGCCAGAAGTAGGGCCGGGGCGGACAGGAGATGATGGACGTGCATTTGTTATGGGAGAGAAGAAGCTGAGAATTATTTCGTGATCCGCTGATGTTGTGCAGCGTGAAACGATAGGGAACGTTAATGATTCCCACCTGTCCCCAATTGCCGGTCACTTTCCCGGTTGCTGTATTCAGCAGCGAGCAGCCGCTGCCGACTTTATAGACTGCCACATAGATTCCAGTCTCCTGGCCTCCGGAATTCGAAAACGCAATCGAGAAGGTCTGATCCGCTGCCCCCACGTTCATGGCCGAGTGCCAAGTAGACGTGAAGCCGGTCGGCAGGCAATTCTTTGCTGCGGCAAAGTCGAAGACAACTTGCGCCACCGGAGCCTTGCTCCGGTCTGTCAAGTCGAATTTCAACAACCGGGTGTTCCGGACGCCATAAATCCAGTTGGGGTTCATTCGACTCCACTGTAATCCAGTGAAGGGAAATGACAATCCTCCCCGTGCCGGATAGAGGTTTGAGAACGGACGTGAAACGGTTAAATGTTCCGGGTCCCAGCCCAGCACATAGGTGGTGCCCACGGTCGAAGTCACCTCGAACATGGTGTCGTTGGTGTTCCAGACGTTGGCGTACGCGCTGCCCCCTCCGGCGGTGACGAACGACGTGAAGCAATAGGAATGCTGCGCGGCACAGATCTTCAGATGAGGATCCGTATCCACATCGGTAACTCGGATGATTTCGGTTCCAAAGTCTGGATCCGTGATGATCGTGCCTTCACCCCTTACGCCCCCAACATTCGGCACGGGCTCGGGTAATTTGGCCACCCGCAGATCTCTGCGGGCACACGGATAGGTTGGCGGACCGCAACTGGTTTGTGTCAATGTGGCGGTATCGATAGGAATCATCGCAAATAGATTCCCCAACCGCTGAAAGGCGGGCGCGAGCTTTAGCGACGAACCCGCCGCCCCATTGGCGGATGTGATCAAGGCGACGATCATCGCCGCCGTTAGAACGAGAAGCACGCGACTGCACATACGGCGCAGGAGAGTGAACATGAAAACCCTTGAAGGATGAAATTTACGAATAGAGATCGGTGCTCGCTGCCGGAAATTTAGTGCAGAAAGAAGTTACACACTAGATCTCAAGGGAACTAAAACCTTCAGCACGCGGAGGTATTAGGAGTTTCGGCGATGGGGAATCTGTCGGAAAGGTCGGTAAGAAATGGGTATGCAGGTTGCCGCGTACTCATGCCGACCTTGCCTGGCGTATTACTCCAAGGAAGGCAAAAACGCGGCTGCGGTGCAGCAGCAGTACGGTAGAAGCATAAATGATCATGCCGACGGCGATCTCAAGAAACAAACGTGTCAGAATTGGCAGTCTTCCTACGCTCACCCATTTTAGAAGTCCCACCCCCACAGCCATGGCCACAACGCCGTCTCCAGCGGGACGCAAGGCAGCAAGGTATTCTCCGATATTCATTTCAATGGTGCGAAACGTCTTCCAATAGAGCGGCAAGGCTACCGTTGGGTAAGCAATTACCCAAGCCCAGGCGATTCCAGTAAGGCCCCAGTGGCTTCCTATCACGAACGCTATGGGAAGGCTTAGAAGACCACGAAGGTCATTCCACATGACAAAGCGGGCGTTACCCACAGCGGTTAGTACCTTTGGCAGGAGTGCCACGATCGATCGGAATGTCGTGTACATGGCAAGAATCTCTAAAGGTGCCACGACCGGATACCACTTCTGCCCCATGACCAAAGGAATTAGGTCCCTTGCCACTAGGGCGAGTCCAATTGTCGCTGGAAAGGTCGCGAGTGCCAGCGCTTCGGTCAACGTGCGTACATAACGCCGCAGGGCGGCAGGATCCTTCTGCACCGTTGCCAGATAGCTGGGAAGGACCGTGGTTACTAAAGTGGTCAATTTTTCGAGCGGCACATTGGCCAGATTCCAAGCTAGACCGTAATATCCCAGAGCCGCCTTGCCCAGCACTCGACCAGCCGTGACATTATCAAGCCTCTCATAGGCAGACCAAGCAACGACCGAAACCAAAACATGCCAGCCAAATAACAAAGGACGCCGCAGTGCAGCCAAATGTGGTATGGCGAAGCGGTGCGGTCGGAAGCACACAACCAAAACTGAGCGTACGGTATAGCCCAGCAGGTTGCCCAACACGAGAGCCCAATAGCCCATTCCAAAGTAGGCCATCGATAGCGTGGCCGTGGCAGAGACCACGGCGAGGATGGCCTCAAACCACGCCGTTAATCCAAAGCGCATTTCCTTGCAGAGCAATGCTTCGGAGACCACTTTGAAGCCGAGAGGAATGAGAGCAGTGCAGCTCACAATCACTACGGGAGCCAGCACCTCGGTTTTGAAGAATGCGGCGAGCGGTTTTGCGAGAAGGGTGCCTAATCCGCAGGCGGCAAACCCCAGGAGTACGCCAACCGAGTTCAGCTGTGCGATCTGATCGTCGGTGAGATCACGTAAGGTGATGATGCTTTGACCGATGCCGAATTCCCCAAGAACTCGTAGGTATGGCCAAAGAATGATCGCCATCGCCGCAATGCCAAAGTCCGCGGGCGTCAAAAGCCGGACAGTGATGAGAAATGAAGCCCAACTGAAGAGTTGACTGGTCCAGTTGGCTACCGCCCTCCAAGCCAGGCTGTGGGCCAGGGAGCGATCCATTTTCCGTGCCAACGGAACCGCACTTGAGATTACAGGTGAGATTTCGGTCTCGGGGCCTGCAGCGACCGCCTTAAAATCCGAGCCCGCTCCTTTCACCGCAGCTCCACAATAAAGACGTCGGTACGGTATTGCTTGCCCTTAGGTCCGAGCCCCAACTGATCTTGCCAATCCGAAGTGAACATGAAGAATCGTCCGTCCTGCGACACGTTGCCTCGGGGGGTCGACCAGAAGCCATTCCTGGCCGTACTGTAGGTATGCGCAAAGCGCCACACCGTCGAGCCCTTGCCATCCGTCTCCACGCAATCGATTTCATTCTCCCAAGGCCCATTTACCAGAAGAGGCGTACCTGGAGAATTGGGATTCCCCGGACGGTAAGTTGAGAAGCAGGCAGGAGTGTCATCCTGCGAGTTGGCATAGTTCCATGAAACGTGGTAGTCATACCATCCGATCAGAGGTGGCATTGGTCCGAGGAGCGGTTTTATAGCGCTGAGATTATTCAGTGGGCGAACCACAAATTCCAGGGGATGAACACGGTTGGGAGAGTTTAGCAAGTGCGAATAACCCATGGCATGGTGACCGAGGCAGTGATCTGCTTTATTGGCGCAGAGGGTCACGTTCATCGTGTCGAGCTGCCAGAAGGTCGGCCCTTTTCCGCCGCCCGAGATCTCCACGAATTCTCCTGATTTAGAAATGTGCGCGTCGTGGATTGTGAAACGGCGGGAATCTGTAATCCTTCCCTTCGGGCCCCACTGTCCCCCGATCTCGCCCGTCTGCGTGTTGTACCAGCGACAACCAAGACGGCGATCGTAAACGTAAAGTAGGTAATTCCGGTCCTGCTGAGGCCCGAAGACGCTGATCATGCGGCTGTCGTCAGCACTCACAGAGATGCCGGCACTCCAGTCCGAAGGTTGAAGTGCAAAACAACTCGATGGGTTGTGTACGGTGGTGAGCCTTTCGCTGGCAGTGTCATACTCCTGAAAAACCGGGTTCCGGGCTGACACTGCATAGAGCAGATTCCGCTGCCTGTAACTGAATTGCGCAGTTCCCCGCCAGGGCACCTTCAGCTTGCCGGTTTTGCGGATCGTCATGCTAATCGGATTGAAGTCGTAGAGCCAAATGCCTCCGCTCCGCTCACCGATGATAAATCTTGTACTATCTGTGTTCCAGGTGTTCTGCTCAGCCGAGGCGGACGCGTTGAAGGAGGCTCCGCTGTGCCGCGCATCGGTCGCGCCATCGGTCACACGAGCGATGCGCGAACCGAATGTGGGATCGGTGATGATGGATCCCGCCGGTCCGAGGGCGGGGGGGGCTGCCGGGTAAGGCTCAACCCGCCGATCTGTCCGGGCACAATAGGAGGGAGGGCCACATGTTTTCACCGATGATTGGGCCGCGCCGTTGATTGGCCTGACGAGCAGAACCACGCACAGGAGTAGTGCCGGACGATCCAACCTCGGCCAAGGACTCAGACGGGAGCATCTATAGGTTTGGCAACGGTAGCGTGAAGCAACATGGCTCCGATTGGGTCCGCCAGAACTGCCAGCGACGTCCAACGCAATGATTTGCTTCTCCGCCGGTGTCATGCTATGTGGCAGGCAACTGATCCGACGGGAAACCCTCGACAGAAACAGTATCAAACTCCTGGTACGAATCGGTTAACAACTTCGGGTCACATTGGCGACTGTCTTGGCTAAATGTGCATGGTCGTTGGCAGCGGGAGCTCTGCACAACTGGATAGGCTTGTACACATGGGTGGCTCAGTATACCATCAACTTAAAGTAGGCGCGCGCAGGAAAAGGACGACCGTGGCCGCTTGCTGCCGTACCAAATCGACCTCTCGATACCACCCCTCGTGCTTCGGAACTCCCGGAGCGGCGCCTCGTGGAAGGTGCCCCTGTCAGGGAGGAACAAGTCGTGGCGGCGCAGGCTAGACGAGAAACCGACCTTGAGGGGGCGGACTAATGCGACCATTCGAGCTCTCGCAAGGAGGGTCTTGCCCAATCGCATCATCGACGAAATGATCAGGTATCGCAGGTTCCGTAAAGGTGAGCGTTCAACCTACGTGAGGCTCAGAGTGTTAGACGGCCTAGGTGTGTGGAATGGCCGGAACGGACGAATTCTGCGCAGGGCTCATTCACTGCTTTTCGTTTGCTTTGGGAACATCATCCGGAGTCCGATGTGCGAAGCGCTTATGAAGCGAGCGGTTGCAGGTCACCCTCACGCCCATGTCACAGTAACCTCGGCCGGCTTGCATGCTACTGCCGGTAAAGCTGCCCATCCTTGGGCCATCACCGCGGCGCAAGAACTTGGCCTCTCCCTGAAAGAGCACGGCGCCCGCGAGCTTACTTCAGAGATGATGGACCAGGCAGATGCCGTTTTCGCAATGGATTATCAAAATCGGGTTGAGTTGCTTTCCCGTTACCCACAAGCAAAAAGCAAAATCCTGATGTTAGGTGGCTATGGCGGAAATGAGTGTTCCTCTCTAGAAATACGCGATCCTTATGATGGAGACCAGCAGGAAGTTCGGCGTTGTTATCAACTTCTCCAGGTGTGCGTCACGAAAATTGCTTGCACAATGTTGCAGTTATCGCAGCATGACGCCACTCCATACCAGGTGAAGACGACCGCGGACGCCGGAGCAGAACGCGACTGCTGCTAATATGGGAAATGCTTCCGCAAATTGGAACCATTGCGCCAAGACGCTCGAATGGATTGGCTACACCCCTAGAATATGATTGTCTCACCATTCGTGGGGCCGGAACCGCACCGGCAGCAGAGACTGCTCCAGGCGCGCTCGTCCAGCTCTGGTGTTTGAATCCTTCGTCCTGCGCCGGATTGAGAGAGTGACGATTAGTCCAACCAATTCAGGTGCGACGACAGAGCATCCTGCTAACGCGCCTTCTCCCCCCGCTTTCGTGGTCACCTCCCAGACTGGTGGTGTGGAGGTCATCGATCGAATCGCAGAGGCGTGGCGGGCTCTCTGCTCGGAATCATCAAACGATGAACCTTTTTATCACCCGGAGTGGATCGCCGCACACATCCGCGCCTTTTTCCCTGGGGCAACGGTGGTTGTCATTACTGCCAGCTTAAATAGAAAGCTGCGCATGGTGCTTCCTTTACTCAAGGATAATGCGCTCATTTGCGGAGTGCCGCTTCGACGGCTTCGCTCTCCCGTCAACAGTCACTCGGGCCGATTTGACCTTGTCCGGCCGGGGGGTGAGGAAGGGAATGCTGCTGTTGCGGCGGTCTGTGGCTACCTGGCAGCGCTGCCGGGTTGTGACTTGCTGCAGTTCGACGAAGTCCCGGAATCGGGGGTTCTGGAAACGCTGATAGAGTTGGCGCGGACGAGCGGTCTGAATACGGCAAAAGTGCCCATGCGACCCAATCCATATGTTTCGCTGCCATCGACGCCTGACTTGTTGAAACAGTTGCCGCGCAATGCCCGGTTGCGAACCAAACTAAGGCAAGTGCGGCGGGAACTTGCCGAAAAGGGTACCCTGCACCTTCGCCGGATAGAAACTGCGGATCAAAAAGCCTTGCAGCGCTTCTACGAGTTGGAGGCAAAGGGTTGGAAGGGACGTGAGCGAAGTGCCATCGCCTGCAATACGAAAACCCGTCAATTCTACGATGAAGTGGCTGACACAGCTGCCCGCTACGGTTATTTGTCGCTGTACATGCTCGAATTCAACAACGAACTGTTGGCAGCCCACTTTGGACTATCGCACCGGGGGCATTACTACTCGCCGAAAGTCGCGCACGATGAACAGCGGCGCGACTGGGCGCCCGGGCATTTATTAGTCAGCGAGATTCTGCAGGATTGCTGCGGGCGGGGCATCGAAGGATATGACATCCTTGGCCCGAATGATGACTGGAAAATGAAATGGACCGCCGAGACGCGGCGGAAAAACACCTATTTCATTTTTCGGAAGGGACTCCGAAGCAAGCTCGCTTATAGCATCCGATTCAAGCTGAGGCCCCTTGCCATAAGTTGGGTACGCAGCCGGCGACGGCCTCAATGAAGCCTCCCGTCCTGATCCTGGGTGCGGTGCCGCGCATCGCAATTCCCATCGCGCGCTCACTGCACGATTACGGGATTCCGGTGGATGTCGCCACCTTTTCTCCCGTAGAAAAATCCCTATGCTCACACGCGATTCGCAATTTTTACCGTTTGCCCGATCCAGACCCCGCTCCCTCGGTGTTTGCCGATGCGGTTTGCCAACTCATCCGCATGCACGAACACGACACCTTGATTCCCTGCAACGATGTGGCTTTAACCGCAATTGTCGAACATTATGAGCGGTTCCGTGACCTGCTGCACGTTTGCTGTCCCCCACCGGATACCTTGCGCTACATTCTGAACAAGAACCTGACCTTGCAGGTAGCAGAGAAGTGCGGAATCCGCGTCCCCAGGAGTGTCCTGGTATCCAGTTCGGCCAAGGTTCCGGAGTTCGCCAGCGCCTTCGGTTATCCCGTCATTCTTAAGCCGAATGAAAAGAGGCGGAGTGAGGATTTTAAGGTTTGCCTCATAAGAAGCGCGGACCATCTAGAGACTGTCTTCCCACAACCTCGTATTTTTTCTTCCCCGATGTTGTTGCAAGAGTTCTGCCATGGGGATGGGGTTGGCGTCGAGGTGCTCAGGCATAATCGAACACTGATAGCCGCATTTCAACATCGCCGGCGGAAGGAACTACCGCATACCGGCGGTGTAGCCGTATTGGCTACCTCGGAGAGTACGGATCCTGGCCTGGTTCACTCCACCTCGTGCCTGTTGGATGCACTGCACTGCGACGGGCTAGCCATGGTGGAATTCAAAGTGAACCCCAGGGACGGCACGTCGGTTCTCATGGAAGTCAACGGCCGCTATTGGGGCAGCATTTCCCTTCCAATTCTTGCGGGGTTCAATTTCCCCCTTTTTCACTGGAAGGTGTTGCATGATGAACCGCCGGAGGTGCCAACCGTTTACCGTACGGGATTACAGTGGCGTTGGAGCGCAGGCTACCTGCGCCGATTCCACGACTTGATGCTGGGCGCATTGCGGGCAGGTTCCTCCCGGGACGTCCTCTTACATGATCTCCACTATTTGCGTGCGGATTTCGCCGACTCTCGCGATCCGCTCTGGACCAGGTCTGATCCTATGCCGGCAATGCTCGAAGTAATAGGCATGTTCCAAAATTTGATACGATCCGACTTCAGTACAGGATATCGGCGTCTTTCTCGTCGGCCAGCTGCTGTCCTGAAACGTGCCAAACACTTCAAGACACCCA
This sequence comes from Acidobacteriota bacterium, assembly GCA_003224905.1. Classification (GTDB taxonomy): domain Bacteria; phylum Acidobacteriota; class Terriglobia; order Terriglobales; family Acidobacteriaceae; genus QIAA01. Next base: position 28,877 of record QIAA01000049.1, read on the forward strand.
TAGGCAACTCGTGAGTTATACATGGATATCAGCGTAATTGTGCCGACATATAACAGAGCGGCAAGCCTGAGAGTTACCCTTCAAGGCTTACTTTCTCAGGTGTTACCAGCCGATCTAAGCTGGGAATTGCTGGTTGTTAACAACAATTCTGATGATGAGACCTGTGAGGTTACAAGGATGTTTGCAGCAACTGCCAGTGTTCCTGTCCGGTATGTGTTTGAGCAGCGCCAAGGAAGGTCCTCCGCTCTGAATGCCGGCATTGCTGCAGCAAATGGCGAAATCATTGCCTTGACGGACGATGACGTGCTGTTGCACCCGGGCTGGTTGGGGAGTGTCAAACGTACTTTTGCCGAGTTCGATTGCAGTGCAGTAGCGGGGAGGGTTGTGCCAGTCTGGAATCATTCCAAACCGGACTGGCTTGAGATGGGAGAGCAACAGGCGGTGGTCAATTTTGAACTGGGAGATGACTGCAAACAAATCCAATGTCCTCCGCTGGGTGCAAATGCAGCTTTTCGAAGAAATGTTTTCGCAAAATATGGCCTGTTTCGGCTTGACTTGGGGGTAAGCGGCAGCGATCACGGAATAACGTGCGAGGACACGGAGTTTGGCTTCAGGCTGGTCCAGGGAGGGGAAAAGATCATGTACTGCCCGAGTGCGATTGTTTATCATCCAGTGGATCCGCGTCGTACCACGAAGGATTACTTTCTCAAATGGTATTACAACGACGGCAGGTCGATCGTACGAGCCGCAGGCGTTTCAAACGACGTCATTTGTTATTTCGGGATTCCGCGCTGGATGTTGCGCGGTGTGTTCACTCATTTTGCAAAATGGTGTCTAAGCCTTAATCGGAAACGTCGTTTTCATCACAAGCTCCGGACCTATAGAAACATAGGTAACATTGTAGAGGCCTATCGGCTTTCACACATGAGAGCACCTGCCACAAGCTGTCCGGAACTGCGGAACCGTTGATCTCCCCGGAGGACAGTTCTACATGGCCAAGCTTTATATCCTCGGAGGAAGGCAGCGGCGCCCCGGATTGCGAGAGACAAAACAGGAGTGGCATTGGTATGAGGCAGCCCTGATTCTCGAAGTAGATACTCTCTCGGGCATCGTACGAACTTGCGTCGAGTACGAGACCCCGAGAGAAGCACGAGCCAGTGACAAATCCTCCATAAATTTCCATTGCGGAGCCCGGCTTGGCAACCGACTTTACACCTGTACCACAACCGAGGTGCTCATCTTCAAACTGCCGCAGTTTGAGCGAATCGGATATATTTCCCTCCCATGTTTCAATGACTTGCACCATGTAACCCCAGTATCAGATGGAAACTTGCTGGTGGTCAGCACCGGACTGGACGCACTGTTCAAGCTCACTCCGCAGGGAAGAATTTTGGCGGAATGGAGTGCGCTGGGCGAAGATCCCTGGGCCCGTTTCTCGCGAGCTGTCGATTACCGCCGGGTAGAGACCACGAAACCGCACCTGTCGCACCCTAATTTTGCCTTTGAGTTGGACGGAGAATTTTGGGTGACCCGTTTCAATCAGCGCGATGCGATTTCCCTAAATGGCTGCGGCAAAAGAATTGATATCGCTCTAGAAAAACCCCACGATGGCCTCGTCTGCGGTGATCGCATCTACTTCACGGTGGTGGATGGAAAGATCGTCGTCGCAAATCGGAAGAGCCTACGAGTCGAGCAAGTCATAGATCTACGACAGATTCAAGCGTCCGATCAGCAGATCTTACCTGCCTGGTGCCGTGGCTTATTGCCTGTGGACGATCGAAGATTATGGGTGGGGTTCACGCGGATTCGGAAGACACAATTTCAAGAGAACGTCCGCTGGGTCAAGTCGGTTTTGCATGAAGGCACGCTTGCCAAACCTACTCATATTGCTCTGTATGACATTGTGGCGAGGCAGTGCTTGAAAGAAATTGACCTGGAACCACATGGCCTGAATGCGGTTTTCGGTATTTTCCCAGCCCCGTGATGGACAACAGAACTGATCCGTTGTAATCCAGATTCACTGCATCCCCATTCACGTCACCACCATTAAGGAACCAGTTCCCAGCCCTCCGGAGTCGTAGAGAACCCCGGCTGGAAGGTTCCATCACCATTTCCCAAGAGCGACTCCCAAGGTCGAGTCAGCCGCCACACCGGTACCGCATTGGAGTTCGCCACGGACGCACTCGTTTCCTACCATCACGTCGAGCTTGCCATCGCCATTGACGTCCGCGACAGCTACTGGACCGGCGTACAACCACCCGAGGCGTACGTCACGGCGCCCTGGAAGTTCCATCGCCATTGCCCAAAAGAACGCCCACTTTGTCCCAGATGTTAACCACCACGACGTCGGCCTTGCCGTCCGCATTGATGTCCGCGGCTGCCATCGCAACCGCTCCGAGCCCGCCTGAGCCATACGCCACAGGTGGCAGGAAAAGAAGAGGCGTGGTTGAGGCCACGGCGCCAGGCGCGTCGAGTGCAAAGAAAACAATGAACGACGCGATCAGCAGCGTAAGGACGCATCTTTTGCCAGCTAAGTTGCGAACCATCGAGACCCCTTACCACGGTTAGCCGCCCCTGTTCGGATGGTCGGTTATTAGAAAAAGTCCTCTCGCCAGAAAAGTCAACGATAAACTGGGACAGAAGCGTGAAAAAATCATCCAAGTGTGCTGACCGGGGAGACGGATGCCCCGAGTTGCAATTTCAGCACCCACAGCCCGTTTATGGGATGACTTGTAGTCAGGCAGCAGTGGTGCCATCGCCAGCGCAACGCGCCGGATAGAGACCTCTTGATAGTTATCCCCCAATTGATGAAGTACATGTCGGCGTCCGCTACGCTGTGGGCTCGCTTCAGCGTGAACTTGTCACTGTGGGTCGTTCATTCCATGGTCGGCAGCTCTGGGCTGGGGTCGGCGGTTGCGTGTGCCAGAGGTGCTGGAGGTTGCACTTCCGTTCGGCGACGGGTATGAGCGCTGTATCGCATTGCGAGAAAGGGTTTTTCAATGAAATAGTACGAGCTCAGGGCGAGTAGGAATACGCATAGTATGTTTAGCGGGAAATAAGTCCAAAAATGACTCCCCTGCGGGTCCAGAAACAGCTGTTGCCACAGATAGAGCGAGTAACTGAGGGTGCCAACAAATGCGATCGGCTTCCAATTGAGGAACAATGCCACGGGATCCAGCTTCGGGAACCGCGTCCATCGATCGATGCACAATGCCATGGATAGGTTGAATAATGGGATTGCAATCAGCCACTTTACTTGCGGATGCACACTGATTCTGCTTGCCAGAATGACCAGCATCGGAGCGAACCAGAACTGCCACGAACTGAGGAAAGTGCGATATCGCTCCTGGTTCCACAACCATTGGCGTAAGCCCGCCAGCAGGCATCCAGTTGCGATGCAATCGGCAATCGTGTGGAACTCGGTGGTAATTCCAAGGCGATGCGAGGGGATCAGATGAAATTGCGCGATCCGAATCGGAGGCACCAGGACCAGAACCGCTCCTGCGACCCAGAAGGCGCCGCGTGGCCCCAGCAGTACTAAGAGAAGCGGCCACAGAGCATAAAACTGCTCTTCGACTGCAAGGGACCACAGGTGGCCGACATGCCAAGACCGACCCGCAACATAGTTGATGGTGTAGGTACAAGCATACAGCAGATCTTTTTTCGGAACCGCAAGCAGTCCGCATACGGCGAGGAGGGATATGACCAACCAGTAGGTGTAGAATGCAGGGAAGATGCGAAGTATGCGGCGACGATAGAAGCCAAGCAGAGAGATTCTTCCGGAAGAATCGAGTTCCCTCAGCAGCAGGTTGGTAATGAGAAAGCCTGAGATGATAAAGAAGACTCTGACGCCCGACTCGGCAAGTCCGAACCCGCGATGAATCAGCGGAAAGCCTCGTGTGCTGATCAGGTGCCCATATAGCACCATTAAAATCGAAATGGCTCGCAAGCCGTCCAGAGAAGGAATACGCTGCAAGTTACGTCACCTTACTTTCCAGCCGAATGGAACTTTCCCTCATTTATAGTGTCGACATCATAGGTTCGACGATTTCACCGAAGAGGGTTGAGCGTTTTCCTCGCTAAACGAGCCACTCATTTCAGTATCCCGGACGAACGGCGTTGCCCAATTCTAAAGCCGCCAGATTCGTCAGTTTCCCCAATGGCGTGTTGACCTTCAGCCACAGCTTGGTATCCAGGAATTTCGGATATACATAGCGCGGCCACCGTGTCCACAGGTTCGTTCTCCTCTCCTCCTCGGAAGTTGTCAAGTCGTACCCGTATTCCTTCAGACTGCCACCAATTACCGCTTCCAACATGGCCACTTCGTTCCTGGACAGCCTTTCTCGCCAGCGATTGACAGGATTTCTGTGGGCTGCTTCGGCATCTCCGACGAACGAAGAATTAGTCTGCTGTAGTCTGCCAAGCGCGGTCGCGTAAATCGTGTCATAATCCAAATCGTGATCGAGAAATTCGCCGAGTCCTCTTAGGGTGGCGCGCGGCTCAGTGACCAGGTTCTCGTAACTCACTTCACAGTAATCCGCTGGAATGCGACGACCGTGAGAACGTGCCTTTCGCACCATCCACTCCCAGTACAAGGCCGTTCCCAATAGACCCCCTGATCTTCGAAACCAAGGGAAAGGTCGGAAGCCGCCCATCTTTCTCAACGACAACGCAATGTCCCGACCATCCCTGACAATTTGGACAAACAAGGCTTGGGGAATTTCAGCCTTGATAGCGGGCAAATTGAGCGCAGTGTCTGGGTCGTAGACTGCCCAGCGCAGTACGTTCTGCTCGCGAGCTATTTCATCCATGACGATGCGGATAAAGTCGCCGCCGGTTCTGCATTCCTGAAGGACTTTCGTACTCAGACGCTCCGCCGCGAGGCCAGATCGGCGGAATCCTTTACTGCGCAGCCAAGTCTCCAGGATTTTTTTTCGATTGCTGAGTTTGTCCGGACTACCAAACCGAGGGATTAGGGTTTTGTGAATCGGGAGATATCCCCGATACACGGCAAAGCCTCCGGCTGAAAGCAGCATGTCATACAAGAGGTTCGTGCCCGATCTATGGCAACCCATCACAAACACCGGGCTTCGTTTTCTCTCCATTTCTCGATCGTGAGCCAGCCGTACGCGGCGAACATGTCACAACCCAGTGCACCACATGCCTTCGCGCGCTTGTGCTCGCATTGAAGAACAGTCTAACATTGCGGTTGAGGAAGGTCGCAGCGTTGCCCCCGCACAACCGCGAATAGATCTGGTTTTGGGGTTCCCTGTCGCATCGTGGAGTTGTACTTCCGCGACGCTCAGACAGCGCAAATAAGATCAGAGGTGAAGTGTGTTACCGGCAGAAACCAGGTTGGCTTCGGAGTTGCGAGCCATTCTCCGTTGCATCGCTTGCCGGAGTGGCCTTCGGGAGGAACAGGAGGGCTACACTTGTCTGAACTGCGGACGCGGCTATCCCTTAGTTCGGAACTCGATTCGATTTGTAGATGCCTGCAACTACGCCCAAAGCTTTGGGTTTCAGTGGGAACGATATTCTCGCACCCAATTGGATACTGCCCAGCGCCACGTATCGGAAGGGAACTTTCGCAGGAGGACGGGTTTTTCTCCTGAGGAGCTTAGGGGAAAACTCGTGCTGGATGTCGGATGTGGAATGGGGCGATATGCCGAGGTGGCAACCCGCTGGGGTGCTCGTGTTGTAGGTGTAGACTTGAGTGTGGCATCGGAAGTCGCGGGGCGGAATCTAGCACAGCGAGAGTTTGTAGCCTTGCAGGCCGACGTCTTTGATCTGCCCTTTGCACCCGAGAGTTTCGACTTGATTTACAGCATCGGAGTACTGCATCACACTCCGGATTGCGAGAAGGCAGTGAAGGTCCTGCCTACTCTGCTCAAGCCGGGAGGGAGCATTGCGATATGGCTTTATAGCGCTTATAACAAATGGTACCGTTTTAGCGATCTCTATCGAAAATTTACTTCTCGGATATCCGCGCAAACTTTACATACCGCCCTGCGCATTGCTGTGCCTTCCCTGTACTGGTTGGACTGCCGCCTTCGTTCGGTGCCGTTATTGGGGCCGCCTCTAGCCGGCGCGGTACACCATGTTTTCCCAGTTAGCCTGCACCAGGACAAGCAGGTGAGAGTCTTGGACACGTTCGACTGGTATTCTCCGAAATACCAGTCGAAGCATACGTATGAGGAGGTGTTCCGGTGGTTTAAACATTGTGGTCTCGTTGATCTGCGGGTCATTGAAACCCCAATAGCTGTTCGTGGACGCAAACCGGTCACGTCCCCTGAGACCCTAACCATGGAGAACCCAGTATCGGAGAGCTCAGTGTCTGGCGGGAGTGAATAACCACCGGGTTCGAATCGGTTGGCAGAAATCACTTCAATTCGATCGCGAAAACGTCTCCACGACAGTTAACCCCAACAGCGCAACTCGATGATCCTGATTCTGATCCCAGCGTTCCCATCCAATCGGAAGAGAACAGGAAGAACCGGCCGTCCTGGGAAACTTGCCCAATCCCATATTTGGTGCTGAATCTGTGAGAATTTGCCGAAATGAAGCTATGCGCAAAGCGCCACCCCGAGCCGGTGATGGGAGAGATGCCGATGATCTCGTTATACCAGGCGCTTGGAAAGGGAGTAATGGGGCTCCAGGTTGACGAGAAGAAGGGAAGGGCATCGCCGACGTCCGCGTTGTTCCACGATGGATGGTGGTCAAGGGGCACTCTGAGGCCGACGGGGAGTGCAGTAATCACCGGGGTGTGACTCCCGAGAGCAGAAAATGAACGCATATGATACTGGCCAAAGGGATCGCCGTCATTGTTGATCCACCGGGTGTGTCCCATGGTCCAGTGACCACTGCAGAGTTCCACAGTGCCGTTGGCGCCGCAAGGCGTGACCATCGTGCTCCCCAGTTGCCAAAAGTACGGACCTTTGGAGCATTTGGTGGAAAGACATTTTGTTGACCCCAGCATGGCCCATCCATCACTCTTTGTCATGAAAGCATCGTGGAGCGTGAACCGGTCAGGCGTGCTCATGCTGCCGCTCTGTCCCCAGTCGGAAGTGATCTGGCCGGTCTGCGTGTTTACCATGGAGCAGCCTTTGCCCACGCTATACACAACTACATACACTCCTGTACCCTGAAATCCAGTGTTCGAATATCCTACCGTGAAGGCAGCATCTCCATCGCTAATGCCGCCAAAATTGGACCAAACGGGAGTGAAGCTGTGCGGCAGGCAATTGGGGCTGCTGGTGAAGTCGTACACCAGTTGAGGTGACGGAGGGACGTTCCGGTTAGTGAAATCATACCTCAAGAGGCGGACTCCGCTTACCACATACAGGTAGTTGGGATTTGTTCTGCTCCAGGAAAAGAGCTTTGCGGATATCGTCATGCCCCCAGTCGAAGGGAAAGCGGGCACGTACATCCTTGAGGCTTGCATGGTGTTCGCATCAAACAGCATCGGATATCCGGTGGCGTTTGTGTCTTGCAAGAAAATCATTGTTGAATCTGTATTCCAGGTACTCGCATTGGAGCTTCCGCCCGAACCCGTAACGAAGGTGACATTTTCTTGTTTAGGATTGGTATGGGCATCCGTCAGGCGAACGATGGGATTGTGAAAATCTGGATCAATGATGATCCGTCCGGCTCCGCTCAGGTTTCCTATATCGGGAACTGATCCGGGTAATTGCACGATGTCGAAATCCGTACGCGAACAGCCGTAGGTTGGCGGTCCGCATGCTCCGGGATTTTCGGTGCCCGCGCTCACTACCATGGTGTATCGGCGAGTCGCGGCGTTATTCGCTGAGTCGGAGACGCGCGTCTTAAACGAGAAGGTTCCAGTCTGCAAGGAGGCCCCAGAGATGAGACCGCTGGTCGAATCGAGAGTGAGTCCTCTCGGCAAGTAGCCTGAGGGAATTGTCCAGCGATAGGGCGCCTGTCCCCCATCTATAAGCACGGGAGCAGAGTACGATTTCCCCTGTGTACTGGAAGGGAGAAACCGAGTGATTATATTCAAAGGAGTCGAAGGCGATTGCGTGGACGGCAAAACCGTGACAAAAGCAGTGGCAAATGCGCGCGATAAATCCGTACTGGATGCCGTTACCGTGACTGTCGTCGTGCCGTTTACGACGGGTGCGATAAAGGTGCCATCCTCCGAAATGATGCCGGCGGTTACCGACCAGGCGATTGATTGAATACTGATGCCATGGACCTTTGCTGTGAACTTCCTCTGCCCGCGGGATGCAACCGTCGCCGTGGCCGGAACCACCGTGATGCGAATTCGATGAAATCGTTGGGGAACGGAATCGTTGCGGCCGTTCGAACGAGACGTGGACGTTGCAGTCGAAGTGCTGGATCCCAATTCTTGCATTGTGCTCTCACACGCGCTCAAGCTGAAAAAGAAGATCGAGAGTACGATGAGGGTGAGAACGCGATGGCGATCAGAGCGTGCAGCGGTGAATGACAGCCAGGGAGCTGTTTGGTGTGACATCTTCTTACTCCCGCGAATGAGAACGAATTGCAGTGCTGGTTGGAACTCTAAAGAGGGGTGCGTTGATCGAATAGATAACCAACGGTCTTGTCCGTCAAGGTCACACGAACGGCCAATGTCCAGCTGTCATGCATGTGAGGTCGATGGTAGCCCTGGGCAGGAAGTACTTAGCGACCCGCGCGCAGGTGGTACGAACGAGATCTGTTCAGTCAGGGTCGGAATCGGGAGGAAGGAAGTACGGAGGCACTCATATCGAGAATCGCCAAGCATCATCTCGGAGAAATTCTGGTGGAAGAACGCAATTGCAATCCCCAGAGTTCTGTGCCGCGGCAAAATCATGCCATGCCTGTTTGACGTCGGATCGCGAGCCATCTGCAGCGGTCTCGCGGATATGTGAAAAGCATTGCCTATGCTGCTTATTTTCGATGCAGGTTCGCTTTATGGTTGACAGCAAGGTCAATCGGCCTCGACAATCTCTCCTGAGTAGGGCTGGCTCTCGCTGTCTGCTCGTAAGGACGTCCCTAATAACCTGAGGCCGACGTCATAAATACGCAGCGGCACCTAGCAAATTATTACGGTGGTTTCCGGTGAAGTGCCCCCGTTCGCTGTGCCAATCTCGATGTGAGTCCTCTGTTGATATTTCAACGGGGAGCCGACTGGACCAGGAGACAACATTTGCGACTCACAACAGCAATCGTAGTGTCTCTTTCAGTTCACTATGCGAGGCCTTTCCACAGATACTAACTAGAAACCGGCCATTTTACGCGCTTACACGCGCCAAACCTGAGCTTCGGATATCCCGTGAGGCGCAAGCACGGGACGTTCCGTTGCTTGTCCTTGAAATCAGCAGAATTCATAACGTAGCCCCCTTGCGAAATCTGTACGGCTTTCTTCGAAGAATATTGCTACTGATAAGGATCCTTCCCCTGCTTGACTTGGGGTGGAGCGTTTTGACCCCGCAAACGGCCTGGTCACAGGTCCAGGTGGTGAATTATCACAACGATGTTGCCCGGACCGGGACAAATCCCAACGAAACGATACTCACCCCTGCCAGGGTGAACAAGGCTGGTTTCGGTCTACTATTCAGCCAGAACATCGATGGATTTGCGGTGGGCCAGCCACTCTACTTATCGAACGTATCGATACCGGGGAAGGGTACACATAATGTTGTCTACGTGACAACCCTGCACGATAGCGTCTATGCCTTTGATGCCGACAGCAATACGGGAAACAACGCTGTGCTTTGGCACGTGAATTTTACCAATCCAGCCGCCGGCATCACTACTGCTTCCGGCACTTTCCTGCCGTGTCAAGACGTTACCAAATATAGCGAAGAAGGCATAGTCTCAACTCCCGTCATCGACGCCATCACAAGAACACTCTATGTAGTCGCGAAGACGAATGAGAATGGTGTCGTGGTACATCGGTTACATGCTTTGGATGTCGCTACCGGTGCGGAAAAATTTGGCGAACCGGTGCAGATTACCGGTTCCTTCACCGCGCGCAGTGGCACCACTGTGAACTTTAACAGCCTGCACGCGCTAAACCGACCCGCCGTCCTGCTCAACAATGGTCTTATCTATATCGCCTTTGGCTCCAACGGGTGCAATGACAGCTCTCACGGATGGCTGTTTGCGTACGATGCGACCACTCTTCAGCGAGTCAGCGTCTTCAATACGGCACCGGAAGGTGGCTTGGGGTCCATTTGGCAAACTGCTGGTCCGGCCGCCGACCCTGAGGGCAACATCTACGTTTCCACGGGGGAAGCGAATTTCAATGCGAATAGCGGTGGCCAGGACTTTGGCTCTAGTGTCCTGAAGCTTGCCCAGGCCGGAGGCACGCTGGACGTCTCCGATTACTTCACACCCCACGATCAGGCGCTTCTTTCTCAAATGGATTTGGACCTGAGTTCCTGTGGAATTGTCGTCTTGCCCGACCAAGCGGGGTCACATCCGCATTTGGCCGTCACTAGCGGAAAGCAAGGCATTATTTATCTACTGGATCGCGACAACATGGGGCAGTTTGATCCCTTTGGCGATACCCAGATCGTTCAGGAAATCGCCGCCGCGATCGGCCCCATGTTCAGCACCCCTGCGTACTGGAATGGCAGAGTGTACTTCAACGGCAACGCTCATCCGGTGAAAGCTTTTGCGCTTAGTAATGGCAAGCTGATCACGACTCCGGTCGCGACTTCAGTCAAGCTGAGTGGTGCGCATGCACCCATGATCTCCGCCAATGGGAACTCGAATGGAATCGTTTGGAATATCGCCGGTACTGTGCTCTGGGCATTGGATGCAATGACTCTGACTACGCTCTACAACACCAGCCAGGCCGGAACCCGGGACACCTTGCCGCCGATGGCCCATTTCGCCACTCCGATGATCGCTAATGGGCGAGTCTATGTTGGCACGCAGACAGGGCTGGTCGCATACGGCCTTTTGCCAGAATTAGCAATCAGCTCGGGAAACAACCAGAGTACTACCGTGTTCACTGCGCTCCCTTTTCCGCTCAGCGTTGTGGCAAGGGACAGATATACCGGGCAACCGCGTTCGGGCGTTCCTGTTACCTTCAGCGATAACGGCAAAGGGGGGACGTTCAGCAGCCCCGTCGTCATTACCGACAGCTCCGGCACCGCGACAACGGCTTATACGTTCTCCAAGATTGCGCGCACGGTGCAAATCACGGCGTCGAGCCCGTTATTTCTAAGCGGAGTGTTCACCGAAAAGGGAACACCGGGTCCGCCGAAGTGGCTTGTAGCCTACTCCGGGAACAATCAGAGTGCTCCCGTGAACACCGCCCTGCCTGCCGCGATTGTCGCCAAGGTGGCCGACCAATACAGCAACGGCGTTCCGGGCATTCCGGTAAGCTTTAGCGATGGGGGTGCCGGTGGAAGTTTTTCCGCGACCACTGTAATAACGGACTCGCTGGGTCGCGCCCGGGTGAATTACACAACTCCTACCAAAAGTGGCGTGATTACGATTACAGCAGCTTCCGCAGGACTCCACTCGCCCCAGTTCACCGAGACGGCAACTGCGGGAGCCGCCGCGATCACGGTTGTTTCTGGAAACAACCAAACGGCGCCGCCATCCTCACAGCCCCAGGCGTTAACCGTAAAGGCAACAGACCGATATGCGAATCCAGTGCAGAACATAACCGTAACCTACAGCGACGGCGGCGCGGGAGGAAGCTTTTTCGTGAACCCAGTGACTACCGATAGCTCCGGAGTAGGAGGAAGCTTTTATACTACACCTCCTAGCTCCGGTGTGCTTCGTATCTATGCGACTGAGAATGGTGTGGCTGCTTCCGCCGTCTTCACGGTGACCGTGCCATGAGACAGACCTAAGAGATTGGCATAAGGCGCTTCTCCTGTTTGCGGTGCCGATAATCAAGCGCGCTTTTGCACCTGCAGCAGATCCAGGCAGTCCGGGTAGTAGAAGACACGCTCAAGGTCTCGTGCGTATCCCAGGGCCATGAGGGGCAAACTATGCCAGCTTTTCGATGAGCATTGCAACGAGGTCGAAGACCGGCCTGTCAGCTGGAAAGCGTGCGCTGCTTTTTGTCTGGATCACTCATCGTAGAACACACTGTGATTCAGGAAACCCTGGGAGGCGTTCTTGTTGAAGTGCGGCATGGATGACAAAAGATGCGGCATTCTTCGTCGGCTAGAGCCCTCGACCCCTTCACCTGGATGAAAAGGAAGGTTAAGGCTTTGGCGAAGAAAGTATTGCCGAGGCGCTTGATCGAGGGAATGCGAAGCAGCCGAAGGCCTAGAAAGGGTGAATGTTGCCTCTTTCCCGGACAGGGTGTATTCGCCAAAGGTCGAATGGATTCCCCACAAGCTGTGGGTAGCCGTAGGTTCCTCTTCGTTTGCGGCTTGCACCGAAGCGGAACCTCTCTTCTGTCCCACACCCTTAGCACTCACCCTCTCATTAGTGGTTTCCACAACACCGGTGTGAGCGAAGATGAGGGCCAACATCTGCAGTCCTTGTTTCCGCCTGCCAAGTTCTATGGTGGCCCCGGGAAGTTCGGTTTTGCGCCTGAGGCGCATCTGACAGAGACCTCCGATCTGGTAACAGCTGATAACGCGGCAAAACTGTTTCTGGAGTGGTCACGCTATTGGGATCTTTCCAAGCCCCTTCTGCTGGAGAAATCCCCCCCCAATCTAATCAGAACCCGTTTTCTTCAGGCGATGTTTCCTCACTCGTATTTTATTGTTATCATCCGTCATCCAATTGCTGTGGCACTTGCCACCCGGAAATGGAGCAGGTCCCGCCTTGACTCTCTGATCAGTCATTGGGTCACTTGCCATCACATTTTTGATTTAGATCGCGTGCACGTGAAGAATTTGTACGTTATTAACTATGAGCTACTTGTCTCTTGTCCGACCGAGACCTTCACTTCTGTGTGCAAGTTTCTGAACATCAGCCATGAGCTCCAGGTTCCCCGCGTTGACTCTCGTGTTAACGAGCGTTATTTTGAAATTTGGTCGGACATGCGACGGGATCCGGCAGCCGCCAATATGGTCAGTCTTATAGAGCGGCGGTATGGAAAAGCTATTCGTTCCTATGGCTATCGGCTCGATAATCTGGATCAACTTGTTTTTCCTGAAGCGGCAAAGTCCGATCTGCGATAGGTCTGCCAGCTATTGGAGAATGTAGCGAGCGAGTCTGGCGACACAATCATAAACTCCCTTCTCTCTGACTTTCATTGCACTTCCGTAGTTGGATGCGGGGATGCCACACTGAGTACCTATTGGATTCAAACCAAAGGCGGGCCTGACTGTTACGTACTCGTCGAGGCGGAAGAGAAGAGGCGAGTAATAGACCTCACCAAGTAGGGCACTTCAGACGCTTTAGCTAAGCTAGTGCAAGACTGGTTTATCCGGTAACTTATACCTGCGAGTATGTTGACCACTACGGTTGTGTTGGGGACGTGCTGGGATTCGCTAGCGCGCAATACCACGGAAAGCGCCGCCGCATGAAAAACGGTGGACGGCAGGACTCGACAGTCTTGAAGCCTGCATGTTGCAACATATTCTCAAAGCAGCCGACCGTGTAATACCATGCTCCCCTTCCGCCAATGACACTGGTGAGCCCTTTCCCTGTGCGGTCATGCCGTACGATGAATTTAGCCCAATTGCCCCGCATGGAAAGGACGCTCGAAGTCTGAACGATAAGCCACTCTCTTGTTAGGGCACGGATTTGGGTAAGCACATAGGGAGGGTCGGGAACATGATACAGACCGCCCAATGCTAGAACCACATCAAAAGGCTCTTGAAAAATAGTAGTCAGCTCATAAACATCACCTACCACAAACCTGGGAGCACGATAAGCTCCTTTTCCGGCGAAGGTGCTGGCGATGAATTGGGCGCACTTGGCCCGGTCTGAGTTGAACTCTAACCCGACTACTGCTTTGGCTCCCGCGAGCATAGCCTCGAAGGAGAAGCTGCCGTTGGCGCAGAACAGATCGAGTACAGTTTTGCCTTTCACACGGGCAGCGATCCAAGGCAACATGAGTTTCCTCTTGAGCTCATGGTTCGCATCCAGCGTGTTTGCTTCAGGGTGGCGAGGTGAAATGGCATTACGAAATCTCACCTGGCTGAACCAGGCTTCTGCGGGAATATTGGCCATGTCCCTCTGCTGGTCTGGAGTGAGTTCAAAATCCAACTTCAAACTCACCGTCCACCTCCGAAGCAATAGATAGGTGAGATCGACCGAGTGTGATGGGTCGGAAACTGGACCCCAACTGGACCGAAGAAAGCATCGTAAGGAACACAGAACAATTGGGCAAGCGAAACTATTCTCGTGTTCCTGAGGCAGTTCTTGTTGTCAAATTTGAGAGTTGCTAGCCTTTGCGCCATTTACGCAGTCTACCAACGACAGTACTTTGATCGCACGGGTCATTAAACACTACTCCGGGGCAAAACACGTTCTCCACTCCCGTAATGCAGATCCGAATCCCTTTTTCACCAGCCGCTCAGATTTCTCCGCCACGGAATCGGAATCACGTGGAGGCGGAGTTGGATTGGCTGGTGGCCGATATAGTATTCATGATGTAACAATTGACGATGTTGACACAAGCGCTTATCAAGGGACGGGAACTCTCTTCTTATTGGCGAACGGTTGGCCAGCCAATGTCCTCCACAGCATCGCCATCAATCACGTCACGGGTTTTCCTGATTCCGACAAACATCTATTCACGCTGCTCAATGATCTGAGCAATCCCGACATGACGGATCTGAGTTTTACAAACAATCTCGTGCTGGCTGCCCGGTACCCAGTGTGGTCAGCTGGCGGAGGATCTACAAACTGTGCCTACTACAACATTCCCAGTAAAAGCGTACCCAAATGTTTCTCAACATATTCGTTTAAAGGCAACGGGATTATTGCCGCCAGTTCAGCGTTCCCACCCTCTCTGTGGCCGACCGGGAATTATTTCCCCATCGATGCAGGTGCAGTTGAGTTTGCGAATTTCGCATCGGGAGACTACCGCTTACTAAATGGCAGCCGCTATAAGAATGCTGGTACCGATGGTAGGGATCTGGGTGCCGATATCAATGCGCTCAATAGTGCCACGTTGGGGGTGAAATGACTGATTTTGGCTCACAGTCCCGTCATATGAAAGATCAAGATTCGTTTCAGAAGTTATTGAGTGATTGAGCGGACTCGATCGTTGCACTGCATCGAGCCCTTCGGCCAGCCTTGGATGCAACCGTCATGACTGCAGCCGTGTTGTTGCTGATCTAATTCCCGCACGCGAACCACTGCCCTTGCATTTGGCTCTTGAAATTACCGCCGGAGTTATATGCTACGGTGGCACTCTGTTGCTCCATTACCGGCAACGCATTGCTTGCGTTCCTCAATACCGCGACCTCTCGCCGCTGCTAATTGCCGAACAGTGACTCAGGGCGGGATGTTAAAATTCCCTGCTTCGACCCTTGTCAAACGTGTTTGCATCCGAAGTAGTCGAACTACTGAGCCTCGGCTAGAACTCATCGGAGGTGACTATGTCCATCAGCTTCACCGTAAACGGAAAACCTCAAACTGTGGACGTCAGCCCACAAATGCCGTTGCTCTGGGTCCTGCGCGACACCCTGGCGCTGACCGGCACCAAGTTCGGCTGCGGCATGGCATTGTGCGGAGCCTGCACCGTGCATATTAATGGCGAGGCCGCCCGCTCCTGCGTCACCCAGGTCTCCAGTGTGGCGGGCAAAAAGATCACCACGATCGAGGGGCTTTCGGCCAACAACAACCATCCCGTTCAGCAAGCCTGGATCGAAGTGGACGTGCCGCAGTGCGGCTACTGCCAGTCCGGCCAGATCATGCAAGCTGCGGCCCTGCTGGCCAAAAAGCCAAATCCTAACGACGCCGACATCGACGAAGCCATGGCCGGCAATATCTGCCGCTGCGGAACCTACCAGCGAATCCGGGAGGCAATCCACCGCGCAGCAGGCCAGCACACCGCTGCCCTTCCGTCCAGTGTTACAGCCAGCCTAGCGTCCGCCGGACGCTGAACCGAGAGGTGCGGTATGGAGCTCTCCACTGCCAAAGTGCATCGCCGCGAATTTCTAAAAAACAGTGCCGCAGGCGCAACCGGACTGGTTCTTGGCTTCTATCTGCCCCAACGAGCATCAGCCGAGCTGGCCCCCGTAGCTGCCGGCGCATTCGCGCCCAACGCCTGGATCCGCATCACGCCCGATGACACCATAACTCTCGTAATCGACAAATCTGAAATGGGTCAGGGCGTAGTGACGTCACTCTCTATGCTGCTCGCGGAAGAACTGGAGTGCGACTGGACGAAGGTTCGCACAGAGTTCGCCCCCGCCGACAAAGCCTACTTCAATCCAATTTTCGGCATGCAGGGAACCGGCGGCAGCATGAGCATTCGTGCCTCCTGGAAACCTTTGTCGCAAGCCGGAGCCTCAGCCCGGGAGATGCTCATCGAAGCCGCCGCCCAGAAATGGGGCGTGGATAAATCCGCCTGCCGCGCCGAGAACGGCGCAGTCATCAATACAAGAACTAAAACTCGCGCCAGCTATGGCAGTCTCGCCGCAGCAGCCGCGAAAATGGCTCCTCCGAAAGACGTGCCACTCAAAGATCCGCAAAGCTGCAAGCTGGTCGGCAAGCCCACCAAACGTCTAGATACTCCCCTCAAGACCAACGGCAGGGCACAGTTCGGAATCGACGCACGCCCTCCCGGAATGCTTCACGCGGTCGTCGCTCGCTGTCCCGTGTTCGGCGGTAAGGTAGCAAGCTTCGACGCCACCAAGGCGCAAGGCAAACCAGGCGTCAAGCACGTCGTGCAGATTTCCAGCGGTGTCGCCGTAGTCGCCGACAATACCTGGAACGCCATGGAGGGCTGCCGCGCGCTCGACGTCAAATGGGATGAAGGGCCCAATGCAAACCTCAACAGCGCCGCGATCACCAAACTCTTCGCCGAGCGCGCTGAACAACCCGGTGTTGAAGCCAGAAAAGAGGGCGATGCCGCCTCAGCGCTCTCGAGCGCAGCAAAGAGGATCGAGGCAGTTTACGAAGTTCCATATCTCGCGCACGCCACCATGGAGCCCATGAATTGCACTGCTCACATCCGTTCCGATGGCGTGGATGTCTGGGTGCCCACGCAGTTCCAAACCACCACCGAGATGAGCGCCGCCAAAATATCCGGTCTGAAGCCCGAGCAGGTCCACGTCCACACCACTTACCTCGGCACAGGCTTCGGCCGTCGCGCCGAGCAGGATTTCGTTCTTGAAGCGCTCGAAACTTCAAAAGCCGTGGGCGCTCCTATCCAGGTCACCTGGTCGCGCGAAGATGATATGCAGCACGATTTCTACCGTCCCGCTTCGTACTGCCGCTTTACTGCCGGAGTCGGCGCAGATGGAATGCCCGTCGCGTGGACCAATCGCATCGCTTGCCCGTCGATCTTTTCCCGTTTCTTTGGACCCGAATCCCTCAAGACAAAGGGGCTCGACAATTCAAGCGTTGAAGGCGCCGCCGACATCCCGTACTCAATTCCCAATATTCTCGTCAACTACCAGCTCACAGAACCAGGCGTTCCGGTTGGCTTCTGGCGTTCGGTAGGAAGTTCGCAGAACGCCTTCTTCACCGAATCCTTCGTGGATGAACTCGCTGGTGCGGCAGGAAAAGATCCATACGAATTCCGTCGCCAGTTGCTGCAAAAATCGCCCCGCCATCTCGGAGTACTGGAACTCGCCGCGACCAAAGCTGGATGGGCAACTCCGATGCCGGCAGGCAGATTTCGCGGCATCGCGGTGGCGAAGGCTTTCGATACCTACGTTGCGCAAGTGGCCGAAATTACCGTCGACCGCAAAGAAGGCTCGCTGCGCGTGCATCGCGTGGTTTGCGCCGTCGACTGTGGACGCGTGGTCAATCCGCTGACAGTTGAAGCTCAGATGCAAGGCGGCATTGTGTATGGACTCACGGCTGCTCTCAAGGGCGAGATCACTATCGATCGCGGCCGCGTCCAGCAAAGTAATTTCAACAATTACGACATGCTGCGCATTAACGAGATGCCGCATATCGAAGTCCACATCGTGCCCAGCACCGAGTCGCCAACCGGGTGCGGCGAGCCGGGAGTTCCGCCGATTGCTCCCGCCGTATGCAACGCAGCATTCGCCGCTACGGGAAAGCGCATTCGTCGCCTCCCGATTCGTGGGGAAGACTTGACCTAGGCTGCACGACCAGCGCTCAGACGCACCACACAACCGCGCTGCCACCGCGCTAAAATAGCTTTATGAGTCGGCTTTTCTGCTTACTTCTCTTGTGCGTCTTCTTTGTGCCGGCCGCGACGGCGCAAGACTCGTCCCCCCAGAGCAACCAGCCGCCACCCCGCTCCGACCGCGACAAGGAAGCCGGAGAGAGTTCAAGCCGTGAGACTCGCATCGATCTGAGTCCACCTAAAGACGATGCTAAGGATCATCCCAACAGCGCGGCATCATTAGCCGATGCAGAAGAGGACGACGCGTCGGCTGACATTCAGGAGTTTCATCCCTGGGATCCGCACAAAGCCATGAAGGATATCGAAGTCGGAGACTTCTATTTCAAAAAGAAGAATTATCGCGCAGCTCTCGACCGCTACCGGGAAGCCCTGGTCTACAAACCCAATGATGCGCTCGCTAATTTTCACATGGCTCAATGCTTGGAGAAGCTGGACAAACCTGACGAGGCAAGAACGCATTACGAGGAATACCTGAAGATTACGCCCCATGGACCACTTTCGGCAGAGGCGAAGGTAGCGCTGGAGAAGCTAAAACAGGGAGAAAACAAGAATCAAACTTCTCAAAAAGTCAACTGAAACACTGATCACTTTTCTACGCGCATGAAATCGCCGCTCGAGGCGTTCACCGCAACACGCAACTTGGAATTTTCCCGGCTCTCGCCATAGATGACGTGCCATATGAGCTCATTGGTGGACCGGCTCCAATCACAAACGTAAAGAATCGGCGTATCCGGGTTCTTCGCCAGAATCTTGTCTCCCCCGTGTTTCTGTGAGACTTCAAGCGCCTTGTCGGAATCCACTTTCAAGAACGCCGGATCGAAAATCTGAGTGGAAGAATTGCTCGCGCTGTAGTTGTCCTCAGCGCCCGGAGAAATACCCCGTGAAGGTGCATCGGAAGCCTCCTCGCCAGACCAGACGAACGGCTTTACCCCGCTCTGCATAGGAGAGGCAAACGCAGAGCGCCAGACCGCAGACTTTCCCTCCTTGCCTTTGGAGTCGCCGGTGATCACCGATTCAATCCGATAAGGCTGCGCGTCTCGCGCCCAGCCTCGCGCCGCGATGTAGAGTTTCTGGAATGCAGCTCGCCCGGTGAGAAACTCCGGCCCTTTCGGTTGGGGCTTCTCTGTTGCTGCCGGCTTCGCCGGCTGCTCCGACGTGCAGCCGGCCATCCACACCAGTGCGACCACAATCATCAGCAGCCTGTTCATGCTTGCTTCCTCCCCGCGAACACTTGCGATGAAATCTGGGCGTTTATTGTACTAGCTGCGCAACAAACACAGCCCTCACCAGCATATTCCTGTGTAACTGTTGCCATCGCTCTTGCCATCGGCAATCCGCACGAAGTCCACTAAGCGTTGCCCATTCCGCAGGCGGCTTGGGACATTGCGAAACTCCAGATCCTGGTTTCCGATCACCACCGTTTCGGCGTGGTCAAGAACCGCGTCGATGCTGTCGAGCATTAGCCTCGAAATATGGGGAATCCGGTTAAGGATGAAATCCCGGTTAGCCCCAACCAGGCTCGCCAGCTTTACGTTCTTGTCATAGAGGCGAAGATCATAGCCTTTACCGATGAGCCGCTCTATCACTTCAATAATCGGGCTCTCGCGCAGGTCGTCAGTCCCCGCTTTGAAACTGAATCCCAGCACGCCAATCTTCTGGTGTCCGTTGTCCATGATCATCTGCATGCCTCTGGCAACCTGAATTTCGTTGCTCGGCAGAATGGAAGTCAGAATCGGCAACTGCAGATCATGCATTTTTGCCTGATATGTAAGAGCTCTCAGATCTTTGGGCAGGCAGGACCCGCCAAACGCGAAGCCCGGCATCAGGTAAGCGGGAGAGATGTTGAGTTTCTTGTCGTGGCAGAAAATCTTCATGACCTCGTGCGCGTCAATCCCAAAAGCCTTGCACAGGTTCCCGATCTCATTTGCAAATCCAATCTTCAGTGCATGCCAGCTGTTGCCGACATACTTGACCATCTCGGCAGTCTCCAGATCAGTTCTGATCAGCGGAGCCTCGAGTTTTTCATAAAGCGCTGCCAACGTTTTTCCGCTCGTACTGTCTAACTCCCCGATTACAGTCACGGCAGGAAATTTGAAGTCCTTTACCGCCGAACCTTCACGTAAGAACTCGGGATTGTGGCAAACGCCGACGTCCGCTCCCGCCCTTTTCCCGGAGAATTCCTCAAGGATGGGTATCACCACCCGCCGCATGGTTCCCGGCAAGACAGTGCTGCGAATGACCACCGTATGCCGCTCGGTTTTGTGCTTAAGCGCCTCGCCGATCTGTTCGCAAATACGGCGGATGTACTTCAAATCCAGATTGCCATTTGGCTGGCTGGGCGTACCGACGCAGATGAACGACAACTCCGTTTGCGAAATGGCCTCATTTGGATCGTCGGTGGCTCGCAGTCGGCCCGCCTTCGTCGCCGACGCAGTGATCTCAGCAATCTCCGCCTCGATGATTGTCGACAGACCACGATTTACGAGGTCGACCTTCTCCGCAACCGGATCCACCCCGATCAAATAGTGTCCGTCCTGAGCCAGGCAGGCAGCTGAAACCGTCCCTACATAGCCCAGTCCGAAGATGCTGATTCTCAAGAGTTTCCCTTATATCTGAGTATGCTGCCGACGTCCGGGTTCATTCTACTAGATGCGATGAACAGACCCGCTTGGGGCGTCGATTCAGGCTTCGGCTGGATGTGCCTGCGGCAATCCCTCGGGAATCATGGGCAGGGAACGCAGGCGTATTCCCGTCGCGGCAAAAATCGCGTTACCGACTGCCGGTGCGAGGCCCACGATCGGGGTTTCTCCCGCACCGGCTGAAGGCAGATCTTTGCGGTCGAGCATTTCAACCTCGATCTCGGGTGTGTCGCTGAACCGAGGCACGCGGTACTGAGCGAAGTGGGGATTGAGAATGCGTCCGTTATCGAAGCGGATGGCCTCAAACAGCGCTCCGCCGATAGCCTGCACAATCGAGCCTTCGATCTGATTGCGTAAACCGCCGGGATTCACGATCGCGCCACATTCAAACGCTTCCACCACGCGAGTGATCCGGACTTCGCGACTGGGACTTATCTCCACCTCTGCGCAGGTCGCGACGTAGCCGCCCTTTTCCACTCCTCCCGCGATTCCAAAGCCGCGGCTTCCGGAAGATTTCTCTTTTCCCCACCCAAGCTTTTTCGCAGCTGCTTCCAAAACGGCGCGCAGGCGCGGGTCAGTGAGATTTCTCAATCGAAATTCAAGCGGGTCAACCCCAGCCTCGTGCGCAAGTTCGTCCATGGCGCTCTCGCGCACGAAGTGATTCGCAGTTGCCGCGAGACCACGATACGAGCCCTGCCGCAGCGGAGAATCAGCCGGATGAAACTGGATGTGCTGGTTGGGAATATCGTAGGGCGTGCCGATCCCAGCAGGTCCGGAGTTGTAGTTGTGAAATTCCCAAGCCGTGATTTTGCCGTCTGAGCCTGTCGCGGCATTAACCTCAATCACGCCGGCAGGACGGAAGTACGCCCAGGTGAACTCCTCCTCCCGGGTCCACACAAGTTTCACTGGTTTGCCGGCCGACTTCGCCAGCCGCGCGGCTTCAACGGCAGCGTCCCCCATGTGCTTGCCCCCGTACGCAGCGCCAGTGTCGGGGACGATCACGCGTATTGTTTCTTTGGGGATGCGGAACGCCGAGGCGAGTTCCTCCTGCACCCCAAATGGACGCTGCGTCCCCGTCCAGACCGTTAGCTTGTCACCGCTCCACTCCGCAACCGCGGCGCGCGGCTCCAGTGGACAGTGTGCGATGTACGCCACTGTATAGCTCTTAGTTATAGCCTTGTGAGCAGCGGCCATTGCCTTTTGCACGTCACCTGTGACATGAAGATTGTGCTCACCGGAGCTTGGCTCCGACTTGCTCTTCAGGTGCTCGAAAAGCTGTGAGTCACCAATCTGTGGCGGCGAGTTCCATTTGGCGCGCAAGGCTTGAAGGGCCTTTGTTGCGGTGTGCTCGTCAGGGGCGACTACGCCAACGAATTCGCCGTCGCGTACTACCTTCACTCCGGCAATTTTCTCCGCTTCACTCGAGTCGAGAGAGCCCAGACTTGCATGGAAAGCGGCTGGCCGCAGAACTTTGCCATAGAGCATTCCCGGGCGCACTAAGTCGGGAGTGTATTTGTGTTGTCCCGTTACGAAAGCGCGCGCGTCTACCTTAGGCGCAGACGCGCCTGCTGCGTGCCAGTCCGATGCCGCCGTTTCGGGTGGATCTTCTCCGATGACGCGGGTGAGTTGTTGGCCTTTGGTCAGCTCGCCATAAGAAATTGTGTGATTGCTCTTGGGATCGCGGATTTTTCCATCTGCCGCGACCAGCGTATTGCGGTCGGCGTGCAGTTGCTGGGCAGCCATGTCGATGAGGAGATTTCTTGCTGCCATCGCCACCGTACGCAGCTGACGGCCCATGATCGGTGTGGTGCGGCTTCCGAATGTGCCCATATCGAACGGCGTCAGTTCGGTGTCCGCCATAGTGAGTTGCACCGAAGCCAGCGGCACACGCAGCTCTTCGGCTACCTGCTGGCTCAGGGATGTTCGGATGTTTTGGCCGATTTCTACCTTTCCCGTGAAAACTGTGACGGTCCCGTCTTCCGAAACGTGCAGCCAGGCGGCGATGGAGTTGGGCAAATCCTCGTCGGAGGCCGCGTGCTGGGTGTGCCCTGACTCCTGAGTGACAGCGTTCTTGACCGCCAGACAGACGAGAACACCGCCTCCGAGCGCTTTCAAAAAGTCGCGGCGCTGCAGTTCGAACGCGTAAGACAGGCGCTGGATTGCCGCATGCTGTTGCTCTTCCGAATCAAACACGCTATTCGCGATGGTCTCCATATGTCACCGATTGCGTAATGCAGCATCGCGAATCGCCGCCAGAATTCGCGGGTAGGTTCCGCAGCGGCAAATGTTGCCGTCCATGTGGCGAATGATTTCCTGTGAGCTCGGATGCGGATTCTTGTCCAGCAGCGCTACCGCGGACATGATCATGCCTGATGTGCAGTATGCGCACTGGAAGGCTTCTGCCCGAAGAAAGGTTTCCTGCACGGGATGCAGGTGCTCACCTTGGGCCAGACCTTCTATGGTGGTTATTTTTTTCTGAGATGCCGTGCCCAACGCCAGCCTGCACGACCGCACGGGTTTGCCATCAAGCAAGACCGTGCAGGCGCCGCATTGCCCTTCGCCGCATCCGTACTTGGTTCCGGTGAGGCCGAGCCTGTCGCGCAGCACCGTAAGCAGAGCTTCGCCGGAAGGAGCATCCACGCGGTGTTCCGTTCCGTTCACAAGCAGGGGAATTGCCATGTGTAACCTCGAACCCGGAGCGGCAGGAGAGCGGAAACAAGATTATATCGCGGCGAGCGCCACCACTATGTCACGTTCCCGCCTCTGAGCATATAATCCTCGTAATCTGCTCGGGGGCCGCAATGAAACATCGTCATGCCGCTTGCCTCTTCTGCGTTCTGTTCTCTCTCGTTCCAGCGTTCAGCCAGGGCCGCAAGCCACCCGCTCGCAGTACGACACCAAGTGTGCCTTCTCGTCGTCCCATGGATTCGCCCAACACTTTTCCTTCGAGAGGAACCATATTTCTTTCGGGCAAAGTGGTCCTATCCGATGGAACAGCTCCCAGCGAACCAGCCGCGATCCAGACTGTGTGCAACGGACGAAAAAGAACTGAGACCTACACTGACTCGCGCGGCTATTTCAGCTTCCAGTTTGGCACCCAGAACCCGAACACCACGGCCGCAGGTATCGACGATGTCGACAGCTCTTTCGGCGACAACATGTCCCGCGCCAATCAGCGTGATTGGCGCAATTGTGAATTGCAGGCTTCCTTAGCCGGCTATTCCTCGGACACTATTCAGCTGAGCACGAAAATTTCCGCTCTGGAAAACAGCGATGTTGGCCGCATCACCCTGCGCCGCATGGGGCAGGTCGAAGGCCTGGCGATCAGCGCTACCAGCGCCATGGCTCCAGGCAACGCGAAAAAGGCCTTCGAGAAGGGGCGCGATCAGGCACAAAAAGAAAAATTGGATGATGCCGAAAAATCGTTGACCAAGGCAGTTCAGATCTACCCCAACTATGCTGCTGCCTGGTACGAGTTAGGCCAGGTGCAGTACAAGAAGAAGGATGCGGCAGCCGCCCGCCATTCTTGGGAGCAGTCGCTCGCAGCCGATGCGAAATACGTGCGCCCTTACGTTGGACTCTGCGAATTGGATATGCAGGACAAACGCTGGCAGGAGTTGGGTGATAACAGCGACAAGCTGCTGGCGCTTGATCCCATCAGTTTCCCCGAGGGATGGTTCTGGAATGCAGCAGCAAATTATATGCTGCATAAGTACAGCGCCGCCGAGAAGAGCGCGCGTCAGGGCCTCAAGATCGACGAGCACCACCAACTTCCGAAGCTGGAATATGTGCTTGGTATGGTGCTGATACGGGAGCACGCCTACCAGGACGCTTCCGGGCACATGCAACAATTCTTACAGCTCACAAAAGAGCCGAGTGAAGTTCAAGAGGCGCAGAAACAACTGGCAGAAATCGCCAGACTCTCCGAGCAATCAAAACAGTAGTCTCTCGACCCGCGACTCAGCGCGCACTGAACCTGCTGACGACTGAAGTCCAACGAGCTACTTTCTTCAGGCATTCACCCGAGCATCAACTGTGTCACGGCACACAAGTGCAATAAACAGGAAATCCACAGCCTTTTTTCTGCAAACGAATTCACACTCTGCTACGATGAGCGCCCATAACGACTTGATCTCTCGACAATTGAACCGGCTTCCCGTGGGAAGTCTGGAAACAGAACTGCACTGGAAAGTGTGATCCTCCCCTCGCATTCCAGGAAATGCGGTTTCGCGTAGGAGAATGGGTGTGAGTTCTCGCGGTAGGGGTGTACACAGGCGCAGGATCCATCGTCGCAGGCGCTTCGCTGTGGTAGTCATCGCGATTGTGCTCTTGCCATTGCTTGTTTTCGCGGCATACTTCACGTCCAGGCGTCCACACTCTTACAGCTATCCAAATTTTGCTGCTCCCAATTCTGAATGGGCGCGCGGGAATGCGAGCGAGAATCTCGCTGCTCTGGCGGGCCACGTAGCTCCTGCTCCGCTTGTCCGTCGTGGACGGCTCGTTTATCCATACTCTGTGGTCCCGGGTGGAATCCACGACAGCAATGAGTTGCGTGAAGCCATTCAGCGCGATCGCGCCGTAGCCCGGCATTATGCCGCTTTCAATCTCCATAAAACGCGCATCGTCGAACTCAAAAACCCTCGGCTCGTATATCTCTCTTACCGGCTCGGCGACAAGATTTTTTGGACACGCAAGCAGATCAAATTAAGACAAGGCGAACGCTTAATTACCGACGGCAACATTTCAGCGCGCACCCGCTGCGCCAACCAGGTTTCCGTCCTGCCGCAAACCGCGGTTTCCACCGAGGAACCACTTCCCGAACAGCTCGAAGATCCATTCGGTGTCGGCGGCTCAGCTACGCACATCGATTTCCCCAACAGCATCGAATCCGCATTGCTCCGCCGTACGCCTCCCGGACTCGGCGAGGGCCCAGGTTCAGGATTCTTCGGCCCCCCATTCGGCGGCGGAGGACCGGGTATCGCCCCACCGCCAATTCCGAGCAGTTGCGCAAAGCCGCCCTGTTCTACGACGTCACCACCACCGCCACCTCCTCCACCATTGCCTCCGCCGGCGCCGGTCCCTGAGCCGGGCAGCATATTGCTCGTTTCGTCAGGTCTGGCGGGAATTTATCTTCGCCATCGGAAACGTTCCTCCAACAATTAGTTGGATCTATCAGAAGAACGCAGGAGCCCTCGCCCAGAGCCACTTATCGGCCACCCAGTTAGGTGAGGAAGCATTTTGCCGTCGTACGTACGCACCTCTAGTTGACCTCCTCCCCTCCGCGTCCTAACATAGCGGCCTAAGGAAGCAACAGCTTCCGTGCGGGGGCTGATGCCCGGCCAGAGCACTACCAACAGTCAGACGATGATCGGTCAAACGATCTCGCACTACCGCATTCTGGGTAAGCTGGGCGGCGGCGGCATGGGTGTGGTGTACGAGGCCGAAGACACGCGGCTCGGTCGCCACGTGGCTATCAAGTTCCTTCCCGATAACCTGCTCGGAGACCGCAAAGCCTTGGAACGCTTCGAGCGTGAGGCGCGCGCCGCCTGCCTGTTGAACCACCCCACCATCTGCACCATCCACGAAGTTGAGGATTACAACGGGCATCCCTTCATCGTGATGGAGAAGCTGGAGGGCGAGAGCCTGAAGGCGCGTATCCATGGCCAGCCGATGGAGGTGGATCAGCTGCTGGAAATTGCGATCCAGGTGGCGGACGCGTTGGCCACTTCCCACGCTAAGGGCATCATCCATCGCGACATCAAGCCGGCGAACATCTTTATCACTAAGAGCGGCCATACGAAAGTGCTGGACTTCGGACTGGCGAAACTCATTCGTGACGACCGGCTGGCTACGAGCGAGGAAACTCCAATCGAGGATTCGCTCACGGCGGTAGGCGTGATTCCAGGCACGGCCGTTTACATGTCTCCCGAGCAGGCGCGCAGCGAAGAATTGGACCCGCGCACGGATATCTTCTCCTTTGGGGTGGTGCTCTATGAGATGGCGACTGGCAAAAAGCCGTTCTCTGGCAACAACGTGGTCACAACACTGGATGCGGTGCTGCACCAGAAGCCGCCCGCACCGAGAAGCCTCAATCCAGCCTTGACCGCAGAACTCGAGGGTGTGATCGGCAAGGCAATGGAGAAGGATCGCGCGAAGCGTTACCAGAGCGCTGCGGAGATTCGCGCCAACCTTCAACAGTTAAAAAGAGAAACAGAATCAGGACTCACGCGAACCGGGCCACGGGCGACTTCGCCGATTCGTCTGGCAACCAAGACGTTCCAAAAGACCAGCAAGCGCGCTCTTTATCTGCTGCTAGGTGTCAGCGCCCTGCTGCTTACCGTGCTCGTTACGGTGGGAGTGTGGTGGATCAAGCACCGCGCGGGCAACACCGGAATGCAGAGCAATGCGGTCGCAGTGCTGCCACTGCAAAACATGACCGGCGATTCCAGCAATGATTATCTGCGCTTTGCCCTGGCTGACGAGATCGCCAACGTACTCACGTATTCCCGCTCGCTCGACGTGCGTCCTTCCTCGATTACAAGCAAATACGTGAATGCGGATGTGGATCCGGAAAAGGTGGGGCACGAGCTGCGAGTAAAGAGTGTCCTGACCGGACATTATATGAAGCAGGGAAAACGCCTGCGGGTCTCGCTGGAAGCTGTGGATGCCACCAGCGACAGAGTCGTGTGGCAGACCAATCTGGAGTCGACTGATCAGGATCTGATCGCCCTGCAGCAGCAGCTTGCAACGCAAGTTCGCCAGGGATTGCTTCCGATTCTCGGCGCCGCGAACGGGTTCCTGGAAACCAGCACGCGCCCGAAGAGCCAGGAAGCGTACGACCTCTATCTACGCAGCACAGCTGTTTCCCACGATCCGGCTCCCAACAAAGAAGCTATCAAGATGCTGGAGCGGGTGCAGCAAATGGATCCGACATACGCGCCTGCCGTGGAAGCGCTCGCCTTACGCTACTACTACGACGCGACCTACTCCAACGGCGGAGAGGAGCTTTTCCAGCGCTCGAACGAAGCCTGCGAACGCGCGCTCAGCCTGGATCCCAATCGAATGATCGCCGCCAGCCAACTGATCACGAATCGGGTAGAACGCGGCGAACTCGGAAAGGCTTATGAGGCGGCCACCGCTTTGGTCAAGCGTCGCCCGGAGAGCGCTCTGGCCCACTTCGCGTTAAGTTACGTGCTTCGCTATGCGGGAATGTTAGAAAATTCGGCGCGCGAGTGCGATACATCGCTGGCCCTGGATCCGGGCAATTATCAGCTCCGCTCATGTGCGTGGGTGTTCATGGAATTAGGCAGGGCGCAACGGGCAATGGACTACGTGAACCTCGATACCGGATCAGAATGGGCCGCCTGGGTCACTCCTCACGTGCTGCTGCGCGAGGGCAAAATTGCCGAAGCCCGTGCCGCCGTCAAACAGATGTCGACAAATCCACGCTACCATCGCGACCTGCTTGAAGCGTGTCTGCAGACACCGCCGCCAGCCGATTTAGACAAGACGGTGCAGAACACGGAACGCAGCACCGCCGCCGAACCTGATCCCGAGGAGTGGTATCACCAGGGCTCGGTGCTGGCATATTGCGGACAAAAAGCTGCTGCCTTCCGCATGTTAAAGACGGCCATCCAGCTCAACTACTGCTCGTATTCCAACCTGCTTTCCGACCCCTTGGTCCGTGGTCTGCATAGCGATCGTCAGTTTGATGAAGTGCTCACCGCAGCCCACCAGTGCCAGCAAGCCATCGAGCCGGCGAAGCAGTAGCTTCGCCAAATCAGATAAGATGGACAGCTGCGGCTAACTTCTCAGCATGCGCGAAGTCCAAACCGCAGCACATCGCAGGAAAAATATTGCTGCCCATCTTCCCGAACAGAAATCCCATACGCATGAAGAGAATGAAGCGCAGCCTGGCCTGCGCCGCCGGCATTGCTTTGTTGTGCATTGCCGCACCCTCGCAGGCTCCGGTAAAGCCCGCCGATCCGACTGCTCCTCTTCCGCAGGACACGGGAACTGCGGGCCTGAAACAAAAGCTTCTTCGCCTGCAGACAACTGCGCGCCTGATGCAGGTGACGGCTCATCCTGACGATGAAGACGGCGGCATGCTGACGCTCGAATCGCGCGGCAAGGGCGCGACCGTATTGCTAATGACGCTGACCCGCGGCGAGGGTGGACAGAACCGGCTGGGCAGCAATCTCTTCGATTCCCTGGGCGTATTGCGAACGCTCGAGCAGACCGCTTCCGATCGCTATTACGGCGTGGAGCAACGTTTCAGCCGAGTTGCCGACTTCGGCTATTCGAAAAACGCGGACGAGACATTTCAGAAATGGCACGGCCACGATGCCGCGCTAGCCGATATGGTGCGCGTGATCCGCACCTTTCGCCCCGACGTACTGATCGCGCGTTTTTCTGGAACGGAGCGGGACGGCCATGGACATCACCAAGCCTCGGCGATTCTGACCAAAGAAGCATTTCGCGCAGCGGCGGATCCGAACCGTTTTCCCGAACAGATTAAAGAAGGACTGCTGCCCTGGCAGCCGAAAAAGCTGTACGCCGGAAACGTGTGCGGCTTCGGCGCAGTGAGCTGCCCGGATGACAACTACACCGTCAGGCTGAATACCGGAGTAGTGAATCCTGCGTTGGGGACGTCCTATATCCAGTTCGCGCTGGAAGGCCTGCGGCACCAGCTCTCACAGGGAGCAGGCGGATGGAGTGTTGAGCCGGGAGACCGTTTCACCCATTACAAGCTGGTGGATTCCGTGCTGCCGCCGGTCAAGAGCGGCCATGAGCAGGATTTTTTTGAGGGCATGGACACTAGTCTGCCTGGGCTGGCTGGGCGATTGGGAGACGATGAGAAGAACCTTCCCTGGCTCAGGCCGGCACTGACAAGAATTTCGGATCGAGTGAAGCAGGCTTCCGGAAATAGCGGGGACGGCGCGGCCGAGCCGCTGTTTGAAGCGGTGCACGAACTGGATTCAGTGATCGAGCAGTTACAACCGCTCACGATCAGTGAAGAGAGTAAGAATGCGGTTCTGCAGATCCTTCGGGAAAAGCGGCAGCAGGCGGAAATCGCGCGGGGCCTGGCGTTGAATTTGTCGCTGGAGGCAAGCGTGGCCGCTCCGAAACCAGCAGCCGCTGCGCCGGATCAGAAGCATGCATTCACCGTTGTTTCCCCGGGCCAGGGATTTCAGATCAATCTCAAGTTGCACAATGGCTCGCAAAAATACTGGCTGACGATTCGTGAAGCCGGCCTGGGGAACGCGAGCGATTGGATCCGTCAGGCGCATGCCGAAGAGACGACGATTGCACCGGGCGAAGATTATTACGCCAGTTTCGCAGTTCGGGTCCCGCAGAATGCTCCGGCTACGCGGCCGTACTGGCACCGGGATGATCCGGAGAAAGAGACAATCAGTACGATCGACAACGAAAACTACGCGACTCTCGCCCTGCCAGCTCCTGTGCTGGAGGCGCATATCAAATATGAGATCGCAGGGCACAAGGGACTGCATTCACCCGCACCTGAGTTTCTGAGGAGGAAGAGGTCAGGATCGCAAGAAGGAGAGATAACCTCTGAGGTGCTGGCTCCGTTCGTCGATGAACACGGCGGCGAACGCAAACGAAGGCTGGCAGTCGCTCCGGCATTTTCGGTAATGCTGGAGCCGGTGGAGCAGGCAGTGCCGGTTGCGGTGCAGGGTGCCACCACGGTCAAAGTTGTGGTCACATCAAATCTGAGTGGAGCGCCCGAAGGAACGCTCCAGTTGCAGATGCCCGCAGGTTGGCGTGCCGAGCCGCAAATTCAGCGCGTGAGTTTGCTGAAACGCGGCGACCAGCAGGAATTCGAGTTCAAGGTGTTTCCCGCCAGCTTGAAGCAAGGACGAGCAGAAATTCGCGCGCAGCTTTCAACTGGAAGCAGGAAGTATGCCGATGGATACACTCTCATCACGCGCGAGGACCTTGATGCCTTCAACTATTATCAGCCCGCTCTGCAGCACGTCAGCATCGTGGATGTCAAAGTTCCCAGCAACCTGAAGATCGCCTACGTCATGGGCGCGGGAGATGACATTCCAACCGTTCTGCAGCAAATTGGAATGGACGTTACCTTACTTCCGGCAGAAAAACTCGCTAGCGAAGATCTGAGCCGCTACGGAACCGTCGTGCTCGGAATTCGTGCCTACGACACGCAGAAAACTGTGGCGGCAAATAACAAAAAGCTGCTCGATTTCGTCTCCGGAGGGGGCACACTGGTGGCGCAATACAACACAGGCGTAGGCGACTTCAACGGCGGACACTACACGCCGTATCCTGCGCAACTGAGTCGCGCCAGGGTGTCGGTAGAAGAGGCGCCGGTCGAAATTCTCGCGCCCGAAGATCCCGTCTTTCATTATCCGAACCAGATTACGCAGCGTGATTTCGATGACTGGGTGCAGGAGCGCGGCTTGTACTTCATGGATCAGTGGGACAACAATTTCAAGCCGCTGCTCTCCTGCCACGATCCCGGCGAGCAGTCGCAAAAGGGCGGACTGTTGAAAGCCCAGTACGGCAAGGGCACGTACATCTACAGCGCCTACGCATTCTTCCGCCAGGTACCCGCCGGAGTTCCGGGAGCGATCCGCCTATTCGTGAATTTGCTGAGCGCAGGACAGGGCCACCGTTAGCCGTTCGCCTTATGTAGTTAGGAGCTTGTCAGCAACAAAGAACACAGAGGGACACGGAAGGTGAACACAATTCTCTGTGATCCTCTGTGCCCTCTGTGGTTGATTTCACCCTCTGTTACGACGTGAAGACTCAGTTCATTCTGAGCTCAAAACCAACATGGCAAATGCCCAACGGTCGACGGCGAATGAACAATCCCTGATCCGCGGCATTGGCGTGGGCAGCGCCACGGCGCTGAACATGATCGACATGATCGGCGTCGGACCGTTCATCACCATTCCGCTGATCATCAGCGCGATGGGCGGGCCGCAGGCCATGCTGGGTTGGATTCTCGGCGCTGTCTTTGCCATGTGTGATGGCCTGGTTTGGGCAGAGCTGGGCGCTGCCATGCCACGATCGGGCGGTTCGTATCGCTATCTCCGGGAAATTTACGGAGCTAACAAACTTGGACGGCTGATCTCCTTCCTTTTTATATGGCAGCTTTCTTTCAGCGCCCCGCTCTCGATCGCTTCCGGCTCCATCGGACTCGCCGGCTACGCCTCGTATTTTTGGCCCGCATTAGAGCATGAGTACGTTGTCCACAACTGGACTCTGAATCTGCCCCTGCTCGGAACTCTGCAGGCGCGCTGGCTGGTTGCCGGGACAACCTTTGTGGCGATCGCGGTTGTCATAGTTGCGGTCGTGCTGCTTTACAGAAAAATCACGAGCATTGGCTGGATTTCAAAGCTGTTACTGACCGGTGTGCTGGGCACGATGGGCTGGATCATCATTGCCGGCCTGGGCCATTTCGACGCCGCCCGCGCCTTCAGTTTTCCGCCCGACGCTTTCACTCTCTCCCACAAGTTCTTCCTCGGCCTCGGTGCGGCCATGCTCATCAGCACTTATGATTATTGGGGTTACTACAATGTCTGCTTCCTCGGCGACGAAGTAAAAGATCCCGCCAGGACCATCCCGCGCGCTCTGCTGCTATCCATTTTTCTGGTGGGATGTCTATATGTGCTGATGAACGTCAGCATTCTGGGCGTCGTGCCATGGCAGGAGATGCTTCAATCCGGACAGCGCGGCGGCAAGCTGTATGTTGTCTCCATCTTCATGGAGCGCGTTTACGGGGACTGGGCGGCCAGGATCATTACGGCACTCGTCATGTGGACAGCTTTCGCTTCAGTTTTCTCGCTGTTGCTGGGCTACTCACGGGTTCCCTACGCTGCCGCTCTCGACGGCAACTACTTCCGCGCATTCGCGAAGCTGCATCCTGAATATCGTTTCCCATACGTCTCGCTGCTTTCTTTGGGAGGCACCGCCGCTGCATTTTGCTTCTTCTCATTGGCAGATGTGATTGCCGCGCTGGTCGTGATCCGGCTCTTGCTGCAATTCCTTGTGCAGGCAATCGGCGTGATCGTGCTCCGAATCCGTCGTCCTGATTTGCCACGTCCATTTCGCATGTGGCTGTTTCCAGTGCCCGCTCTGATCGCGATCGCTGGCTTCGTATTCATTCTTGTGAAACGTCCAAATGCGCTGCAGGAGATTCGCTACGCTACAGTGATTCTCCTTCTTGGATTGATCATTTACACATTGCGAGCTTTTCGAAGTGGCGAGTGGCCTTTTGCTAAACCTATGCCGATGAAAATTAAAGAAGTGCCCACCCATTAACATGGCGGAAGCGGTGCAAACACCGATGCATGAGCCGATAACGTGGAGTCGATCGATCTCCCCATGGGCGCCTCTGCGCGAGCCGCTCTTCCGTTCCCTCTGGGGCGCGGCCGTCATTTCCTACACAGGTACCTGGATGCAGAACGTAGGCGCGGGCTGGCTGATGACCCAGCTCACCACGTCGCCGCTCAAAGTGAGCTTAGTAACGGCGGCAAGCACGCTACCGGTGTTTCTGGTGATCCTGCCGGCAGGCGCTCTCGCCGACCTGGTCGACCGCCGCCGTTTTCTGCTGATCACGCAGAGCTGGATGGTCGTGGCTTCTGCAATGCTGGGAGTTCTCACGCTGCTCGGTTACGTTACTCCATCGATCCTGCTGATTTACACCTTTTTGCTGGGGCTCGGGTCAGTGATGAATGATCCCGCGTGGCAGGCGATTACTCCAGAGATCGTTTCTGCAGAGAATCATGCGCCGGCAGTGGCATTGAACTCGGTTGGTTTTAACGTCGCCCGTGCGCTCGGTCCGGCAGTGGGTGGATTGGTGATCGCGGCTACCAGTTCGGGTGTAGCATTCCTGCTGAATGCCGCGTCTTTTTTCGGAGTGATTTTGTTTTTGTATCGCTGGAAGCGGCCGCACTACGAGCATGTTGAAACCGGCCGCGTGCGCGATGCACTCGCCACCGGTTTCCGCTATTTGCGCGGCGCGCCGGTCATGCGCTCGGTGCTGATTCGCACTGCGGCATTCAGTTGGGCCGCGAGTTGCCTGCTGGCACTATTACCGATTCTCGCCCGTCCTCATGGCGCCACGGGCTATGGCCTGCTGCTAGGCTCCTTCGGTTTAGGCGCTTTGGCCGGCGCTGCCCTGCTCCCTCGTTTGCGTTCCTGGCTTTCCGTTGATCGCCTTGTAGTCTTCGCGACCCTTCTGTTTGCAGCGATGACGTTTCTTGCCGGACATGTGCGAGCGTTCAGCGCCCTGACTCTGGTATTGTTTGCCAGCGGGATCGCGTGGATCGGCATTCTCGCCTGCTTGAACGTGGCGGCGCAGACGATGTCGCCGTCGTATCTGCGTGCTCGCGCTTTATCAATGTACCTGCTGGTGCTGCAGGGAGGCATGGCGGTGGGCAGCGCTGTCTGGGGAATGTTGGCCAGCAGATCGGGAATTCCGGCTGCCCTGCTGGTTTCCGCCGTCGCTCTGGTTGCCGGACTCATTACAGTGCCGCGGCACCGTTTGAGTTCTGAAAAGCTGAAGTTCGCACCGGCTGTGGTGCGCGACTAGCTCGGGTTCATTACAAAATAAATTTCAAGGAGACGCCTCATGAAGAGAACGCAATGGTGGCTCGTGTGTCTGATGCTGGGATGTAGCAGTGTGGTGATGGCGCAGGCGGATAAACCCGCCGAACCGCGCACGGTGAGCCAGGTTCTGAACGCACAGCTCAGCAACCTGGAAAATGATTTTGTTCCTGCGGCCGAGGCCATGCCGGAGGACAAATATTCTTTCGCGCCGACCAATGGCGAATTCAAGGGCGTGCGCACCTTTGCACAGCAGGTGAAACATGTGGCAGCGGTGAATTACGTGATCGCAAGCGCCATCCTCGGCGAGAAGCCTCCGGTCGATACCGGAGGCGAGAAGGGCCCAGACTCTGCCCAGAGCAAAGCCGACATCGTGAAATTCCTGAAGGATTCCTTCGCTTATGCTCACAAGTCCGCAGGAAGTATCAACGAGACAAATTTGGTGGCCGGCATTAAGAGCCCTTTCGGCGACGGCACTACAACGCGTTTGGGAATGGCGGCGGCATTGGCCTGGCACGGCTTCGATCATTACGGCCAGATGGTGGAATATTTGCGAATGAACGGGATCATTCCTCCCGCCAGTCGGCAGTAGATCACTTCGTCCCGATTTCATCCTGAGGCAGCGGAGTCGCTCGCCAAGCGAGCGACTCCTGACTGCCGATTCGCCTGCCGTTTCTCCCCGCCACCCGATGTACAATCGCGAGGTTCGCTGCTTATTGCGAAAGGAGGTCTAATGACTTCAACTCTCCGCGCTCTCTCGTTGCTCCTTCTTTTATTTCCGACGATCCCGCTCTGGGCCGATGAAGGTCATCATCATGCCCTGACGCAAGCCGAAATCGGGTCCGTCAATTTCCCGAATTCGTGCTCACCTGAAGTAAAAGCGGATTTCAGTCACGCTGTCGCGTTGTTGCATTCATTCCAGTACGAGCAGTCGCGACAAGTCTTCGAGTCGATCGCCAAGAAAGACCCGCACTGCGCGATGGCCGAGTGGGGCGTCGCCATGTCGCACTATCACGGTCTATGGAAAAACGGCGACCTGGATGCCGGACGAGTGGCGCTTGAGAAGGCCCGGCAAACCGCAGCTGCTACCCCACGTACAACCGCCCGTGAGAAGGCCTTTATCGAAGCTCTTGGCGAAATTTACAAGCAGGACGGCGGCGATGCGGTGGCGCATGACCTGGCCTACCAGCAACAGCTGTCGCGACTCCACTCCGAGAACCCCGCCGACAGCGAGGCCGCGATCTTTTACGCTTTGTCCCTGGACGTCAGCGCTCCTAAAACTGACAAGACGTTTGCCAATCAGCGTCAGTGTGGTGAAATTCTGGAGCCAATTTTTCAACAACAACCGCATCATCCCGGAGTGGCGCACTACTTGATTCATTGCTATGACAATCCGGTGCTGGCGAAACAGGGACTGACCGCCGCGCGTGCTTATGCCAAGATCGCCCCCGGTTCGGCGCATGCGCAACACATGCCTTCACATATTTTCACCCGTGTGGGCTCCTGGGACGAATCGATCGAATCCAATCAACACTCCACATTGTCAGCGACGCAGGCCGAAGCAACGTCCAGCAACGGTGAGGCTCGGGATCAGCGCCTGCATGCCATGGACTATCTGGAGTACGCGTATCTGCAATCCGGGCTGGATATGCAAGCCAAAAAGGTTCTGGACGAATTGAAGTCGCTTGCCCCGGTGAGCGGGCTCACGCACACGGGGAACTATGGAGCATCTGCCATTCCCGCCAGATACACCATCGAGCGCAGAGACTGGAAGCAGGCCGCGGAACTCACGCCCGATGCGGCCGCGGTCCCCTGGGCCCAGGCACTCACATGGGCCGCGATAGGCGAGGGTACTGCGAGATCGGGCAACCTCGATCGCGCGAAAGAGGCGGAACGGTCGCTCGCGTCACTTCGCGATCAGGCCAGCGCGAAGAAAAACACTTACTGGGCAAACCAGATTGAGGTGCAGCGCAGCGAAGTTGTGGCGTGGATCTCGCACGCTGAGGGCAATCACGAAGAGGCGACTTCGAAGATGAAAGCTGCCGTGGATCTGGAGGAGAGCATGGACAAGGACGCGGTCACGCCGGGTGCGGTGACTCCCGCTCGCGAAATGCTCGCAGAGTTGTTCGCCTCGCAGAATCAGCCAAGTCAGGCGCTTGCCGAGTACGAAGCAGTCCTGCAGCTGGCTCCAAACCGCTTCAACGCGCTGTATGGTGCTGCAACCGCGGCTGAATCTGCAGGCAATGCGACAAAAGCCGCTGAGTACTACCGCGCATTGATGACCGTGGCGAAAGGTGACGAGCGCCCGGAGATCGCGACGGCCAGAAAGAAGCTTACGCTGGCGAAAAACTAGGTTCCTACCTGGATTTGCCGAACAGTGATCGCCCGCCACGTTGCGTGATGTTGGCACGGATCAACTCCGCTGTTAGTCTTTCCGCCGTGAGGTGAGCGCGAATCTGTTGCGTGACCCGATTCAGATTTGCTTTGGGATTGAGAAAAATCAGCACCGACGGCCCTGCTCCGCTCAGCGCCACACCCAGAATTCCTGAATCCGCCATTCTCTGCAGCGCCGGAAGCAGTGGGCAGGCATGCGCACGAAAAGGTTCGTGCAAGCGGTCTTCGAGAGCCAGCGTCAGCAAATCCGGACGCCCCTGCACGAAAGCTGAAAGCAGAAGCATGGAGTTCTGCACATTGCTGACGGCGTCGGCGCGGGAATACTGCGCCGGAAGCACGCGCCTGGCCAGCTCTGTAGAAAGCTCCTCGTCCGGAACAGCCAGCAGCAGCGGCCACTTCCCTTTGGGGGCGATGCTGGCGATGCTGGCTTCGCTATCGCTGGACATGCGCGCCACGGCTAATCCGCCCATCCAGCAGGCGGCTGCATTGTCGGCATGATGTTCGCGCTGCGAAGCCTCGCCGACGATTCGGACATCGTTCCAATGCAGGCGCCCGAAGCGCACTGCCAGGGCAATCCCAGCGAGGCGCGCGGCGGCGGACGAGCCGCATCCCTTTCCAATCGGAATTTCGTTTTCGATCTTCAAGGCGAGCGGCGGGATGGGCTTGCCTTGCGAACGCAGCACCTCACGATAGGTAGTGAAAATCAGATGATTGTCGACTCGGTTGCAGGCTTCTGCATCTCGCCCTTGAGCTACCACGGAAAAGTCGTGAGCAGTCTGGGCGTCAATCTTGAGAAACAGGTCAAAGGCGAGTGCGGCAGCATCGAAGGCCGGACCCAGATTGGCGGAAGTCGCCGGAAGGCTGAGTTTCAGATGTCTCGGTCGTGACGGCTTTTGGCGAGCACGGCGTTTCACAAGTTGTGGGTTTGTATTCTAACCGCTACGCTGAAGTGTGAGTCTCCGCTTGTTCCAGAATACGAATCACCGAATCCGCGCTCGCATCCAGCGCAATCGGCGCGCGCTGCTGCGCGTCGAGACCTAGCGCGCGCTGGCCTTCCAACAGGTCGCCGCGATGAAACTTCAGCGTGAACTCGGGATCCTTCAACAGGTGGCCAGTGAGAATCAATACTACATGGTCTCCTGATTTCACGAATCCTTGTTTTACCAGCTTTTTTAGGCCGGCAAGGGTAACAGCCGAGGCGGGTTCGCAGCCGATGCCGTCGGCTCCAATCTCCGCTTTGGCCAGCGCGATCTCGGCTTCGCTTACCTGCTCAACCGTACCGCCAGTCGCCTGCAGCACGCGCGCTGCCTTTTTCCAGGAGGCCGGACTGCCGATGCGAATGGCCGTCGCCAGGGTTTCAGCATCGACTGAAACCAACTTGCGGCCGCCTGTTTCCCGCATAGTACGCACCATGGCGTTGGCGCCTTCCGCCTGGATCAGGGAAAGCTTGGGCAGCCTCGAAATCAGGCCCACCTCTTTCATTTCAACCAGCGCCTTGCCTAACGCTGACGAATTTCCCATGTTGCCGCCGGGAACGATGATGTGATCGGGTGGATCCCAGTTCAAACTCTCCAGCAATTCGATGGCAGCGGTCTTTTGGCCTTCCAATCGATACGGGTTGATTGAGTTCAGAAGATACACTGGCATGCGCTCGACGATTTGATTTAACACCTGCATGCAGCCGTCAAAACCGGTCTTCAGCTGACAGGTAACTGCACCATAGTCCAGGCTCTGCGAAAGCTTGCCCCATGACACGTGCCCTTCGGGAATCAGCACCAGGCTGCGCATTCCGCCACGAGAAGCGTAGGCGGCCATGGATGCGGAAGTGTTTCCGGTGGAGGCGCAGGCGACCCATCGGAAACCCTGTTCACGGGCAAATGACGCAGCCACAGTCATGCCCGTGTCCTTGAACGATCCCGTGGGATTCATGCCCTGGTGCTTGGCGAAGAGTTGTTGCATACCGGCGGCACGGGCACAGCGCGGAAGTTCGTATAAAGGTGTATTGCCTTCCTTCAGTGTGATGGCAGTATTCCAGTCCCGCAGCGTGGGAAGAAGTTCGCGAAAGCGCCAGACGCCGCTCTCGTCCATCGGTAAAGGCGATGTGCGGCGCTGTAGCCAAATTGATTTGTGGGTTGCTGGATCAAGCTTCTCCCATCCAGGATAGACAATCTCCAGCAGATCGCCGCAACTGGCGCAGCGAAAGTTGCGGCCGCCGTTCTCGCGCACAGCACCGCACTCAATGCAGCGCAATTGAGAAATGTTTTCTCTGGTCTTGGAGACGGACGCCCCGGGCTCAGTCATTCAGCTATAAGGATAAGGCACGGGCGCGCTACTTGCCGCCCCGCAGGTATTGGTCAGTCTTGTTGATCCAGTCGGCGCGGGGAGGGCTAAAGACGTCCAGGTCCACGGTATCTTCGAGTGCCTCGGCCTTGTGCGGCATGTGAGGCGGTATCGTAAGCACCTCGCCGGCATTCACCACGATTTCCTTGCCGTCAATCCAGAATTTCAGCGCGCCTTCGAGAATGTAGGTGAGCTGCTCGTTGTGATGGCTGTGCCGCGGAACGATACATCCTTTCTTCATCAGGACCCTCGCGAGCATGATGTCCTCACCGACCACGAACTGCCGTTGCAGCAAGGGATTGAGGTCTTCGAGTTCCACGGAGTTCCACGGGATGTACTTCAGCTCCATCT
Source organism: Acidobacteriota bacterium (assembly GCA_003224905.1). Lineage (GTDB taxonomy): Bacteria > Acidobacteriota > Terriglobia > Terriglobales > Acidobacteriaceae > QIAA01. The sequence goes on from QIAA01000049.1 coordinate 68,420, forward strand.
TCGAAAGCTTCTTTTTAGTCGGCGTTAGGCGCTTTTTCCCAGGCTTCCTGGCTCGCCGTTGCACTTTCGGCATCTCAGTGCCCTTTCCCTTCGTAGATACTTACCGCATTATCGTGCAGGTAACCTCGCGCCATCTGCAGAGCCTGCGCCTCGCTCACTTCGCCTTCGGAAATCATCTCTGCAAGCGCGGCCGCTAAACCTGTGCGCGCAGACTGCACCCCCAGCCAGTAACTTTCCTCAGCGCCGAGAGTTTCGTTGTACGGGAATGAATCCGTGCCGAACGTGATCTTGTCAGGAAAAGTCTCCAGCCATTGCTTGATCGAATGCTTGAACTCGGAGGGGTACATGAGAATCTCCATCAGCGAGGAATCCATATATACGTTCTTTGCCGCCGCCAGCCAGATCGCCTCCCGCTCGTACGGATATCCGCCGTGGATCATCACAAAAATAGTGTTCGAGTAGCGCGGATCGCGAAGAATATTTTCCAGATTGAAGATGTTGCCTTCAGAGAGATTGAAATAGTCACCAATGCCGACGGCTGAATGAATGTGTACCGGAAGATGCAGCCTGCCGCCTTCGCGCACCAGGTAGCGGAAGATGTAGTCCTGAAAGGTCCGGCATTCCTGCTCGCTGGGAATGCCTCCGTTCACAAAGCGCAGGTAAACGTCCTCGGCTTGCTCGCGGGTAGGATCGCCGAATTTCGCGGAGCGAAAATATGTCACCTCGAATTTCATCGCGATTCCGCCCTTCTTCTGGTTGTCCTCCAGCGTACGGGTCACGAACGACAGATATGCGGCAAAATCCGCCGGCAGCTTCTCGACATTCTCCTGCTTCATCCAGCGGTGCAGCATTTTTTCCTGCAGAGGAATGTAAACCTGTTCGTCAGGATTGCGCGCAGTCTCACGCTTGTTGTCAAAGGGCCACATGAATGCGTCGGCGAAGAAGACCCAGGGAAAGCGCTTGGGATCGAGATAGTCGGCCATCATCGCCCGATTGGCAACGCCGCGTTCGATATTCAGCTTGTCGAGGATGTCGGAAAAATACGCGTTGCCGCGGGATTTCTTGAGTTCGGCTTTCTTCTGCACCAGCCACTTGGAGTGCTCGGCTGAGAAATCGTTATATGGATACCCAAACAACGCTTTGGCCGCAGCTACCAGCTCGGGATTGGTATCCCGCTCGCGCAAGGCGGCGCTGCCCGGAGGGGCAGCCATCGCGTCGACTTCCGGATCGTCGAAAAATCCCGGATGCGCATGATGATCGAACAGCGGAATCTTCTCGATCTGCGGCAGCAGGCGCTGGTAGATCTGCTGCACGTCCGCTCCGGGAAGGGGGCGCGCTTGTGCGTTTGTTGGGATTCGGCACAAGAATACGACGAAGACCAAGCCTGCCAAAGGAAGCTTCATCTTGTCTCCATACGAATCTGGTCTGATTCCCTGTGTGCCCCTCTGTGTCCTCTGTGGTTAAAAACTCAAGGCGCAGAGAGGAATCAATTACCTGCTCACCGGAGCATGCTGCCACGCAGTGGCAACACGCTGAATCCGCTCCACTGCCTCCTTCAACGTCACCATTGAAGATGCAAACGAGAAGCGCACGAAGTGCGTGCCCGCTTCCCCAAATGCAGCCCCAGGAATGGCTGCGACTCCGGCCTCTTCCAGCATGATCCGGCAGAGTTCTTCCGAGCTCAATCCAGTGTCCTCTATATTGACCCACGCATAAAATGCGCCCTCGGGCGGCAAACAGCGGAAGCCTGGAACGCGGTTCAGGTCAGAGATGAACTGCTCGCGCCGCTTCGCAAATTCACCGACCATCCGGTCCGTAGCGCCCTCGCGATCTCGCAGCGCCTCAATCGCGCCGTACTGGGAGAACTCAGCCACGGAGGTGTAAGTATTCATCACGAGAAGTTCGAGCGCCTCAACGATGTGTGCAGGAGCAACCGCGTATCCCAGCCGCCACCCGGTCATAGCGAAGCTCTTGGAGAAGCCGTCGAGCAGCACGGTGCGCGCTGGCATCCCGCGATAGCTCAGCATCGAGTGGTACGTCCCGCCATAAATGATGCGAGCGTAAATCTCATCCGAGAGCACCAGCAGATCATGCTTCACCGCAAGTTCTGCAATGTGCCGCTGCACCTGGTCGGCATACACTGTGCCGGTAGGATTTCCCGGCGAGTTGGTGATGATGATTTTTGTGCGCGGAGTAATTTTCGGCGCAATTTCGTCCGGATCAGGCTGCAGCTGATTCCGCTCGGCAAGCGTAAACGGCACCGCAACCCCGCCTAGACCCAACGTGATCGATGCATAACCGGGAAATCCGGGATCGGGATACAGAACCTCATCTCCTGGGTCGATCAGCGCCATCATCGCCATAAACAGCGCGATCTTGCACCCGGGTGCGATCACAACACTGCCAGGCGAAATAGTGATGTTGCGGGTTTCACGAAGATAGACAGCCAGCGCCTCGCGCAACGCGGGCACACCGGCAATCGCGCAGTACCGGTCTTTGCCCTGATCGATGGCAAGCTTGAGCGCCTCATTCACCGGCGCGGCCGGATGAAAATCAGGTTCACCTAATTCAAGATGAATAATTGAGCGCCCCTGGCGCTCCAGTTCCTTCGCATGCCCATACACCGAGAGCGCGCCTTCGCCAGTCATTACCGACATGCGGGAAGCCAGAGGTCGCATTCAGCCCTGCCCTGGAGCCGGCGTAATCGGGATGCACAGCCCATCCACGAATCGCGGAAAAAATTCAAACACCGAAGCAGCAGCAAACAATTCCACGATCTGCTGATCATTAAAGACCGATTTCAGTCGAGCAAAAAATCCGTCATCGATCTCCCAGCCTGATCGATGCAGCCGGTCGGCGCAGCGCAGGCCCAATTTTTCCTGATCACTGAAAGGACCGTTCTCGTAATCAGCTTTTACCGCCCCAATCTGCTGATCACTTGCGCCCTTCTGTTTGGCGGAAAGCGAATGCCCGGCAATCGCATAGTGCGATCCGCAAAGCACCGACATGCGCGTGGCAATCAGTTCTTTGTACCAGCCGGGCAGAGCGCCGTCGCTGAGAAGAGCTTTCAGAAGTCCCGCAAATCCCAGCGCGAGCCCCGGCACATGCGCGACAGTCTTGAACATGTTGGGCACCACACTTCGTTGCTTCAGCAAGCCGTCATACAACTGCTGCAGCTCGGGAGGCACTTGCTCCCGCTCGAGCAGGGGGACGCGAGTTGCGGTTACAGTGGCCACGTCAGAACGCCCAACGCAGCGAAAACTGGATCAGCCGCGGCGTGCCCACGGTGGAGAAAATCTTGCCGAACGGGTTACTTGGGCTTGGGTCGGCAAGGTAGATCTCAATGTCTGTCAGCGATGGATTGCTGAAGTTCGCATGATTCCAGATGTTGAAGAAGTCAGCCGTAAACCGCAGCGACTGTCTCTCCGTAATCCGAAAAGTCTTCAGCAAAGAGAAGTCCCAATTTTGCTGGAAAGGACCGCGGTAAATATTTCGTCGTAAATTGCCGAAATCGGTGGTGCAGAAATTAGAGTTGGGAAGAATTGTCGGATCCAGCTGATTTGGGTCGCACTGCGCCGGTCCGTAAAGCAGGGGCGCGCTCGTGAAATTTGCTGGATTCAAGTATCCATCAATGCGATGGTGAATGTCGCCGCTTGTGGTGCCGGCGGCGATCGATCCACCTGGCGCAAGCGTGGCCCCCAGGGTGGCGGAAGTGAAGCCGGGGCCGAGGAATGCCGTGCCTGCTCCCGAATCCGTGACCGAGAAGGGCGCCCCTGACTGAAAGATTGAGATTCCGCTGACCGCCCAATTGGCCAACAACGCGCCCTTGGCCCCTTTAGCATTTCGATAAAACGGCAATTCGTAGCTGTAGCTGACCACGAAACGATGAGTGCGATCGAAATCGGAGAGGCCACGCGACGAATCGATCGTTGACTCGTCATTGAAGGCGGTGTTAAGGGCGGTGTTGCCGCTTGAGGTCGCATCCGTTGAGCGCGAGAAAGTGTACGCAGCCTGGAAATACCCGGCTCCCCAGCGCCGCGAGAGCGTGGTCTGCAATGAGTGATAGTGCGAGTACGCATCGTCGGCGAAGATCTGCATGCCGTTATATCCGTTGATTCCTGCCGCGCGCGATCTGGCGGGCGCATTGGCAAACGTGTTTGTCGTGATCGTAAATTGCTGCGCCCCCGCGCCCGTTAGGACCAGTGGATTAGTTGGACTGACACGCTGCGGCTGCAAATTGCTGCGTGTCTCCCGAAGATGAACTCCGTGCGTGCCAATGTATCCAACTTCGAATACCCAGTCTTTCCCCAGTTCTCGTTGCAGTGTCAAATTCCATTGCTGCGTGTTGGGTGCAACGAATTTTCGCGGTACAACCAGTCCAAAAATAAAATTGGACTGAATGCCTGGACCATTACAGGCATAATTTCCGGCTTGAGTCGTGTCGCCTCCGGGGAAGTCCTGGAAGACAGCCAAACACGGAATGAAAGCGGGATCGATTACCCCGGCCTGCGGCAAGGCGTTGATGTTCGGGCTGGGACAGCCCGGCAGCGGGTTCGCTGAAAAGAATGTCGCAAGACAGCCAGGCGCACCCGGACCGAAGGCAACGGGCAAGAATGGCGCTTGGAAGCTCAGCTGGTCGGCCGTGCCAACATCCTCACGCACGTAATAAATTCCGTAGCCGCCGCGCAATGATGTGGTGTGATGGCCGAAGATATCCCATGCAAAGCCTACGCGCGGCCCCCATCCCGTCGTGTAGTCGTTCTTGTAAGTACTGTTGCTTCCGGTTGGATTCAGGCCTGTGACATTCAGGCCCGTCACACAGCCGCCATAAATAAATGGATACTGCCCGGCGTTGGCGAGGTCCGGATCCAGATTGCCAATGTGGCAACGATTGTCATGGAAGGCGCCTAAGATTTCGGTCCGGAGGCCGAGATTCACCGTCAAGTCGGAGCGGACCTTCCAGTCATCCTGCGCAAAGACTGCGAAATCGTTGGTGCGGTATTCATGATTGAAAACGCCGCCGCCACCGAAGCTAAAGTCCACTGCTCCTGTCAGGAATTTTTGAAAGTCGGTGGCCCCTCCCGCCGTGTCAACGAAAAAGAGCTGTCCATTGAATACCTGGGGAAATAGCTTGTCCAAATTAACTCGGGTGTACTCGCCCCCAAAGCGGATGACGTGCGCGCCTTTCACCCAGCTCATGGTGTCTACGAAATTGAAGTTGTTTTGGGTTTGGAACTGATCTGCCGGCGGAGTAGGGCCGATTTGAAAACCAGAACTTCCGAACAGAGAGAACTTGTAGATCGATTTGGTAACTTCATTCGTAGGACGGTCAATTCCCGCATCAGCTGCAGTTACTGGCGGTACATTAAGCAGGCTGTTGTTGATGCGTACGTAGCCAAAACGAAAATCGTTTACCACCGCGGGAGATAGCAGGTGTGTTTCGGTGAGGGTCAAAAAACGCGCCCGTACCGGCAAATCGTAGGGGAAGTTCAGATCGGTGGAACTGATGCTGCTGGCGAGGGTTCCGCCCAATGAAGCCTGCAACCCGCCTGCACCAAACGGCAGGAGAGATTCGGCATCCGAAAAGAAGAAGCGCGCGCCCAGCTTATCGTTGCCGCCACGGAACTCGCGGTCCCAGTTTGCGGTGAATTGATCGTCGGTGTAACGCCCCGGTTTGCTGATCACGAAGGGGGCCTTCGTATAAGCGGCTTTGGCCGGATTCAGATCCGGGATGCCGACTGAGGGAATGAGAAATCCTCCAGGGCTGGCGCCGAATTGGTCTCCCTTGAAATTCAATAACGCCAGGACTACCGGATCGATCTGGTTGGGCGCGATCGGAAAATCCGCAGTGCTGAATGCAGCCGCGAGCGATGCGGCAGAGCGATCGGTCGGCAGCGAAGGAATTCCCGGATTGCTGATCGCGGTTCCCGGAGAGAGGCCGCTGCGCTGGCGCGTGCCCTGATAGTTCAGGAAAAAGAAACCCAGCTTGGCATCCGGCCCAACTGGACCGCCCAAACTGCCGCCGAAGATGTTCTGCTTGACCGTAGGACGGGGCTGCCCGGCACGGTTCAGGAAGTACTCGTTGGCATTCAGTTTGTCGTTGCGAAAGAACTCATACGCGTCGCCGTGAAAAGTCTTGGTTCCCGATTTGAGGATTGCGTTGACGTTCCCGCCTCCGTTTCGGCCCTGGCTGGCATCGTAAAGCGAAGTTTGTACCTTGAATTCACCCACCACGTCGGGATTGGGAAGCGGCACGTTCGTGGACTGGGCTACGTTGTAATCGGTCGCACTGATGCCCTCGATCAGATAGTTGTTATTGTCCTCGCGCTGCCCGTTCACAATGATGCGCACATTGCCTCGCCCCAACTGGGCGGAGGCGTTCAGTTCACTTTGCGCCCCGGTGGAGAGCGTCAGCAGTTGCTGAAAATTCTGCGTCGCCAGCGGCAGGCTACGAATTGTATTCGCCTCAATCGCCTGTCCCGTGGTGGCGGTGCTGGTATCGACAGCCTGGATGGTTGCCTGCACTTCAATCTTCTGCTGCACCGCGACCGGCCGCAGCCTGGCTTCCATGCGCGTGATTTCCGTAATACGCACCACAACACCGGTGATGCTGGCTTCCTGAAAACCGGAACTGCTCACGCTGACGGTGTAGGTGCCCACCGGCAGCAGGGCTGCCGTGAACGAACCATTGGCATCGGTCTTTATAGAACGCGCCACCGCTCCCGTATCCTGATTAATAATGCGCACATCCGCGCCTACCACCACCGCGCCGCTCGCATCCTGCACCGTGCCGGTGATCGCGCCCGTGGCGCCGCCTTGGGCAAGAGCTTGCCACGGAAAGGCAAGCGTCAGCGCAACGAGAACTGCCAGCCAAATAGTTCGTGAGTCAGTGGTCATAACCCCTCCCGCGGCACATTGTGGTTTCCTGAGAGTTTGGCAAAGTGATGAGAACCAGGATGATTGCAGATAGCGCTCAGATTACTTGAAAGTAACAAACATTGGCAATACTGGCGCCTACTTTATGCTGCCTGGTAGTGAACAGGGTTTTCAAACCACGAAGGATAAAAATCGAGCTCCCGCAGAGTTGGCATGAAACATTTGTTACAAGCCTTTGTATGCCCCTCCGTCGACGAGCAAGGTCTGTCCTGTTATGTACGACGCTCTCTCCGATGCCAGCCACACGATCGCATCCGCCACTTCCCTGGGCTCGCCCACCCGCTTCAACGGGGCGTCGGCCGCCCACCCGGCAAAAATTTCTTCTTCTTTCTGTCCGGAATTCTGGGCCCGCGTTTTTGCCAGCTGCTTCAGGCGGTCGGTAGCGGTGAACCCAGGTCCAACGTTGTTCACCAGAATGCCGTCTTTACCAAACTCGTTGGCAAGGCTCTTAACCAATCCCACAACAGACGTCCGTACCGCATTCGAGAGCACCAGATCCGTAACTGGCTGCTTAGTGGTAATCGAGGTGATCGTGATGATCCTTCCCCAATGCTTGCGCTGCATGTGAGGAATGACCTCCCGAGCAAAGTACACGGCGCTCAGGAAGTTCGCATCCACGGCCTTGCGCCAGTCTTCTAAACTCGCCGCCATAAAACCCTTGGCGGGCGGCCCTCCGGCATTGGTCACGCAGATATCGACGCTGCCAAATTTGTTGATTACGGCTTCGACAAACCCGTGAACCGCACTGGCATCGGTTACGTCCACAGCCTGATCCAGCACTTCGACGCCGTGCTGTTTCGTGATTGCTTCCGCCGCTGCTTTCAGAGAGGCTGCATTCCGCGCGCAGATTGCCACCCGGCACCCCTCGGCAGCGAAAGCCTCTGCCGTCGCCCGCCCGATTCCCTGACTGGCACCGGCCACAATAGCAACGCGATTCCTCAGACCCATTTCCATAGGAGACGGGAATTATAATGCCAGACAGTCGTCAGTCTTCCGTCGTGACGAAATTACCTGACACTGAGAACTGAGAACTGAGAACCGAGAACTGACAACTGGGTTCTGACCGAGGACCGACGCCTGAAAGTCTGACGACCAGTAGCGTGAACGAGGGAACATGCCCGCAGCAAAATACGTCTGGTTCGATGATGGTTTGAAACCTGCCGAAGAATGCGCCATTCCGGTGGTGAATGCCGGATTGCACTATGGCTTTAGCGTGTTTGAAGGGATTCGCTGCTATGCGACCCAGCAAGGCCCGGCAGTGTTCCGGCTCGAAGAACATGTGCAACGCCTGCTCGATTCGGCGCACATCGTGGGCTTCCGGCATTCCTGGACCCGCGAATATCTGATCGATGCCATTCACCGGACGGTCGCGGCCAACAAGTTTCCCTCCTGCTACATCCGCCCGGTGATCTATCTCGACGGCGCTATGAATCTGGTTGTTGATAGCGGCACGCCGCGCCTGCTGATTGCCGTGTGGGAGTGGACCGGATTTCTCGGACCGGAAGCTAAGCAGCGCGGCATTCGCGCCAATGTGTCGTCATTCACCCGCCTGCATCCCAACATCATGATGACCAAAGCCAAGGTCGGCGGAAACTACGTTGGCTCGATTCTGGCCCGCACCGAATCGCATCGCGCCGGCTTCGATGAGGCCATCATGCTCGACCCTCAGGGCTACGTAGCGGAGTGTACGGGAGAAAATATCTTCGTCGTCCGCAACGGCATCATCTATACCGTTCCGCGTGGCGCGATCTTGGAGGGCATCACGCGCGACAGCCTGATAACGCTGGCGCGCGATCTCGGCTACGAGGTGGTTGAAGAACCGATTTCCCGCGATCAGCTCTACATCGCGGACGAAGTCTTTGTCTGTGGCACCGCCGCCGAAGTCGTCGCGCTGCGCGAAATTGACTTCCGCACCATCGGCACTGGCGCGGCAGGCCCTGTAACCCTCGCCTTACAGGACGCCTTCGATCAGCTCATCACGGGAAAACATCCCCGTTCCGCCGAATGGTTTTCGTATGTGCCGGCCTTCGATGCAGAAGTAGCGAAAGTGTAAAGGCACAACTCGAGCCGCGTAGCGGCAGTGCCGGGTAGCGAAAACGGAATAATAGTCCCCGCAGGGGCGTCACGGCCGCGATATAGAACGTTCCACCCTCGGCCGTCGCGCCTGGCTCCTGCGGAGCTGATCCTGGACTGACTTCCATCTGCTCACCACCAAGCCCGCTTCTTCCACTTACTACTGTTTAGCTGACCCATGGCTAAGCGCTGCCAGCAGCGTCCGCGCCTGCTCCGACCCGGGCGCATTGAGCGAAGCTGATTCGTTCAGGTACCGTTCAGCGGCAGCTTTGTCGCCCAGCTTGAGCGCGACCTCTCCAGCGTGCCGGAAGATCTTGGCATCACGGATCCCGACACCAAGTGCTGTCTCGATCTGTCTGCGTGCCTCCGAATCGTCGCCGTTCACGTGCAATGCCCAGGCATAAGCGTCAAGCGTGTACACATCGTGACGGCGAGCATATTCCCGCCGCGCAACATCGAGAGCCTTTACCGGTTGATGAGCGTGATCCGCATAATAGAAGATCAGCTCGCGGTTTGAATTGTCGGCGCGAACGGATTCCGCCAGCGACTTGGTTTCAAATTCCGCGAATGCCCTTTGCGCCTCCGCGGTTCGGCCTGCCAGCTCCAGCGCTTCAGCCAGGTCATAAAGGTTCTCCGCATGAGCAGCTGCCTTGTATCGCTGCTCCAGCAGACTCACTGCTTCGTCGTATCGCTTCTGGCTGATCCGCACTTTGGCCAGATTTGCCAAAGCATAGTGATAGCCGGGAAATTTCCCCACAGCCTGATTCAGCAGAGTCTCAGCATCTTGTGTCTTGCCCGCGATCAGCCGCAGATGTGCCATTTGCGTCAGGACCCATGCGACATCTTCTCTCTCTGTTGGAGGTGTGGCCTGCAGCGCCATGTACATAAGCTCGTAAGCGCCGTCCGCGTCGCCAAACAATTCCCGGAGGTATGCGGCGCGAGTCAACGCCGGCAGATTGCCCGGGCGCAGATTGAGCATCCACTGCGCTGCGTTCTCCGCCGCCTTGTAATTTCCCAACTCCGCGTTTGCGTCGGTGAGAAAACCATAAACCAGAACGTCATCTGGAACTCGCTTGTTCAAAGCCGTGGCCGCTTCTCGCGCGGCGGCGAATTCGTGCCGTCCCAACAACAGCCAGATGCGAATCTTCTCAGCCTCGAAATTCTGAGGTGCCAGTTCGAGCGACTTCTTCAGCGCATCTTCAGCCTGGGCATAGAAATTCACATCCGATGTTTCCCTCGCCCGGCGCGACAGCGCGACCGCCAATTGGTTATAACCGGCGTACTGCGATGGTTTCTTCTCGATGAGCTTGCGAGCCTCTGCAACGCTGCGCTCCGCAGGTGAAAGACTTGGCTCAGACGATTGCCCAACAGCGCTCGCAGCAGCGATCAGAAATAGAGCAATAAGTTTTTTCATGATGTTCCTCGTCTGCAGAAATGATTCGCGGCCGCCCCCGAAAACGACGGCCGCGAAGTTAAATTACTGAACCGGACAAACGCCGCTCACTTGTCCGTTGCAGCCCTTCTGCCCCGGCCCAACGTGATGGCTATTGCGCCCATTATTAGCGGGCCTCACATATGGGAATATGTTGCGGAACCCCTCGGTGTTGGTGTTTACGCCGTCGCCGATCGGCGTTCCGAACTTCAACGGGTCGGCAAGAATACCCGCCACCGCTCGCGAAGCAATATCCGTCACGTCGTCAACCGGCCGCCGTCCATCGGGGAAACCAGCCGCGTCACCGGCAAGAAAGCCGAGACGCTTCTGGTTCGCGACAGCAGTAGGCGGAATGCCAGTATTAAGCCGCAGCAGGTCAGCCACAGGACCATGATCGTTGGCACCACAACCCGGACAGATTGGAGCCCTGTATTGCACTAGCGGCAACAGATCGGTCCTCGGCGCAGCTGGCACGGGAATGCCAATCGAGCCGAAAACAGTTGCCAGCAGCGGATCAAGGAAAAAGTTGGCGAACTGCGAGTCATTCTCCGGCTCATCCATGCTGAAGCGGTCTTTCGAACCGGTGCCAATGATCAGCTCATTGATCAGCGGATTGCCCATCCGCTGCACTTGCTGAAATTTCCCCACCGCCGCCAGTGGCAAAGGCGAGCGCCTCACCGTGAACTGCGGACGCGAGGTTGTGCCATACGTTCCGATCACGGCTTCTTTTTCTCCCGCTGCATGCCTCTTTCCGTCCACCGTAAGCATGGTGATCGGAACTTCCAGAGCAATCGAGTTGACGTTGAAACCGGACACTGCATCCGGTGCATAGTTGTGCTTGTCGTCTCCGTCGACTTGCGAGCTCAGCACGCCGCCCACTCCCATCCGGAAGTTGAGCGAATCAAAAGCCGCGCCCAGGTCAATGAAGAAAGGATCATCCACCGTTCCCGCAAACGTGCGCACTCCATTGCCTAGGTCGTAGATGCCTTCATTGAACAATTGCCCGTAGTGCGGCATGGTGCGCGGGCCAACATTCGAAGGCACAGCAAACAACGTGCGTCCATCATTCAATTCCGTGCTCACGCCGTTCTTCACCATAGTTACCGTGTACGTCTGCCGCAGACTGAGTCCTTGCGATCCTTCGCCGTTGAGGTGAGTAATGGGAGGAATTCCCGCCAGATCGCCGACAAATCCGGTAAACAGTCCGGGCTGGCGAATTTCAGTCTTGAAACGGAATTGGAAGACGATGTCTTCCACGCCGTCGCGATTGTTATCGACCCTCATCTCATAAAGCACGTTGGGATCGAAAGGAAAATAGTTAGGTCCGTTGGAAGGTTCGAGGAACGGGTCGACATTCAAAATCATGGTGACCCGCCCCGGATGGTCATAGCTCACAAAGCTGTACCAGTCGGTGATATCGGCGGTACGGTCCAGGGCCGTAATCGGCGCTTCACGATGACTGGCAGCAAACAGGTTCGCCGGCGCCATCAGGCACAGCGCCAGGGCGAACGCCACCATAGGTCTTAATCGATTCATAGGTTTGCCTCACTGGGAGTAAGTTGGGTGGACGCCGCCACCATAAGTTGGGGCTTCCCGAACATGGCGCCACGCCCGGGCAGTTACAGATGGCTTGCGTCTACTGCTTCCTAGTACGCAGATGAAGCAGGATCGGATTGCAGTCTGATTATTCTTGACTTCCGCACGACCACCGAATCAGGGCGACCAACACTCGCCCTAAATAGCGGCCGCCTGGCGCCCGCTGCCAGGATGGGCACTCTTAATTTGTGTCGAAAAAGAAAAAATTCGCGGTGCCACCACAGACCATGTGGGGACAGCCGCCCTCGGCTGTCCAGCCGAGCGAAGCTCGGCAGCTCCCCAAACGGGAAGGGCACGACTTCAAGTTTTTAGCCTGCCCTGAGCTAAGTCGAAGGGTGCCGACGAGCCCCCACTCAAAATTGTCATCCCGAGCGAAGCGAAATGATCCGCCACGCGGATCATTTCGCGCAGTCGAGGGACCTGCTTTTCCTTGCAGACCTTCGCCTGCCCCTGGCCGCCGAAGGGACCTGTTTCCCCTGAGGCTTCTCATCTCTACCCATTGTCATCCTTCTATGAAAACAGGCGTACGAGTCCATAGGTATTTGTTTGCGGCGTTGCGGACAGGCTTCTATTCGTGCTCAAAGGCACATAAGGTATG
>QIAA01000097.1 GCA_003224905.1 Acidobacteriota bacterium
AGATGTTGCGAGAGGCGCTCAATGCCGGCGCGCGAGGATACGTGGTGAAATCGAAGGCGGACAGCGATTTGCTGCAGGCCGTCAAGGCCTTGACTGAACATAAGCCTTTCATCGCACTCAGTTCACCCTAGCGTGGCAAGCGGATGTGTCTATGTCCTCGCAGCAATTTCCAGCCTGACTTCTCATACAAATGACAAAACCAGACTTGGTGGGAATTCTCGCATTCAGTTATCATTGCAACTGTCTTGAAACTGAGTTTCAAGTAACGGAGCCATCTACCTTGCCATTTCCAGAAACCGAAGTTCCGGGACGTCTGCAAGCCGAACTGATGTCGCGCGGACTGCGCATGACACGCCAGCGCCGCACCATTCTGAGCGTGGTAGAGACTGCAAAGCAGCATCTGGACGCGAGCCAAATTCTGCGCCATGCGCGAAAGGTCGATCCCCAGATCGATCGTGTAACCGTCTATCGCACTCTCGGCTTGCTTAAGAGGCATGGATTGATTGATGAGCTTGATCTGATGCACATGCAGGGCGAGAAGCACTACTATGAGCGACGCCCGCAACGCGATCACATTCATATGGCGTGCCTGCGCTGCGGAAAAATCATCGAGTTCGAAAGCGACCTGTTTGACCGCCTCAAAGGCCAGATTCAGCGGGACTGCCACTTCCATATCGTGGTTACGCGGCTGGAGGTCGGCGGCTATTGCGCGCAGTGCCGGTCCCAATCCTCTTCCTGAATTCCGCGTTGCAACTGGTTGCAACGATTCTGCTACAAAAAATGTCGTGAATACTTGACCTGAACGACACTGGTACCTAGGATAAGGCTTGGAGCCTTACATGCAACTAAGTTGCAAATAACAATATATGACCCCTCGCGCCGCAGTGTACTTTTTAATCATTTTGCTCAGCGCCACTTTTTCCTCGGCGCAGGAGAGCCCTTACTTCGTGACCTATGACCATCACATGGAGGAACCAGGGAACCTGGAGGTCGAGACCTTCAGCACAGTCGGGGTTCCCCGGTCGGGACCGCGGGCCTATTTCGCCCCTTATGTGGAAATGGAATATGGGGTAACAGCGAAGTGGACCTCCGAGCTATACCTTGAAGCTCAGTCCACCCACGGAGACAGCACCGTGTTTACCGGGTGGCGGCTCGAGAACAGATACCGGCCCCTGAGCCGTGAGCATTGGATCAACCCCGTTCTCTACCTTGAATATGAGAACCTCAACGAGGCCAGCCGTATTCAAAAGGAAATCGTCGGCAGTGGACCTGAATTTGCCGAGCCCAATTCTGAGCTTCGCCCTACAAGAGCTCATGAACTGGAGACCAAACTCATCCTCTCCAGCAACACCCATGATTGGAATTTGGCCGAAAACTTTACCGTGGAGAAAAATCTTTCACAGAATGAGGGGTTCGAATTCGGCTATTCATTTGCGTTCTCGCGGCCGCTGGGGACTCTGGCCTCTGGGAAGCAATGCCGCTTCTGCCGTGAGAACTTCGCGGCTGGAGCCGAATTTTATGGCGGACTGGGCAGCACGAACGGTTTCGGCGTGCGCGGAAACCCGCACTACCTCGCTCCCGTGATCGTGTGGCAGATCAGTGATAACGCCAGCTTGCATTTTTCCCCGGGCTTCGGACTGAATCACGAAAGCAACCGGGTGCTCTTTCGCTTCGGGTACAGCTATGAAATCAGAGGATTCGGCAGCAGAATGGCGCGGCTTTTCGGAGCGAAACTGTAATGCGTGCTGCCTTCACGGTCCTGCTTTGTCTGGTATCAATGAGCATTGCTCAGAACTACGAATACAAACCAGACCCGAACTGGCGGGCGCCGGATTCCGCTGTTTCGCGACCTAACCCATTGGCCAGCCGACCGGAGGCGACACCCGGGGGGAAGAAGCTGTTTCTACGCAACTGCGTGGAATGCCACGGGCAGGAAGGAACCGGGGTTGTCAAAAAGCACGCTGCTGACCTGCAACTGCCAGCCGTGCAGCAACAGACTGATGGCATTCTCTTCTGGAAGATCACCAACGGCAATCCTGATCGCGGCATGCCGTCCTTCAGCAAATTGCCCGATTTGCAACGCTGGCAGATTGTGCTCTTCTTGCGTACGTTACCCTTCCAATCAAGCGGCAGTAAATAACTCGACAACTCCTGTGTAATTGACGCTGCTACACAGCTGTACCTATAATGTCCGTATCCCACACCCTGAAATTCGGCAGCCAAGGGATGGTTGCCACGCCGTCAGGTTCGGCAGGAGAATAGGGGAGACGGCCTGCTTACCGAGTCTGCTGAGCGGTAAGGTAAGTGGCGGCCAGTTGTGAAAAGATCTGAGCACGATTCCGATACACATTTCCAAGGAGTTCAAAGCACCTACATGAAACCAGCGTTTTTGCGATTAGTCACATGCGCCATCTCTGTCCTGTCTATCACGGCTGTAGCGCAAAGCAGCAGCCCCCCGGCGGGATTGCCGGCCGCTCCCAGCGCAGCTGGGTCGAGCGCGGCGGATCCGGCCGGCCCAGTGGCCACGAATCCCACGGGGACAAAGGTGGGAACCATCAACATTCAGGAAGCTATTTTCGCTTCGAACGAAGGTCAGCGGGATTTCGAAACGCTCAGCAAAAAGTTCGAGCCCAAGCAGACCGAACTCAAAGGAATGAACGACGAGATCGAGAGCCTGAAGAAGCAGCTTAATGCCCAGGGCGAGAAGCTGAACGACGCAAGCCGCGGCACGCTGGTGAAGCAGATCGAAACCAAGCAAAAACAGTTCGACCGCTCGCGCCAGGACGCGATGGATGACGCGCAGAATCAGCAGAACGAGATTGCGCAGCGAATTCTGCAGAAGATGGCGCCGCTCATCGTGAAGTATGCCGGTGAGAACAGCTTCGGCGTAATCATCGATACGTCCAATCCGTGGCCGAATGGACCTGTGCTTTGGGCAGGACCGGCAGTGGACATTACCCGACCGATAGTCGATTCCTATAACGTACAGTCAGGAGTGCCTGCCCCACCGAAGCCCGCTGCCGGCGCGAGACCGACTACGCCGGGCACGAAGCCGCTGACTGCTCCTGGAGCGCCAATAACTCCGACTCCAAAACCACGGGGGACGCAGCCGCCGAAATAGGAAGCGACACCTTTGTCATCAGAAAAGTTCCAGAAGGCCGCGTTTTGACGCGGCCTTATTTTTTCCTCGCAGATTCGTCTGAAGCGAGTCCTCCCGGTGTCATTAGAAATGAAGATTTCTGGAGGACACCATGTTTGCCGACTCTCTTCTCGATTCTGCGTACGTCAACCGTTCGCATCGTGGCTGGGCGACATTGGCTTCGTTCGCCGCGCAGGCACTTGTCGTGTGCACGCTGTTGATACTGCCATTGATTCACCCAGAAGGCTTGCCCCGGCTGAAGCTGCTGTCGGGCATCGGCCCGATCTTAGCTCCGCCACCGCCAAAATTGCGGGAGCATCCTCCCACAACTGTTGCCAGTAATATGTCAGTTGATAACCAGCTGATTTCGCCGCCCTCGATCCCCTCAACAATTCGACGACTCGCCGAAATTATCCCGCCCCCTCCGGTTGACCTCGGAGGCGTTGGCGTGGAGAACGGCACGGGGACCCATGCGACTTTGAACGCCGTAATGAACTCCATTGCCAGTGCGATGAGTTCGGTGGCGCCGCCGAAGCCTACGGTCACGCATCGCCCCCTGTTGTCTCACATGATGGAGGGCAACCTGATCTACCGTGTCGAGCCGCGCTATCCGCCTCTCGCGATTCAGGCGCGAATTCAGGGCGACGTCGTGTTGCAAGCGATGATCAGCCGATCAGGAATGATTGAGAACCTGCAGTTGGTGAGTGGGCATCCGATGCTGGTCCGCGCAGCGATGGATGCCGTTCGGCAATGGCGATACAGGCCATACATCTTGAATGACGAACCGATAGAAGTTGAGACGCAAGTGACAGTGAAGTTCGTGCTCAACAAATGATCACGCTTCAATAAGGCACCGTCTTTCGCCCGAGATGTAGCACAGCAGTAACCCTATAGCTTTCAGCACGCCAACTATAATCGGGTGAAAGTGGCCACTATTGAAATCGTAACCCGCGCGGCAACGCGTCCGACCTGGGCCGAGGTTTCGCTGGCCAATCTTCGTTACAACTTTGGAATCGTGCAGCAGCATGTGGGGCCTTCCGTAACCGTGTCCGCAGTAGTCAAGGCGGATGCCTACGGCCACGGCGCAGTTGAATGCGCCCGCGCACTGGAAGATGAAGGTGCACGCTGGTTAGGTGTGACCTCTCTCGACGAAGCCATCCCACTTCGTGAGTCCGGCATTCAGACGCGCATTCTGCTAATGACCGGATTCTGGCGCGGAGAAGAGGAAGAGATCGTCCAGCTTCAACTCACTCCGACTGTTTGGGAGACGTCACAGGTAGAGCGGTTAGAGAGCGCTGCCGCCCGTCTTGGAGTGGCAAAGTTTCCGGTTCATTTGAAAGTCGATTCAGGAATGGGCCGCCTAGGGGTGGCGCCAGACGATGCCGCCAATGTCATCGCAGCTATATGCACATCGTCGCACCTGGTGTTGGAAGGACTGTCAACGCATTTGGCCTCATCCGAGATCCTCGATGCGCCTTCAGTCGGAGACCAATTACGGCGCTTCATGGAACTTCGCCGGATGCTGCAGGCCGAAGGCATCGAGCCCTTGCTCGTTCACGTGGCCAACACAGGGGCAGTGATTGCCCGTCCCGAGGCACTCTTCAACATGGTCCGCCCGGGAATTGCGCTTTACGGTTACTACTTGCCATTCGAGCGCGCGGGACGCGAGGTTAGCGGCAGCAAGCTACGGTTGGCGGTAAAACCGATCCTGACCTGGAAGACGAAGGTCCTCTCTCTGCGAGATGTACGCGCGAACCAGGCTCTCGGATACGGTGGGACCTACGTCACGAAAGGCCCTGCGCGGATTGCGGTGCTTCCGGTAGGGTATGCGGACGGCCTCAATCGGGCTCTCTCTTCCCGCGGAAGAGTAATCGTCCGTGAGCACTACGCGCCAATTGTGGGACGCATTTCCATGGACCTGACCCTTGCTGACGTGACCGGAATTTCAGGAGCTTCCGTTGGCGATGAAGTGATTCTGCTGGGCACGCTGGACGGGCTCAACACGGATGCGCGTGAGCACGCCGCCCTAGCTAACACGAATGTGTATGAGATCCTCTGCGGAATTTCCAAAAGGGTGCCCAGGAAATACAGCTAGCTGCACCTTAGAAATATCCACCAAAACATGCGCTCCGTACTCGAAAGCAACCGCTCAGGCCCTCTTCGCTTCGTTTCGCTGGCGACTGCCTGACCATTCGGTGAATCCTTTGTTATCTTTTAGCATGCCCTCGCGCTACGCACAGTGGATGCACGACTGGGAGACCCGTCTCACGTCGGTGGATAACAACCGCGTTGTGCGGCCATTGGATTGGGGAATCGAATGGGCGAAGGATTGGCCGTGCCGCAACGGGCAGACTCCCACCTCTGTTGGATGTGAAGAGTTCTTGCGCGAATACAGTCAGCGAATCATGGAGTCGAGCGACGAATTTTTCTCATACATCGCGCCTACAGATTTTCGCCTGGAGCGGCGGGAGATTCAGGTGTTCAGCACGCGGGAAACCCCGGATAAAAAACTGGCAGCCAAAGTGCGCGGGAGGCACGGAGATTTTCTGCGCTTCACCTCTCCGGTCCGCAGTCCTCATCCGGAAAACAATTTAGCGAACGCGCGCTGGTTCCCGGCACGGGGACGCCGAGCGGTTGTCTTACTTCCACATTGGAACTCTGACGCGATCGCCTATACGAGCCTTTGCCGGGCGCTGAATCTGATAGGTATTTCAGTTTTGCGCCTCAGCATGCCCTATCACGACATTCGCATGCCGGCTGAGACTCGTCGGGCAGACTATGCCGTCTCAGCAAACATCGGCCGCACGCTCGATGCTTGCCGCCAGGCAGTGATCGATATCCGTTGCTGTCTCGATTGGCTGGAACAACAGGGCTTCAATCGACTTGGAATCGTTGGCACGAGCCTGGGTTCCTGCTATGCGTTCCTTGCCGCAGCGCATGATCCGCGCATTCAAGTAGCAGCGTTCAATCACGCCTCCACATACGTTGCGGATGTTGTTTGGCACGGGCAGTCTACGCGTCACATCCGTGAAGGATTGGAATCGCAGGTTGACCTCGACCGGCTGCGGAATTTGTGGAGCGCCATCAGCCCCATATCGTATTTCCGGCACTTTGCCCGCTGGCCAAAAAAATCTCTGATTGTATACGCGAAATACGACCTTACTTTCCTTCCCGAATTTTCGAGACGAGTAGTTGAGGAGTTCATCCGCCATCGGCTGGACCATAAAGTAGTCGTGCTCCCCTGCGGCCACTACACGACAGGAGAAACACCGTACAAATACCTGGATGGCTGGCATCTTGCGTCGTTCCTGCGAACCGCATTTGAGAGTGGCGCTTAGCCGCTTCGCCGCACTTGCGACCGGCACCTCCCTTCTGCTGCGCTTTTTCCTCATGAACGTACACGTCGGCTGCCCTGCCTCAAACCTGTTTAGAAGTTCTATGTCTTCGGTGACCTACACCCACAACGATCTGACCTCTATTTTGCAACTGCGGACCAGGCCACCTCTGGTTCCGTTGACGAGGGATCGTGGTGCGGCAAACAGTCTATTTTCTTATAGTTCTAAGTCTAGCCGTCCCGGCGGTGGCCGAGCGGGAAGCCCTCAGGCCGTTAGATTGTTCTCATCTGATGTCTTGGAGTATCGGCGGAATTGCCACCCCGCGGCTTGAGCGCCTGGCTCGTGACCGGAGCCTGGCCTTCATTTTTACCGCGCACGAAACCGCAGCCTTGCTGCAGTCTGGCGTTGATCCGAAACTCGTGCAAAGCCTGCGTTTGATGAAGGGCCCTCCTTCAGGTGTGCAGCGCAGCTTCTGCCGGACCCAGCTCACTATGGTCGGGAAGCTGGTGCGCGCAAAGGAATATGAGCAGGCCGAACCTATCATGCAAAAACTGATTGCATCCGATCCCAACAACTCGGCTCTGCGGTTTGCCCTGGGCTACATTCAGCAGCAGCAGAACGACTGGGACGCGGCCTTCGACGCCTATCTCGATTCACGCAACTTAATGCCCGGGCTATCCGATACGCACGCGCGGCTTGCTTACGTCTTCTATCGCTATGATGACGGAGACAACGCGATTGCCGAAGCGCGCACCGCGCTCAGCATCGACCCAAAGAACTCTGAGGCCTACCGTTACCTCGGGCTCGGGTTTCATGCCAACCAGCAATATTCGTATGCGATTCATGCCTTTCAGGAGTCATTGGCTCTTGGACCTGACAATGCCGACACGTACTACGACATGGGAATCGCCATGGCAAGTAACGGCGATCTGAATGGTGCTGCGGCTGCGTATCGCAAGGCAATCGCACTCAATCCGCAGTTCTGGGAGGCTTACAACAATTTAGGGATGCTGCAGCACGACATCAAACATTTCGAAGCTGCGATCGCCACTTATCAAAAAGCAAAACGACTGGCGCCAGGCGAGCCGCGAATTCGCTACAACCTGGGCAATACCTATCTTGATAAGGGAGATTTTGAAGCCGCAATTTCAGAATTCCGCGAACTCTACCGGACTAACCCTGGCTGGCAGCAAGGTCACAGCGTTTTTGCCAAAGCGCTGATGGCCAACGGTGATTTCAAAGCTGCAATCCCCGAGTTGCGGCTGGCGATTTTGCAGGATCCCACCGCCGCGGTTGAACACCGCGTGCTTGGGCAGGCCCTGCTTATGGCTCACGATCAAGAAGAGGCTCTCCGTGAACTGCGGGTTGCAGTTCAGTTGGATCCGGATTCCTCGCTGGCCCATCATTATCTGGGAACTACGCTTCTCAACCTGGGCCAGGTTGAAGCGGCAGAAACCGAGTTTCGCGAAGCCCTCCGGCTTGCGCCTACAGCGGACAACCATTACTCGCTTGCGGCTTGCCTGATCACCATGGGGCACTATCAAGATGCCGCTGGGGAACTCGACACGGCTGTCAGTCTGCGGCCTGCAGAAACCGTCTACCGCGCACGCAAAGAGGAACTGCTGAAGCTGATGCGGGCGTCGGCCAGCCGCTGAGATCACGTCTCACATTGAAATCGATTTTCGCGATTCGATGCGCTTCCGAAGCCGCCCTCCTTCCTAAGTTCCTTTAGCGTCAGTAATTCAACTTTGGCGCGCGACATGCCTGTACTTAGGTGTAAGAGGCATATTGAACTCACGTGTCATCGTGTACCGGCGGGTGGAGACCTAGAATGAAGTTGCGTCCCCCCCATTCCGGATTTTCCTCGCACAGCGAGACTACATATGAATTCAATGCAAGGTTTAGGCGTTGCAAGCGCGATTTCCGATGCAGTCTTGGGTGCAGAAAGTGAAATTCTGACCCAGGACTCAGTACCCGCCCCGCTGACACGGAAGCCTGCCGGCTACGGTCTACCATGCGCAAAATGTAAGAAATACTATTCCGCGGACCTGACGGCTTGTCCCATATGCCACTCGACCGAGCGAGTCTCGCCGCTTGCGACTTCTTCCGAAGTGATTCCAGCAGCCGGCAGTGAGTCCATTGCCTTGAGCGGCGATGAAGAGGCACTCGAGGCCGAGCGAGAACGGTTTCTGCGGGAATTCAAATCGCAGGTTTATTCCTCTCATACGCAGATGAATGCCGCGGCAAGTTTCTATTGTGGCAAGCAGGAAAACCATCAAAGCGGGTTCGAGCCTGCTGCGATTTGCGAGAGCTGTTACAACCAGCTGCAACAGCAGTCGGACCTCATGCTCGCGGCACTTCATCTCGATCTGGAGCAGGCCACGCAGATAGTCTATGAAGCCGTCTGGTCCGATCCATCGGACCCGGGCAAGACCTATCAGAATGCCGCACAGGCTCTACTCATTGAATTGCGCAGGCGTGCCGGAATGCCTACCGTACTCGGTCCGTTGCAGCCGTTAGCACACTAAGTGCCGGAGTCGTTGGCTCTCATTCCGGCCTAAGAGAAACCCACTTCCTTCCCGCATATTAGGGCGGTAGGCTTCCCCTTCCGGCACGACCTTGAGGGCACAGGACGCCGCAGGTTATCGTCAGATTTAGCCGGAACCCTGAACAAATCATTTGCGCCAACGTCGATCACCACGAAGCTTCCGTCTTTGACAAAGCCGAAACCGTATTCTCCCGGCGCGAGTTCCGAGGCCTCGATCTTTACTTTTACTTCGGTGATGAGAAATCCCATGTATTTAACCTGCACGTCGGCCGCGTATCTCGAGACCCGCAAGCACGAGCTTTCCATCATTTACACTGAATCCGGACGCATTTCGCAGCTGCAGACTGGCAGACTGGCCGCGAAACAAATACGCACCCGGAACCACACGCTTCAGTTCATCGGCGCTCAGGAGCCCTGGTTTTACCTGTTGAGCCAGAGAGGAAAAGAAACCCAAATTGCGAGAAAGAGCCCCCGGACAAAAACAGAACGCCTCATGCTGTACCCTGGAGCCTGATCACACAATATAGAGTTCGCTCAGCACGCGGCCGCGAACCGCATTGTTCCGAAAGCGCTGGGGACGTGGAAATTTGGCTTTGGCGTGTTGGTGGGACGCCAGGCCATGTACGCTCGCGGCTCTTTTCGCCCTTCGACTCGGAAAAAATTTGCTCGCCAGATTTTGTTGGGATCAAAGTCGGGGGTTATGGCTTTCATTGGGATGCCCACTTCCACCGTCCACTTGTGCTCCTGATAATTGATCACGACTGAACGGCGCAGCCCGCTTTTCAAGTCGGCCAAGCCGCCCGGAAAGATGTCCAGGTCGATCCACATTCCGTTTGGACTGACCTCGAATTCCTTGTAATAGCGGTCGCGTGCTGGCTCCGGCTGGAGGAAGGCCTCTGCAACATCGCGGTTCCAGAGGCGGTCCCGGCGGCCATTGGCCTCGGATTGCGCAAACACGCAGAGCTCGCGGTAACAGCACTCGAATCGAAGGAAGAGCATGCGCGGAGACCACAAGGCCCGCACCTGGGTTTCGCGCCTGGGATCGGGATTTTTTCCCTGCCAATCGCAAAGAAAGACAAGAGGTGTGGCAAGCTGCCACTCCGCCGCAGGATGCGCCGCGTCCAGCCTGATCTCCCGTGGGATATACGCTGCCACCGCTTCGGACGCGGTGTTGCCTCGGCGCGCGATCTTTTTGCGCACACTCATCAAGGGAGCGCGCTCATCGTAGTCCCATTTGCGGAACATTCGGCCCTTTTCTGCACAATTTTCGGTTCCAGATTCCCAAAATGGTACTTACTGGCCAAGTTCTGTAAATGGCCGCAAACTCAGTTTGGCAGCAATAGTCGGATAGCCCGTGGCGTAGGGGATCCCGTAAGCTGCGAATCATGACAACCGATACAATCATCAATTTCGAGGAAGGTAATCCGATGCCGCCGCGCAATCAGGACCGATGGGAAGCTGTGGTGGCCCGCGATGGGAGCCAGGATGGCGCGTTTGTATTCGCCGTATCGTCAACCGGCGTGTATTGTCGCCCATCCTGTCCCTCAAAACGCCCCCGCCGCGAGAACGTGACTTTTTACCGCAGCTCGAGCGAGGCCGAGAAGGCCGGTTATAGAGCATGCCTCCGGTGCCGGCCTCGGGCAACGGGCGGAAATCCACGTTCCGAGATGGTGAAGGCTGTATGCCGGTATATCGAGCAGCACCAGGATGAACCGGTCACGTTGGAGCAATTGGGCAAAGTCTTTCAGCAGAGCCCGTTTCACCTGCAACGCTCGTTCAAGGCTGTGCTGGGCATAAGTCCGCGGGCCTACGCGGATTCCTGCCGCGTGAACCAGCTCAAACGTAATCTGCAGGCCGGCCATTCTGTTACTCGCGCCATGTATGACGCAGGGTATGGCTCCAGCAGCCGGCTTTACGAACGAACGGCATCTCAGCTCGGCATGACGCCGGATAAATATCGCCGTGGCGCGATCGCAGCGCCGATCCGTTATACCTGTACCGATTCTCCTCTCGGCCGCATGCTTATAGCAGCTACCGACAAGGGCATCTGCGCCATTCAGTTCGCCGACTCTGACGACGAATTGGAACACGGACTGAAGCGCGAATTCCCCTTCGCGAACCGGCGTCGCGATGATGAGGCCATGGAGTCTTTGAAACACGATCTCTTGAGCCACATGCGCGGGGAGAAGTTGAATCCTTCGCTGCCGCTCGACATACAGGCGACGGCATTCCAGCGCCGCGTGTGGTCGTGTCTGCAGGCGATCCCGTTCGGCGAAACCCGCTCGTATAGTCAGATTGCGAAGACCATCGGCCAGCCGAACGCCAGGCGGGCGGTGGCCAGAGCGTGTGCTACGAATCCTGTGGCGGTTGCTATCCCGTGCCATCGAGTGGTTCGTGAGGACGGAGACCAAGGTGGGTATCGTTGGGGCGTGGAGCGGAAACAGGCATTGTTGGAGATGGAACAAAAGCAAGTCTGAAGCGCATTGGTGATTTCGTGAGCTGCAGACGTGGTCCCGCTCAGTCCTTGTTTTAAGTTGCAAAGTATGTCCATGCTCAACGCCTGATTGCGGTGCCCATCATCTCGAAGCGCCCTCCCTTCAACAGAGGACCGGAGCCGATGAACGCACGTGCCGGCAGTTCTTTGGAAAAACGTTTGAGGTAGGCAGCGTTAAACCGATCCCACAACGAGAGATCGGGTGAGAAGACTTGCACCCAGACCAGATCGTCCATCGACATCTCTGCCGCATCGAGAACGGAAGCGAAATCGTTGAACAGGAGTTCCAGTTCCTGCTCGAGCTCAGCAGGCGCCATCCCGGTCGACGGGTCGATTCCGATACGCCCAGAGATGAAGAGTGTATCGCCTGCCAGCACTGCATCGCTGAACGGCAAAGCCGTTTTCCGCGGAAGATTGATGTAATGACGATTCCGCGTCTCGGTCACTTCCAGAACCCCAATCGGCTTGATGGTGTCGAGCGCTGATCTGATCCTGAAGGTCTTTTTTCGGGTATACCCTCTCCCCCTGATCTTTTGGAATCATGAGCTTAGCGAGGCGATAATATACTTGACAAATCAATATGAGTAGCATATAGTTTGTCTCATGAACGGCAAAGTAAAGCAACCAAAGACCTTGCAGGAAGCGATAGCCTATTTCGCTGACCCTGATAACGCTCTGGCCTACATGGTTTCCAAACGTTGGCCCGATGGCGTTGTGATGTGCCCGAAGTGTGGACGCACTGACCCTGTATTCCTCAAGAATCAGCGCAAATGGCAGTGCAAGAGTGTCCACCAAAACCGCCAGTTCTCCGCGAAGGTCAGTACCGTTTTCGAGGATTCGCCTATCGCCTTGGAGAAATGGCTTACCGCTGTGTGGATGCTGTCGAACTGCCGCAACGGTGTCAGTTCCTACGAGATTGCACGAACCATAGGCGTGACTCAAAAGTCGGCATGGTTCATGATGCACCGCATTCGGCTTGGATTGCAGAAGAAAGCCAGTTACGGCAACGTGACTAAGATCGGCGGTCCTGAGAACGAAGTAGAGGTTGACGAAACCTTTGTCGGAGGTCGGAAGAAAAACATGCACAAGGATCGTGCGCTGCGCTACGAACAGAAGGGCGGAGCACAGGGTAAAGCAATCGTCATGGGTATGCTCGACAGAACTACCCGCCAGATGCGTGCCGAAGTCGTACCGAACGCGCAACGCGATACCTTGCAATCGGAAGTTCTGAGCAATGTGAAGTACGGCACCAAGGTCTACACCGATGACGCCGTTGCTTATGACAAGCTGCACTGGCGCTTCGTGCATGAGGTGGTGAACAAAACCGAGAGCTATGTGCGTGGCCGCGTTCACGTCAACGGGCTGGAGAACTTTTGGAGTTTGTTAAAGCGCGGTTTGAACGGAACCTACGTTGCGGTTGAGCCGTTTCATTTGTTCCGTTACGTGGATGAGCAGGTATTCCGCTTCAACAATCGCAAGGATGCGGCAAAGAATGTTCTGACCGATGCAGAGCGCTTCGACATTGCACTCTCGCAGATTGCTGGTAAACGTCTGACCTATGCCGAACTGACTGGCAAGGTCGGAGAAACAGCGGAGTTTTAATCCTTACCGCCGGAAGCGCGGTCCGAAGCGGGGGTCTTAGGCTTCCGCTTTTTTCTTTGCTTCGCTCTCTTCTCTGCTTCTAATTTCGCCTTGATCTCACTATGCGGAACCTTCATCAGTTCGGTCATTGTGCGGTCAAAATTCTGGTATTCGACGTTCATTTTTGAGTTCACGCGCTCATCATAGCGCAGAAAGGAAAGAATCACAGTGGAAACCACAGCATTGTTATCACCCGACGATTGCAGCCTAACAATCATGAAGAGTTGGCGACCAATATCAACTGATGAAGTCCGGCAAATCGCCAAGCTCAATAAGCGATTTTGCTGCGCACAGATCGCAGCGCGCACCACTACCAAACTCGATACTCAACACGAGGTCGTACGCATTCTTCAATGCATCCTTCATCGCTTGCTCTTCTGGAGGAACATTGCGCCAATCCCACAGTAAAAAACTGTGTGCCCTTTGAAGGGAAATCAAGCAGCCGTAGAGCTCGCCAGCCGCAATGTTCTTGACGTTGCGGTTGTCAATACGGAGAACATATGCTGTCATCTCTTCGATAAGTCCCAAACCAGAACAACTGAAGTCTTGAGGATCAGACTGGTTGAATAATCGGAAGTGAAGTCTCCGCTTCTCATCTTTCCACTTGCCGAGAATATCGAGCGCTGCTTCAGAAGAAATCTTGGGAATCGATGGAAGATGCACGGCGTGGAAGTTTATTTCATTCCATAAATGCGATACAACTCAGACACTATCGACTTTTTCGTTCTCTGTTGTGCTTGTCATAATCGAATGTTGTCCTGTTACTCCGCAGACCATAAAACATATTGAACATCGAGTACAGCGCTGGATCGTGTTGTCCCATGAGGTGGCGGACAGCCTTATCCTGAACCAAGTCGATGATCGATTTTTCCCAACGTTCCCGCCAGTGCGAACGACTGAATGACCAAGCGAACAGGTCCGCTGCCTGCAATTGGATAACATCCTCTTTTTTGTAAGTATCAGCGCCTGCCATCGCGAACAGTTTGACAAGTGTAGGGTTAGCTTTTATCTGATTGAGGAAACACCGAAGTTCGCCAGCATATTCGTTCCCGTCCTCTATGAAGTAGACGATTGATTTGTTCTGATCTCTCACTTCTTCGGCCATGCTTTTCATGCACGTCAACGTTGTCATAGAGTAAAGGCTACCAACGTATTCCCGATTTCTCTTATCAAGGGATAACAAATCCTTTGGGTTTCTGAACTGCACATGGCCCTGCATTGCGGTTCTTTTGGTAAGGACAGCCAGAGTAGAGAATAGTTCTTCGGCATCTGGTCGCCGGAAGCAATCCTTGGCATGAAAGTATTTCAGCCCTTTGCTGTCAAGAAACGGTTTCCAATGTTCTCGGAACTCTCGCGCCATGTTTGGAACGAACAAATATCCCCCAGCGCAAATAATCTTTCCTTTGGCGCTGGTGCTATCGTCAAGGTAGGCGTGGTAGTGTTCGTCATACCGCAGCGCCGATCTTTCCTCGTAAGTGGCAATGACAACGCCTATGACGACACTCCTTCCCCCGCCGGATATATCATCCGCAATTGCGGCTGCAATGTCGTAGAGTTCCCTGCGGGGCAACTCCATCGGAAAAGTTCTCGCACTTTCCGACAATCACATAATCAACGAATTAGCTCTGATTCGTCAACTATATTATTGCCCTTAGCGAGAGAACCGAGGCAAAATCTTTGGATACAAAGGAGTTGTGGGTAAAATATAGAGAGAGTAGGAGTTAGTGGCGTGTTTTGACCCTTTTTGAAGGCTGCGCCGATGACCCGGGTCGCTAAATCTTTGAGTTTATTGACCTGGAGTTGGGAGGCGCTGCGTAAAATCTTGGAAGTAAAGGTACTTACAGGTAAAATCTTGAGCCGCAAAGGGTTAACTTTGGAGGCGATATGGCTTCGCGGAAAGCAGAGCGGCGGGGATGAGGTGACTACCAATACCGTGACTTCTTGAAACCCAGGATCAACTTACCTTCTTCTGTTATGGGGCAAAAGGGGAAGCGAAGTCAACGGGAAAATGCGCCCGAGAGGCGGCAGTGGGACGAGACGGCGCAGTTGTAGCACGACCGTACGATATGTAGCACGACCGTGCTATTTTGTCACTCTTTGTCTCTTAAATTGTTGTCCTGCTTGGGGTTCGACTGATACTGCTTGAATGGGATGGTTAGCTGCCCTACGGCCATCCCGAGTTGACAGCGGGTAACCAGCTCCGCGGAAGCACGCTCTCGATGCCGACCAGATGACACTTGTGCGTGAGATGAGAGCGGAAATCCCCACCCTTCGAAAACCGCGAAGGGATGGGGCAGCCTCAATGGTTATGCTGCCAGCAAAAGCTCAAAGGGACAAAGGTGGGCCAACCCGCCCGCAGGCAAACAAGAACGCGAAAGGTGGGCCAGCCCGCCCGGGTGAAAAACGAACTGCAACACCTTTCTCTGAATAAGGGAATGCAGAAGAAACGCCGGTTGTGGAGCCGGCCGGCCTCGAGTTATTGCGCCAGTTGCCGTTAAAGCCATGGGCGGGGTGCCGACGCGAGGACC
>QIAA01000225.1 GCA_003224905.1 Acidobacteriota bacterium
GCTTTTTTGGTTTTCATTACATCTGAGCGGAGCAGGACGGCGTTCACCGCCGTCCTGCACAGTCGAAGGACCCCATGCCCTTCAATTGCGGCAGCGACCCATCGAGGAATTCTCTGCAGTTCGAAATTTCTCGATTACCTTCCCCCATTTGCCATCCTGAGACAGCCGAGTCCTGCGCTCGCGCAGGACTCGAACCTGACGGCCGTTTGTGTAATTCTTTGCCTTACAACTGAGAACTCATGCGGCTGTCTTGGTTAACGTAATGCGTGGTTCTTCATCGCCGTCGACCGCCAAAACACCATGCCCACGTTCGTCAACCCGCATTCGGTATTTGCGACGACCGCCCTCTGCCGCCGGTAGCTCAAAAACGATTGCCGTTTGGTAATAGTCAGGGTTGATCATCTCGTGCTCATCGGAGCCAGCCGTGACTCTCCCGCTCATTGTATTTGCTGCGTTTCGCTCGATCTGAACGCGCGAAAGGTTTTTTATCACCTCGGGTGCAGCCGAAGAAGCTTCCCACACACCGGTAAGGTGAGAAGTCTCTTGCAGGATTAGCGATTCATAGAATCTATGGAAGCGCCTGCCGTACGTGCTCCTGGCGACGTTCCATGCATCGCGGAATGCCGGGGTTGCTACCCATTTTCGGAACAGCTGCAGCCAACCGGCATTGTGAGGATGATTCCTTTGCTGGGGATCCTCAAGGTTCAGGTCAAGAAACACGTTCTCCATTAACTGCACAAAAGAGGTGCACAAGTAACGCACTTGGCGCCCTTCGTGTAACTTGGGTTCACTCCATTCGCTAAAAATCACCTCATCCATATCGGCAATTGGTTTAGCTCCAATCGTCTCAACTAATTTTGTGTAAGCATCTGCGTGGCGAGTAAATGATCGCCGGATGGCTTCACTAGGCGGATACAGCAGGTTCCAGAGTTCCTCGAAGAAATTGGCTTTAGCCTTTGAATACTTTTCAAGATCATTGGACTGGCGATCCAAATCCTCAAAAAGCTTCTCAGGGACGGCAGACAATGCCGCATTGGCGACATGCAGCCCCAGCTTCCGATAGCTTTCGAACTGGGACTCGCTGAACCACTGGTCCCCCGTCGACTGATGCGGAAATTCAGGATGTTTGGAATGATATTGCAGAACGTCAGTTTCTTCGTTCCCCGTCAGTGAGGATTTGAAGTACAGCAGGTAGCACTGTGTATTTCGTGTTTCCGGATATACGAACTTTCCCACAACGCAATGAGCCGAGCTGAAACCGTTCTTGCGTCGAAGTTGGTCCAAATCAATTTCAATGTCCACGCCGAAGTCTGTCCGGCATTTGCGCACGGCGTTGGCGAGTCCTTCAAACTTCATGCTGCCATCTTGTTCGCCGTCGCAAACAATCAGGTAGCGGCAGCGGCGGCGCACCAATTCGTAGATTCCTAGATTCTCGAAGTGCCCGCCGTCGGAGATGTTGACAAATGCTTTATCGGTATTGGCGAGTCCGAACAGTTCCACGGCCAGGTAAGGCAGCCCGAAAACTGGGCTGGGCTTGCTTGCCTTGCCGAGTCGGGCGGGGTTACCCACCCACCAGCCCAGCCTCACGTTAAACAACGTCAACAGGAAAGAAATCGCGGTCGAGGTATGGTAGCCGGCATTCGGGCTGGCCGCCGCCCCCGAGATACCCATAGCCGTCCCAATCTTGATGCCTTCATCGTAGGCAAAGTCGTTTGTTCCCGAATAACCGTACTCCGATATAGGCTTGTCATCGTCGCGGGGATTGGCTGCTTCTCTATCTACCTGGGGTTTATCGTAGCCGCAATAGAGCGGCGTGAATACGAAAGAGGCCGCTTTTCTCTCTTGCCACGTGAGGAGGTTTCCTCCGGCCAGATTCAGAGACGCATTCAGAATAGGATAAGGACCACAGTAGTCCTCTTCGGCAAAATCTTTCAGTGGGACATCGTCTTTGCTGTCGAAACCAACGAACGGATCGGGACTCCGCTTCCGCCGCGAGGCACCCAGATAACACCGGACAAGCCGGTTTTTGTAGAAGTGATGCATCGAAAAATCATTGATGTCAACGCGCCAGGAGAGAATGAGGCCGACGACCAGGAAAAGAAGAAACAACGTACCCAGAGCATCAAAATCGATCTGCTGCGGTCTCCATATTCCAGTCTGGGCCGTCTTCAGATCGCTGGCATAGTTCCCTTTTCGTTTTTCGAAATAGCTGGGAGTTTTAGGGATCCGTCCGACCGTCAACGTTATCTCATCGGGTTTGCCATCAAGCGTCACCGTCTTCGGCTGCGCCTGTGCTGCCACATCCTGGGCCGGTCCCGATACCAATTCGTGAATCCCCACGGCAACGAACAGCGCGAACCCTAGGATAAAGACAAAAGGCGCGACTCTTGAAACTGCTTCGAGACCCAGGTGCTTCCAGTCGGTCTCTTCCGGCACAGGATCACCTTTCGTTTTTGGACTCTTTCCGGCGAAGAGGCCGGTCGCCGAGATCGCTCCCCATAACGCGCCGGCACTAACCGTTCCTGCCGACCCTGCCCAGTAGACCGAATACGGCCCAAACACCGAGATTCCCGTCACTGCCAGCCAGCCGCTTCCGTAGATCATCACCCAGGCTCGTAAGCGTCCAAGCCACTCCCGCGATGCATCTGGCAAGTCATGCCCCATTAAGCCGATCTGGAGCACCATGCCAAGAGCCAGCACCAACAGCAGAACCGGCGGACCCAGGCACAGTAAGACCCAGGGTCTCAAATCCTTCTCACCATCGCTGAACAGAATTGCGGTACCGTGAAGCATTGCCGCTGTACCTAATCCTGAAAGAATGGATGCTCCAATTGCTAGGCCATAGCCCAATGCCCACGCGAGGGCTGGTTTGAACTGCCGGTGTTGCCGCTTAAAGCAATCTGGAAAATTGCCCAGCCATGCCACCGCAAAGAAAAGCGCGCTCAATACTATCCAGGGGACCTGCAGCCAATGATCTATCAACAGCGAGGGTGTGCGGTATAGTGACTCTGCCAGCGCTGCAGAGGCGACAACCAGAGGTATAACGATCCTCCACTGCACGCCGCGCTGTCCCGCACGGCTGTCCTGGTCGTTGCCGGGTCCCGTGCGGCTCTTTCGGTCATCGTTGACGACGTTTAAATTGAACCCCAAGCTGGCGATGGCGATCGACAGGCAGAGCGCGATGATTCCCGCTTCGAACCGCCCAGCCAGACTCCAAGTGCCTGCCTCGGGCAGCACCGCGCCTGCCAGCCGGGGCAATAGAAGTAACACCGTGAGCCCACAAAGGATAATCGCGAAATTCAACAGCGTGTTCCGTGTCCATATGGCCGCCATCGTCCACGCATCTGCGCTGAAAAAGGAAACCTTGGGCGTCAAATAATTGCTGTAACGCCGTAGATTATGGATGGGTTGGAGAGGTTCGCTGGTGGTGTCTGCTTCCGCTGAGCGAAGTTGCTCCTGTACGTGGTCGAATTTTTCTTTGGGGCTATTCTTATCGGCGTTTCGAATCCAGGAGGCCAGCCACGAACCAATGTAGCCGCCTCCGGACACCGTAGACAAATAGTCGACGTGTCGGAGCATGCCCTTGTCGGCTAGCCCCTGCAGAATGCCCAGGCTAAAAGTTGCGCTGCGGATGCCGCCCCCTGACAACGCCACACCGACCAAGTCCATCTGCAAAGCTTCGTTCGTTGGCGTCGCAACCTGTTTTTCTTCGTGCAGCCCCACTCCGATGTCCAGGCATTTGAGGAACGATTCGTAACGAGCGGTGAGAGCTGGCACAAATTTGGCCGTGACGATTTTCGTCGCTCCTTTAGCAAGGTCGGACACGCGACCCAGAATCCCTGGCTTGGCTGATGCCGCAGCGGCTGGAAGTAAGGCTTGCGTCGGACCTGCTGGTAATGCCTCTAACCGCTGCGACTGAACTACGCCTCGGTCCTCACGCGCCTTGTGAATCTTCTTCAATTCATCTGTGAGGACCTTCGCGAATGAACATGCTGGATCTTTTACTCTTACTTTTATCGATTTAGGCATAGCCGTGCCCCTCCCGCAGAACCGCTCACCCACGGACGCACACTGGCAGACAGAGTCACGCCTATGGGGCGGATCAATGATTTTGGGGAAGTCGGCGACCAGACCCCCTCAAGCAGAGGCGGCAGTGCAGCCCCGCTCTGTCGTTCGCCGAATGGGCACAAGTTATTCCTGAGTTTCCTGAATGTCAATAAGATTTACACCTGAGGTGTCAAAGCTTATTAGAAATGTCCCCATCGTTAACTTATTAGAAATGTCCCCATTTTGTATCGGCGTGTTCTCATTGGAATGCGCACTGAAGCGAAGCCCTGCAGTTAGG
>QIAA01000098.1 GCA_003224905.1 Acidobacteriota bacterium
TCTTCACCATGCTCTCGTTTAACGACAACTGTGCGCCGCCTGTGCCGAGGCTGAGGCCCATGAATGTTAGTCCGTTTCCAAACGTCGCCAGAGGCTGGCTGAAAATCGAGTTTTGCTGCCCTTGCAGTTGCGCCAATAATGCCGAAATCGCCTGCGAGTTCGCCTGATTGATACCTCCATTGGCAATCAACTGATTAATGAGGTCCTGAATGCTTTGTCCTCCCAAAGCCGTGAGGGCGCCAGCGGGTATATTGAATAGCTTAAAGTTATTCGGAATCTGCAAGCCCATGTTGCGCGTCATCGTCTGGCTGATCTGGTAGATCTTGACGTCGAGCATTACCTGGGGCCGCGCATCTCCGAGCGTCTCGATGAACTTCGTAGCTGCACCCAGCACCCGCTCCGGCGCACGTACCGCGATTGTGCTGTTC
Source organism: Acidobacteriota bacterium (assembly GCA_003224905.1). Taxonomy (GTDB): domain Bacteria; phylum Acidobacteriota; class Terriglobia; order Terriglobales; family Acidobacteriaceae; genus QIAA01. The sequence goes on from QIAA01000098.1 coordinate 429, forward strand.
CTCTGATTTGGATTTACGAAGCGGATCTCAAACAAGTTTCGCAGAAGATTGACAAGGTCATTCAATTCCTGGGGAGTTGTAACCCCTGGCAAGTAAAAGGTTTGCATTGCCATGCGATCGAACTGCCGATGGTTTTCGGGAGAATCAAGGGCAACGAGGATTTGCTTGTCTTCCAGGGCAGTCCAAAAAGTGCGGGTTACGCTGCAGGCGGCGCGCATTGCAGTGTAGAAGTCCACTTGCTGGATATCGAAGCGAACCTGGCGGGACACCACTGAATCACCGATGGTGGCAGTGACGCCATAGGCCGCCGCCACCTGCGACAGCAAAGCGCGGCCATCTCCGTGATAATGAAAATCGGCCCGCACCGGCTCCGGCGTGACCTGAACCTCTTCAGCAGAAGCTACGACCTGCGGGGGAGATGTGGTTTTTGGAGCCCATTCGCCGGCGGCATCGCGCAAACGCTGCTGAGCGAACTCGTTTGCCGGATCGAGTTGCAGTGCGCTCCGAAAGTCTGCTATCGCTTCCACCTGCTTGCCTTGAGCCAGATACACATTGCCGTGCTGCAGGCGCTCATAAATCAGCTGTTGCCGTGCCATTTCGCGCGCGGTCAGGAAATCAATATTTTTCGGAACCAGCTGTGCGGCCGCCTCAAACTGCGCCAAGGCTTCATCGATATGATTCTGATGTTGCAGCTTCAAACCCTTCGAGAAGGCCTGCCTGGCTTCCTTTAGTTCTTTTTTTGAAGGCGCACACCCGATGCTTTCAGCCGAGCCTTGTGGACAGGGGAAAAGAGGCAGGTTCTGAGGATTGTCGCTCGCCCACGCGGCTAGCCCTAGCGCGAGCACCGCCAGGGAGAGAGTCCCCCATCGCATTTGTAGATTGTAATCAGAAATCCCCCTGCCCCGAACCCATTTCGCAAGGGCCATGTACCTACGGGTTACTGCGAACCGGGCTCACTGCGATTGGCACGATGACCATCTCTGCCCCCGCGACCAGGAATACTCAGTTCCCCAAACTTGCAGCACTCGCTTTTACTGAAGAACCCTCCTCGTGCTGCTTTTTCCACTCGTCTTCGGTCGGAACATGGATGGGTTCGAGCTTTTTCTTTTGCAGGCTAGCGTTCAGCGTGGCGAGTTGTTTATCGGTAAGTTGCCGGAATTCTGTCGCTACGTCGTCCAGTTCGCGGGAAAGGGCGTCCGTTCGTATAACTTGAGTCTCACCCGGACGGCCTTCATACCCGTTGACATCTCCGTACACCTTGCCCAGAAGTTCGCGGATGCGCTCTTCTCCGGTGATCATGCCGCCTTCTTTTGTAGCCACGATCTTTGAGCGCAGCTGGTCCGCGTCCTGTGAGAGTTGCTGGAGGCGTGGCTTGAGCGGATCTTTTGCGGTCAGCTTCGCCGCTCGCGCCGAGGCGCCGTCGCGTACGGATTCGATTGCGTTGTTCACGTAAGTCATATGCTCAAGCAGGTTGTAGAGCTTCGTGACGAGCTCGTTTTGCGCTTTCCGGTCTTCTAAGGTGAATTTGGCGCGGGGATCGAGAACGGCTTTCAGGGTGCCTGTGTATACCTGATCGCCCTTGGTGAGCTTGATGGTGTAAGTGCCGGGCAACACGCGCGGGCCTTGGGTCGCGTCGAAGAGTGCGGCTGCAGCGGGAGGAACGAGCGGCGGCTTGAGGCGCATGGACCACGTGGCGCGATTCAGGCCACGATGTTTGCTGCCGGCAATTGTGTCGAGTAGCTTTCCATCCTGGTCAAAGATCTCAATTTTCAGATCGCCGAAAATGTGCCGCTTCTTCTGGTAGTACGTTATGAAGGCATCGCTGCCGCGCGCTTGCCCCAGGAAAGTCTCGTCACCCTCGGGCCATCCTCCATTGGCGTTGAAGTACTGAATCGCGGCCGGGCCTTCGACGATGGCTGCGTCTTTCTCCATCAAGTCGGGCTTCAGGCTGCGAAGGGGAGAGATGTCGTCAATGATCCAGATGCCGCGCCCGTGGGTCGCGAGAACCAAATCAGACTCCCGCGGATGCACCACGATGTCGCGCACCGCTACGGCAGGAAAGTTGCTGCCCTTGTATTGCGCCCAGCGCTGACCGCCATCGGTCGAGATCCAGAGGCCAAATTCAGTGCCCAGGAACAGCAGGTTGGGATCGACTGTGTCTTCCTTAATTACGTGAGCATATCCGAGGACACTATTCTGCTGCACAGGCAGAGCCGTCCAGGTCTGGCCATAGTCGGTGGTTTTGTAAGCATAAGGCTTGATGTCGCCGAAGGTGTGGCGGTCAAACGTTGCATAGGCCGTAGCCTGGTCAAAGCGGCTGGCTTCGACGGTTGAGACCCAGGAATTTTTCGGCAGGTTGGGAGCGTTGCCTACGACGTTCATCCAGTTTTTCGCGCCGTCGCGCGTGATCTGCAGATTGCCGTCGTCGGTGCCCGCCCAGATGATCTGCCCATTCTTCGGCGATTCCGAGATGGAGTAAATGGAAGTGTGCATCTCGGCAGCGGAGTTATCGATGGTGACACCGCCAGACTCTTCCTGCTTCTGCTTTTCGGGATCGTTGGTGGTGAGGTCGGGGGAAATCCGTTCCCAGGTTTGCCCGTGGTCGCGCGACCGAAACAGAAACTGCGCGCCGATGTAGATCGTCCCTTTTTCATTGGGACTCATGTGAATCGGCGTATTCCAGTTGAAATGCAGCTTCTTCTCTTTATAGAGAGGAAGCGGTTGAATCGGGCGAACCTCGTGCGTGTAGCGATTTACCCGGCCAAGCTCGCCGCCCTGCAACTCGGCATAAATGTATGCTGAATCGGCGGGATCTTCGAACATCCAGAATCCATCGCCGTTATACATGTTCTCCCAACGCGAGTTGGTGACGCCGCCAGGATAGGATGAATCACCGACCCAGGCGCTGTTATCCTGCAGCCCGCCGTAAACGTGATAAGGATCGGCCATATCCACGCTCACGTGATAGAACTGCGAGACGGGAAGATTGAGTTGATGCTTCCAGCGTGTGCCGCCGTCTTCGCTGCGCCACAGGCCGCCATCGTCGCCCGTGTACACGATGTTGGGATTCTCGGGATTGATCCACACGTCGTGGAAGTCGCCGTGGGCGGCGCTGGAAACTACGCTGAAACTCTGGCCGCCATTCACGCTCAGCAGAAGCGGGCCATCCGGTTTGAAGATTTTGTGTGGGTCCTTCGAATCGACAATCAGATTGCCGAAGTAAAACGGGCGCCAGATCATGAAGCGGCTGGCATCAAGGCGCTTCCAGTTTTTGCCGCCATCATCGGAGCGGAACAAGGCGCTCTTTTTTGACTCGATGTTTGCATAAACTACCTGCGGCTTTGAGGGCGCTACAGCGAGCGCAACTCGTCCCCAAGGCTTTTCCGGCAGGCCTTTGCCGTTGCTATCGTTGAGTTCGGTCCAATGGTCGCCGCCATCGCTGGAAACATAGAGGCCGCTGCCTGGGCCACCGGAGCGAAACGTCCATCCCTGGCGGCGGAAATCCCACAGCGAGGCAAAAATCGTCTTCGGCTCCTGAGCGCTCATGGCCATCATGCCGCAGCCTGTTGATCCGTTCGCTCCGGCAAGCACCTTCTTCCAGGTTTTTCCTGCATCTGATGTCTTGAAAACGCCGCGCTCAGCGTTGTCGTCCCATAGATGCCCGGTGGCACAGGCAAGCACATTGTTGCTGTCCTTGGGATCAACGAGAATTCTGGCGATGTGCTCGGAGTCTTTGAGGCCCACGTTGGTCCAGTTCTCGCCGCCGTCGGTGGATTTGTAAACGCCATCACCTACAGAGACGCTGTTGCGCACCCAGGATTCGCCGCTGCCCACCCACACGATCTTCGGATTCGAAGGATCGATGGTGACCGCACCGATGGACTGCACTGCCTGCCGGTCGAAGACCGGTTTGAAAGTTGTGCCGCCGTTCACCGATTTCCAGACACCTCCACTCGCCGAACCTACGAACAGGGTCAAACGGCCATTCTCGGTCACGGCGTCAAGGGCGGCAATTCGTCCGCTCATGGCCGCGGAGCCGATGTTGCGCGTGGGCAAGCCGGAGATGGTGGCGGCGTCGAACTTGATCTGGGCAAGGGCGGTCAGAGAGAGCACGACAAATGCTACGAACCGGAATAGATTTCTCGTGCCGGGCAGGCAGAAATTCATGTAAAAATCCTCTTTTAAAAAGATTTGTTGCACTGAAGGGGCCGGTCTACTTTTGTGCCGTTTCCTGCTTACCAACCGATTGCTTGAGCGAAGCTGGAACGGCGAAATCCGAATCTTCCAGGGGAACGTTAACTTCGACTTTTTGAAACGTGATGTTCTGCCAGGAAGAGGGGTCATCCTTGGGACCAGTGCTGACGGAAAACGGAAACATCACTCCCCCGATCGGCTTGTAAGAACCGAGTTCAGCGGCGTTCTCCCGAACCGAGCCGCGGATGAATTCCTGCCGCTCGGTGCGAATTTCCAGGAACGTGTCAGGGTCGAGATAGTAATAAACAATGTCGCCATTCTTAAGCGTCACCTTTAGACGCAAGGCATCGTCGCCATCCACAATGTCGTGGCCGAGGTACTCGACCTTGTTGCCCTTTTCGTTATAGTCGACGAGCGGCCCATCAAAATCAGCGTCTATAAGAAGGTCGCGAAGGTCGTCTTCTCCCATGAGCTCTGGATCTTTGCGTCCGCCGAAAGGCCGAATTTCCCAGCCAGACGAGCCGTCATAAGCCTGAACCTGAGTCATGCCCTGCAGCGTGAAGGTTTCTCTCAGCAGGTTGGGACGCTTATTTTCCTGAGTCACGGTGCCGGTGAAACCGCCACCGGCGTCGAGCTTGCCCGTGACGCGCACGGTCTTGAGGGCTTTGATCTTCTCCATGCCGCCCTTGGCCTCGATGTTCTTGCCCACAAGTTCCTCGGCGGTTTGGGCAAACGCGGGAACTGCGAGACAGAGGAGTACGAGAAAAATGGCGAAGCGATCACGCATCGAAGCGAGCTCCTATATGCAGGCTGACAGTCGAAGACAGTACTCTACGTTGCTTTGGACGTGCTTGCCAAGTGTTGGGAAGCAGATGTAAAGGAAAAGAGTTCTGTGCGGCGACCGATTGGCCGCTTGGATCTAGTGTCTACTTTCCGCCTAACACTAGCTTGGCGATGGTGGCTAATTGCATATTGGACGTGCCCTCGTAAATCTTTCCGATCTTGGAATCGCGCCAATACTTTTCGACAGGATAGTCTTTGGTAAATCCGTATCCACCATAGATTTCAATCGCCAGCGAGGTCACGCGCTCGGCCACCTGTGAGCAGAACAACTTGGCCATGGCCGCTTCTTTGACGAATGGGATTCCGGCGTCTTTCATGCGGGCGGCGTTGTAGACCATCAGGCGCGCGGCCTCAATGTCAGTCGCCATCTGCGCGATCTGGAACTGGATTCCCTGGAAATCGGAGATCGCCTTGCCGAACTGTTTGCGCTCCTGGGCGTATTTTGCGGCAAGTTCCCAAGCGCCGCGTGCCAATCCAGCCATTTGTGCGCCGATCCCGATGCGCCCTTCGTTCAGGGTCTCGATGGCAATTTTGTAGCCTTTGCCTGCTTCTCCCAGGACGTTAGACTTCGGAACTCGGCAGTCCTCGAGAATGAGCTCGCACGTGGAGGATGCGCGGATGCCCAGCTTGTCTTCTTTCTTGCCGACGCTGAATCCGGGGAACTCCTTTTCGATAATGAATGCGGTGATCCCTTTGTATCCGGCTGCGGGATCTATTGACGCGAACAGAATGAATATCCCAGCTTCTTTGGCGTTGGTGATCCACAGTTTGCGTCCGTTCAGAACATAGTCGCTGCCCTTGAGTTCGGCGCGAGTTTGCAGGGCAAAGGCATCGGAGCCGGAACCAGCCTCGCTGAGCGCGTACGCTCCGCAGGTGTCTGCCGCCATGCGTGGCAAATAGCGTTTCTTCTGGTCTTCCGTTCCCCAGCGCAAAAGAGCATTGTTTACCAGCGTGTTCTGTACATCGACGATCACGCCGGCGGAGGCGTCCACACGGGACATTTCTTCAACTGCCAAAATCGCCTCGAAGAACTTGCCGCCACCGCCACCGTACTGCTCGGGAATTTCTATTCCCATCAGGCCCAGATGGAAAAACTCGTCGATCAGCCCATGATCGAAGACACCTTTCTCGTCCATTTCTTTCACCAGCGGGCGGACTTTATCCTCCGCGAACTGCCGCACATTGTCGCGGAACAGGATTTCGTCTTCGGTGAAGGACATCAAAGGCGCGGGAGCGGGGGCTTGCAGCGCGGTTTCAGGCATTGGATTTCCTATTATCGTCTCGCCTGAATTCTAGCATTCGGCAACCGAGCAGCAGCCAAAGACGCAAGAACGTCTCTGCCAGAGACAATTAGTCGGCTATAGAGAGCTAAGCCTTGTCGTACCAGCATCTTTTGCGTCACAATCTTCATCATACAAAGGAATCATCTTTTCAGGAGATAGCGTGAAATCTGTGCAATCTCGACGCTTGCGTCGAGCTCTAACCATCTGTGTTGCGCTGCTGACAACCGTCCTTAGCTCGCATGCGGCCGAAAAGATGCGCCTGCGCGTGGATGACTACCAGATCGACGCTGAAGTCTTTCCCCACACCCACAAGCTGACTGCCAAGGCGAAAGTGAAGTTCACAGCGCTGGAAGATCTGAACATTGCCAGCTTCGAACTACACAATGCGCTACGCGTAAGCAAGGTTCTGGACGACCACAATAAGGCGCTTACCGCCGAACGCGTTACTCAGGACTCCACCGTGCGCGTGCAGCTGCCGAACGGGCTCAGCAAAGATTCCTCGACCACACTGACTTTCGAGTACGAAGGAGTGCTCGATTCCGCCGACGACAGCCCTGTGCAGGGATTGAAACTGGCCTCGGTCGGCGACGACACCAGCTACCTGCTTTATGCGGGACGATGGTTCCCGGTGAATGCATATGGCATCAACCGCTTCACCGCGACCATGAACATCACCGTCCCTGCTCACATGTTGGCAATTGGAAGCGGGAAAGAGGCCGCGAGCAGTACAGCCGCACCAAAAAGGCCGACCGGCGGAGCCGTCCCAACCAGGACGTATAGCTTCGTCTGGGACAAGCCCAGTTTCCCGGGCACGATCGTTGCGGGCCAGTTTCAGGAATTCAAAAGCAATGAAGCAGGCGTCGATCTTCACCTTTTCTTGAAGCCTGTGCACCAGAGTCTGGGCACGACTTACGCCGAGACCGCAATCAAGGAATTTACTTATTACGTGACGCTCTATGGCTCAGCTCCGTCCACGACGTTGAAGGTCGTAGAGATTCCGGATGACACAGTTCCCGCAGCCTGGGCCCCGGAAATTGCTGCGATCGCCAGCCGCGCCGTCACGGAAAAGGTGAACTACCGCTTGCTGGCCAATACGATCGCGCACCAGTGGTGGGGAGTCTCGGTGAGCCCAAGCTCCCGTGACGATTGGTGGTTGAACGATGGCTTCGCCCGATACTCTGAAGCTCGATATGTAGAGCAGGCGGCGGGTCCAGCAGGACTGGAAGAAGCAGTAAAAGACATGTCAGTCGGCGCACTCGCCTACGATACTGTCCCGCTTTCCAGTGTCGGCAAGATGGATGTCTTCTCGCCCGAATTCCAATCCCTGGTGACCGACAAAGGCGCCATGATTCTGCACATGCTGCGCTGGGTGGAGGGCGACCAGAAATTCGACCAGACCATGCGCACCTTTGCATCCAAGTTCTCCGGCAAATCTGCTTCATTAAGCGATTTCCGCGGCATCGCCGAGCAGAACTATGGTGACAAGCTAACCTGGTTCTTTTCCCAGTGGCTGGATTCTACTGGCGCTCCTGAATTCAAGACCAAGTACACGATTTATCGGCTGGGCAACAACAAGGGCTTTCGTGTTGTCGGACAGATTTCGCAAGATCTTGATCTCTTCCGCATGCCAGTGAAGCTCAAGATCGATACCGACGGCAAGACCGAAGAGAAAACGGTCGAAGTCGTGGGAACGAACTCGGCGTTCAGCGTAGAGACTTTCGGTAAACCGCGACGCATCGTCGTCGATCCCGATCACCGGGTGCTGGGAAACTCGTCCGACATCCGGCTGCGGGCTTCCATCCAACGCGGACAGGGTATGGTGCAACAAGGCGATCTGGCAGGCGCGCTCAGCGAATACAACAAAGCGCTTGACGTGAATAAGAACAGTTCTCTGGCGCACTATCGCGTTGCCGAGGTATTTTTCCAGCAGCATAACTATCAAGCCGCAGCAAACGCCTACCGCGACGCGCTCAACGGTGACGGCGAGCCGCGCTGGACCGAAGTCTGGAGCCACATTCAGCTAGGCAAGATCTTCGACATTACAGGGCAGCGCGAGCGCGCTACCAACGAATATCGCCAGGCAATTCAGACCAACGACAACACGCAGGGCGCGCTGGATGAGGCTCGCCGTTACCTGCAGAAACCATACGAGCAGCAGAAGAGCGAGGAACACGCGGGAGAATAATTTTCTAAATAGTCAGCGGAAATCCGCGGAGGTGAAGTTCGTCAGTATGCCCAGCGTAGCAGTGTCGCTCCCGTAGTGAACCCCGCGCCAACCGACGCTAACAGCACCAGGCTGCCCTTCTTCAATTTGCACTCCTGGCGGGCAGTTTCCATTGCCAAGGGGATCGTCGCCGCCGTGGTGTTGCCGAACCGGTCGATATTGATAATCACGCTCTCGGGTCGCAATCCCAGACGCTCGCCGGTGGCGGTGATGATTCGTCGGTTCGCCTGATGGGGAATGAAGGCGTCAATATCCGACGGTTTCAACCCATTCCGCCGCAAAATCTTTTCGCAAATTTCAGCCATCTTGCGGATGGCGTACTTGAACACAGCTTGCCCATCCTGGTGAACGTAATGCATCTTCTTGTCCACAGTTTCCCGGGTAGAAGGATGTAAGCTTCCTCCGCCGGGCATGTACAGAGCGCATCCGCCGGAGCCGTCGATTTCATGGATGAAATCGATGATGCCCAGAGAATCTTCATCCGCAGGTTCCAGGACCACCGCCCCCGCGCCGTCACCAAAAAGTATGCAAGTGTTTCGATCTGTGTAATCGATAATGGACGACATTACGTCAGCGCCGATCACCATCACTTTCTTATGAGCGCCTGTCGCAATAAACTGCGCCCCGGTTTGCAAGGCATAAACAAACGCTGAGCAAGCTGCTGAGAGATCAAATCCCCAGGTATTCTTCATTCCCAGTTTATGTTGGATCACACAAGCCGTGGAAGGAAACAGCATGTCCGGCGTGACCGTTGCAACTACAATGGCTTCAATCTCAGAAGGCTCAATGCCCCGTTCCTCCAACGCCTTCTTTGCTGCCTCGACCGCGAGATCGCTGGTCGCCACGCCATTCTCCACCAGATGACGCTCGCGGATTCCGACCCGGCTCACAATCCAATCGTCGGAAGTCTCAACCATTTTCTCCAGATCAGCATTGGTAAGAACGTGAGGCGGGACGTAGGTGCCGAGAGCGCTGATCTTGGCGCGCACGAGTGTGCTCAATCTGTTCTCCGGGATGACGTAAGCTGTTTATTCTAACCAGCGATCAGGCAATGTCCAAGCTGAGAACACAGGCGAACCGCGATGTGCAATGCCGCGAGAAATAAGCCAGGCACCGGAAACCCACTGCACACACAAGAGCCCGTTACCGTTGCTTCCTTCCGGACCTGGCGGGGTTGGCGGGAATGCGTCGCGCGGGACCGATGCCTGACACAGTCGATTCTAGCATTCGCATTGCTGAGGCAGCCGAATCAGGCCATTTCAGCAGATAACCTAAAGCGAGTTCCCGATATACTCACGGTTGGCGTGTACTGTCGACAAATAATTGGGGTCGTAGAGCAACAGGAAGGGAGGAAATGTGGCAGGTACAACAGAAATCGCGTCCGATGTGTTCCGCATCTCGGTTTTCGTTCCAGAAATCAACCTGGAGTTCAGTCATTTTCTCGTAAGAGACGACGAGCCGCTGCTTTTCCATGCAGGTCTGCGCGGCATGTTCCCGGTGTTGCGCGAAGAGATCTCACGCCTGATCGATGTTTCGAAAATCAGGCACATCGGATTCAGTCATTTCGAATCCGATGAATGTGGGGCTCTAAACCAGTGGCTCGAACTTGCCCCGGTAGCGCAGCCGGTGTGCGGGCTAGTCGGTGCCCTCGTCAGCGTAAATGATTTTGCCATACGGCCTGCTCGTGCCTTGACGAGAGATGACATCTTGCCGACCGGCCATCACCGTTTTCGATTTATTCCCACGCCCCACGTGCCGCATGGTTGGGACGCCGGCGTTCTCTTTGAGGAATCCGAACGTACGCTGTTCTGCTCCGACCTGTTTCATCAGTGGGGACATCAGACACCAACAACTGCAGACAGCATCATCGACCGTTGCAAAAGCGCTTTACTGGAAGCTGAGGCAGGCCCGTTCGCGAATTACGTGCCGTACACCCATCATACCGGCCGGGTACTCGAATCATTAGCCGAGTACAAACCAAGAACTCTGGCAACGATGCACGGCTCAACTTACTATGGCGATGGCGCCCAGGCACTCCGCGATCTCGCCATCGTGATGCTCGACGTGCTCGGTCCTAAGGCGCTGGAAGGTGAAACTACGCCCATCGGAACTATCGAAATCTGATCGGAATGTTAAGATCAAAGTATCGCATGCCCACGCAGAACTTCACTGAAATCTGCCTCACAGACGAATGTCGCGGGAGTAAACCCACCTATCCTCTAAAAGTCGGATTTGTAAGTTTGGGCTGTCCCAAAAATCTCGTCGACAGCGAAGTGATGATGGGAATGTTGACCCAGGCTGGAGCCGAACTCGTCCCACGATCTGAAGACGCCGATGTCATCGTCGTTAACACCTGTTCCTTCATCGATACTGCACAGCAGGAGTCTGTCAATACGATTCTGGAGATGGCGCAGCACAAGACCGGCGGCCGGGCCAAGAAGCTCGTAGTAGCAGGTTGCCTGGTCGAGCGCTTCCGCGACGAGATTCGCAGGAAAATTCCAGAGGTCGATGCGGTGGTAGGTACGGGAGAACTTGACCGCATCGTTTCAGCGGCCGGCATCGCTCCGTCCTCCGCGCCTCATTCCCCCTTCAACATTTTGCAGTCGCGTCCGGAAGCAGAAGCTCGCGCAGCCCATGGCCGTTTTTCCCGCGAAAACTGGGACGGCGCCATTGCGGACCTGCCGAACTATCTCTATGACGAACACACGCCGCGCGTGCTGGCCACGGCTGCTCATACCGCATACATCAAGATTGCTGAAGGGTGCGATCATCCCTGCAGCTTCTGCATCATTCCGCAGCTCCGAGGGAAATTCCGCTCGCGTCGCTTCGAGTCTGTGATGGCGGAAGGCGAGCGCCTCGCCCGCTCCGGAGTGCGTGAAATTACATTGATAGGGCAAGATACGACCTGCTACGGCGAAGATTTTGGCTTGAAGGATGGCCTGGCTCTCCTGCTGGAGAAACTGGCGGGTATAGAAGACCTGCGTTGGATTCGCTTTCTTTACGCTTACCCCAATAAGATCACCGGACGTCTGCTCCAAACCATTTCCGAGCACGAAAACATCTGCTCTTATCTGGATGTGCCGTTGCAACACGCCGCGCCCAGCGTGCTGAAACGGATGAAGCGTGGCGGGGGCGCAGAGATATATCTTCGATCGATTGAGAAGATGCGCCGCACAATTCCGGATGTGACTCTGCGAAGCTCATTCATTGTTGGTTTTCCTGGGGAGACCGAAAGGGAATTCGACGAATTGTGTGAATTTGTGCAATGCGCGGAGTTCGATTGGATGGGTACCTTCGCTTATTCCGACGAGGAAGGTGCCGGAGCCTACGGCCTAAAGGGAAAGCTTTCGGCGCGGGAAATTGAACGCCGCCGCAAGCACCTGATGCACATCCAAAAGCGCATCAGCAAACGCCACAAAAAACAGCTTTTAGGCAAGGAATTTGATCTCCTGCTCGAAGGCGTGTCACAGGAAACCGACCTGCTGCTGGAAGGCCGTACCACCATGCATGCTCCCGAGATCGACGGCAAGGTGTTCGTCAACGAGGTGCCTGACGGGCTACAAGCGAAGTCGGGCGAATTCTATCGATGCCAGATCACCGAGGCTCACGACTACGATCTTGTCGCCAGAATTGTGTGAGCTGCCGTCAATTAACTTTTCTGAACAAATTCCATCTAAGATAGTTGTCTTATGCCCCGCAAGCGAACGGTGAGGCTTCGCTGCCCCATCTGCAAGAAAGTGGTGAAGAGCCAGGACGCTGAGTTTCCGTTCTGCAGCGAACGTTGCCGTTTGATCGATCTGGGAAAGTGGGCCAGCGGGCAATATGTGATTTCGTCTCCTTTGCGAGACACTTCGGAGAGTGAACTCGAACAACCTAATCCAGAACGTACAGATGACTAAAGCCACGGCGATCACAGCGCCTTTTTGGGCGCGGGTCATCACCACATTCTTTGGCATCGGCTACTTGCAACCCGGGCCTGGAACCTGGGCTTCCGCCCTCACGCTCCTCGTCTGGTGGTTGCTTTCGTCCCGGATCGAACCGGCTTGGCAGCCATGGTTAGCGCTGCTGCTGGCCTTAGCCGTGACACTGCTCTGCATTCCAGCCGCAACTCGCGTGGCAGCCGCAACCGGCATCAAAGATCCGCAGTTTGTCGTGATTGATGAAGTCGCCGGCCAACTGCTCACGATGATAGCGGTTCCCGTCTCGTGGAAATCTCTGCTGCTGGGCTTTATACTTTTTCGTGGGTTCGACATTTCAAAACCGCCGCCGATCCGTCGTCTGGAACGCCTTCCCGGGGGGATGGGAATTGTCGTCGACGACCTCGGGGCGGGGCTTTACGCGCTGGTTGCGATGCATTTGTTCCTTCATTTGGATCTTTTACCACGGTAGTTGAGGAAATCTGAGTCCATGGGGATCTCGAATCGCCTGCTTGGGAAAAAGAATGTCAATGGCCTGCCGCACATTGAGGCGGTGCGGCCCAGCGCCGCTCTTCCCGGAGGCGAAGTACGGATCATCGGTAGCGGACTGAGCCCGCAGGAACTGCGGCGTCCGCGGGTGCGTTTCGGTTCGGTTGAGGGCGCAGTGCTCATAAGTTCCGATGATTTCCTGGTGGCGCGTGTGCCGCCGGGAGCATCTTCCGGCCCGGTGGTTGTGTCGACGAATGGTCATGCCAGTAATCCTCACGAGATCAGGGTTGCCGCGCCTATCGCCGAAAATCTGCATCCGGTCACAAGCCCCGCTCTGGACGCAGAAGGCAATATCTACGTGACATTCTCCGGATCGCGCGGGCAAAAGGTTCAGGTCGCGATCTACAAGATCGACACGAACTACAACGTCAAGCCTTTTCTCGGCGACATGATGAACGCCACGGCGATCGCTTTCGATCGCTCTGGACAGATGTATGTCTCTTCTCGTCATGATGGCACGGTTTACCGCGTGGCTCCGAACAGCACCATGTCAACGTACGCGGAAGGCATGGGCGTCGCGACCGGAATCGCCTTCGACAAATCAGAAAATCTCTATGTCGGCGATCGCAGTGGCACTATTTTCAAGATCGCGCGCGACCGCCAGATTTTCGTGTTCGCGACTTTGGAACCCAGTGTTTCCGCGTATCACCTGGCCTTCGGGCCGCAGGGCGATCTCTTCGTGACCGGACCCACAACATCCAGCTTTGACTGCGTGTACAAGATCGATCCGCACGGGACTGTTTCAACTTTCTACCGCGGGTTGGGCCGCCCGCAAGGGCTGGCGTTCGACGTCGAAGGCAATCTTTATGTCGCCGCCTCCCTCTCCGGCAAGCGGGGAATCGTAAAGATTGCACCGGATGGGAAAGCATCGCTGGAAGTCGCCGGTTCGGGTCTGGTCGGTCTGGCTTTTGCTCCGGGCCGCTCTGCCGTGCTGGCCACAACCAACGCGGTGCATCGCCTCGCCATGAACACCCAAGGGCTCCCGTTAGTATCAGAGTTGCCGGCCTGACTCTTCGATTTTGCTCCTAGCCAAGCTCTGTCATTACACTTCTATCCGTGAATGCCGAGATCATTGCTATTGGCTCGGAGCTGCTTACTCCTTTTCGCCAGGACACGAATTCGCTGTACCTCACCGAAAAGCTCAATGACCTTGGTGTAGAGGTAGTCTTCAAGACCATCGTGGGCGACAGCCGTACCAACCTCACTCAGGCCGCCACGCTGGCCGTTTCGCGCGCGGATATTGTGATCTTTATGGGCGGCCTCGGCCCTACAGAGGACGATCTCACCCGTGAGTCTGTGGCTGATGCGCTCGGACTCGAACTGCGCCGCGATCCTGAAATCGTTGCTGCGCTCGAGCGCCGTTTTGCGGAGCGGGGCTGGAAGATGGCCGCCAACAATAACAAGCAGGGCGACGTCATCGCCGGCGCTACCGTTCTGCCGAATGCCAATGGAACGGCGCCAGGCCAGTGGATCAGCGGAAAATTTGAAGGCAAAGAAAAAATCGTCATTCTTCTTCCCGGCCCACCGCACGAATTGAAAGCACTCTTTGACGAGCAGTGCATGTCGCGGCTTCAGGCGAAGTTGCCGCCACAATTCATCGCGTCCCGCGTGCTGCGGATTGCCTTGATGGGCGAGTCGCAGTGCGATGCGCGGGTCGCCCCCATTTACAAGCGCTATGCAGACGTCGACACGACGATTCTGGCCGCTGCTGGGGAAATTCAGCTTCACTTGAAGACTCGAGCAGGATCGCTGGCGCAGGCACAGGAGCGGGTGGATGCCCTGGTCCAGGAAATCGAAGATGAGCTGGATGATTTTGTCGTCTCCGATAATGGCGATTCACTGGAGCAGATCGTCAGCTATTACCTGCAAATGCGTAATGTCACGCTCGCCGTTGCGGAATCATGCACCGGAGGCCTGCTTGCCGAACGCCTGACCTCGGTCAGCGGCAGCTCGCGGTATTTTCTGGGGGGCGCCGTGGTTTACTCGAACGAATTGAAAACCGCGTTCGCCGATGTACCCGCCGAGTTGATCCAGCAGCACGGAGCCGTGAGCCGCGAAGTGGCGGCTGCCCTCGCCGAGGGAATCCGCAAACGCTGCGGTGCGAGCCTGGGGGCGGGAGTCACAGGAGTCGCCGGACCGACCGGCGGCAGTCCCGAAAAACCTGTCGGCCTCGTCTTTCACGCGCTGGCCAGTGGCAGCGGCACTGAAGTCATCGAACGCAAATTTCCCGGAGACCGGAAGCGAATCCGCTGGTTCGCCAGCACGCAGGCGCTGGATATGATCAGACGAAAGCTGATGTGAGCCGTCGTTGGTCGTTGGTCGTTCGCTTTCTCCCACGTTTCGAAAAGCGAAGCTGTGAAAAAACCATCCAGGAAGTTAATTGACAGAGAAGCGAAGCGGGGTAAGCTCGGGACATGAGCGAGCCTTTACTCCGGAGGATCAATCGCGCTCAGCGGTTGTGGCGAGCGGTGGATGTGGAACAACTGATCGGGGAGGATCATCCGGCGCGGGCGATCTGGGATCTGGTGGGGCGGCTGCGTCTGGACAGATTCTACGAAGGGATTGAGTGTAGCGAAGAAGAAGGTGGACGGCCCGCCTACGATCCCCGCCTGCTGATCAGTTTGTGGATTTACGCCTACAGCCAAGGGATCGGATCGGCGCGGGAAGTGGCGCGGCGTTGCGAGTGGGAGCCGGGGTTGCAGTGGCTGACGGGATGCGCAGCGGTGAACTACCACACGCTGTCCAGTTTCCGGGTGGAGTATCGGGCGGAGTTAGACGAGTTATTCACACAAGTGCTAGGGCTGATGAGCGCGGAAGGGCTGATCACGCTGGAGCAGGTGGTGCAGGACGGAACCAAGATCAAGGCGCAGGCGGCGAGCGCCAGTTTTCAAGGCGAGGCGAAGATTGCGGAGCACTTGGAACGAGTACGGCGTCGAGTGCGAGAGATGGGGGAAGCGGACGGGGAACAAGAACCGAGCCGGGTAGAACAGGCACGACGGCGAGCGCGACGCGAGCGGCAACAGCGACTGGAGCAGGGACTGGAAGAACTGCAGAAACTGCGGCCCAACAAGCCGCAGGCGCGGGTCAGCGTGAGTGAACCCGAAGCACGCCGGATGCGGCAGGCCGACGGCGGCATCGCGCCCAACTACAACGTACAAATCGCCGCCGATGCCGCGCAGTCGCTGATCGTGGACGTGAAAGTGACGCAAGCCCCCAATGACAGCGAACAGCTCGCGCCTGTCGTCGGACGCATTGCCGCCCGACTGGGCCGCAAACCGCGACAGATGCTAGCCGACGGAGATTTCACCAACCGCCGCAGCATCGCGGCGATGGCCGAGCTTGGGGTCGACTAGGTCGGGAGTCTGCGCAAAGGTGGCGCGGAGAAAGACAACACCGGCAGGGGACGTTTCACCACTGCCGTCTTCGTCTACGATCCCGAACACGACCACTATGTTTGTCCCGGAGAGAAGCACTTGCGCTACGAAGGCCGGCTCAAACACAAGTCGGGCAACTTTTTCTACCGCTACGAAGTGCGGGCTTCAGACTGCCAGAACTGTCCGCTGAAGCCGCAATGCTGTCCCGGCAATCAACATCGCGGTCGCGGTTTGTTGCGTACCAAAGAGACCGCAGCTAGGATCGCCTTTCGCCAGAAGATGGCCACACCAGAGGCACAGAAACAGTATCGCCGGCGCAGCCGCGTGATCGAGTTCTGCCACGCCTGGATCAAAAGCAAACTGGGACTACGTCAGTTCCACCTGCGCGGCTTGGTGAAAGTGCAAATGGAAATGCTCTGGGCCTGTCTTACCTACAACCTGCAACAATGGATCCGCCTGCGCAAACTGCAAGCCGCACCCACCGCCGGCTAAATCCGCAGCCCGCGAGGCGGAAGCCAAAACACCACCCGACCCGCGAACTTCACTTCCCGCTGCTAGATCATCGTTCTCTGATCTTCCCGGCTGGCGCGTGGTTTTTTCACAGCTTCAAAGCGCGAAGGGTTGATTGGATAAGAGCGAAGGCTCCGACGTTACCCTAAGGTGTCTTTCGGTTGAGGACCAAAGACGATTAGGAGAAGAAGGAGCTTTCGCACAGGATGATTATAGGCTGTGATTTTCATCCC
>QIAA01000229.1 GCA_003224905.1 Acidobacteriota bacterium
GCGCGCATCAGAAAAGTCTCAATCGCACGGTCGCGCTGAAGGTGATCGGCCTTGGCCCCTGGACCACCGAAGCACATTTCAAGCGCTTTCGGCGGGAAGCAGAAGCCGCCGCGAGCCTCGAGCATCCATGCATTGTTCCCATCTACGAGGTCGGCGAGCGCGACGCCCAGTGCTATTTCAGCATGAAATTTATCGAAGGCGGCCAGCTCGACGAAGTGGTCAAGCGCACGCCGATGTCAATCGCGCGTGCGGTGGAGCTCATCGCGAAGGTGGCGCGCACTGTGCATTACGCGCATGAACACGGCATTCTGCATCGAGACATTAAGCCGGGGAACATCCTGTTGGATGCAAAAGGCGAACCGCTTCTGACTGACTTTGGTCTTGCCCGATTAGTGGAAGCTGAAAGCACAATCACTGGTACGCTGGAAGTGATGGGCACACCTAGTTACATGGCGCCGGAACAAGCTGCTGGTGAAACTAGAAAACTCACGAGCGCCACAGATGTGTACGGGCTTGGCGCCGTGCTTTACCAACTACTCACCGGTCACCCGCCTTTTGCTGGAGGAACAACTTACGAAACAATCCGGCTGCTGCGCGACACCGAACCGCGACCACCGCGTCTGTTGAACCCTAAAATAGATCGGGACCTGTCCACGATTTGCCTGAAGTGCCTCGAGAAAGATCCAAAGCGCCGTTACTCTTCCGCTCTAGCGCTGGCCGAAGACTTGGAACACTGGCTGAAACACGAGCCGATCCGCGCGAAGCGAAGCGGATTTTTAACGCACACCCGCAAATGGGTCCGACGGAATCCAAGCACGACAGTGCTAGTCACGTTACTGCTCGCCCTCGCAGTAGGTTTGAGTGTGACGATCTGGAACCGTAAACCCGCGGTCGTAATTCCAAAGAGCATTGCCGTACTTCCCTTTGAAAATCTCAGCCGCGATCCGGATAACGCCTACCTGGCCGAAGGCATTCAGGAAGAGATCCTGACACGGCTGGCTAAGATCGCAGGTTTGAAAGTGATTTCGCGCACTTCCACACAGCAATATCAGAACAAGCCCAAGAATCTTCGTGAGATCGCCAAGCAGCTTGGCGTAGAGAACATTCTTGAAGGTAGTGTGCAAAAAGCGGCCGATCAGGTGCGGGTCAATGTGCAACTGATTAACGCGCAAACCGATTCCCATCTCTGGGCAGATACCTACGACCGGAAGTTGACTGATGTCTTCGGTGTCGAGAGCGAGATCGCCAAAGGAATCGCGGAGTCGTTGCAAGCGAAGCTTACTGTTCGCGAGCAGCAGGCTTTAGCAGTTAAACCGACAAACAATCCAGAGGCTTACGATGCATATCTGCACGGCCTTTCTCTTGACGCACGCAGCTATTCTGCCTCTTACGAAACCCATTTCGAAGAGAAAGCCATCAGTTCTTATGAGCGGGCGGTTCAGCTTGACCCGAATTTTGCAATCGCCTGGGCGCGGCTTTCTCGCGAGGCCGCGTTTATTTACCAACACGGAGGTGCTTCTGCTACCGCTCAGGGCGACGCAGCCAAACGGGCGTTAGAGAATGCGCAGAAACTGGCGCCAAACTCGCCTGAAACCCTGCTCGCCTTAGGCTATTATCAATACTACGTGCTGCGTGATTACGGACTCGCCAAAACCACGTTCAAACAAGTCGGCAAAATGTTACCGGGCAGCAGCGAGGTGCCATATGCAGTCGGCTTAACTGCCGGGGGTGAGGGACATTGGGATGAAAGCATTGCCTACTTCGAGCAAGGCCTCGCCCTGGACCCACGTAATATGGACCTACTTGTCGGCGCGGCAGCGACCTACGTCATGCTTCGACAATTTCCGGTCGCGATAAAGCTCTACGATCGTGCGCTGGACGTTATCCCAAACGATCCGCAGCTGATGGCGGCAAAGGCCACCATGTATCAGGCCGAAGGTAACCTACAAGAATCCGCTAAATTGTTGATTGATGTAAACGAGCGGGCTACTTCCGCGAATGCCTTCGAAATTAAACTCGGCCAACTGAGACTTGAACGAAATCACGCCGAGGCCATCCGATTGCTGCAAGCTCGTCTTGCCCAAGTTCCGTCTCCCGTTGAAATGGAGAAAAGCGTCTGCCTGCTCCATCTAGCTTTCGCCCAACGCTTTGTCGGCGACACGGCCGGGGCAAAGGTTACCGCTGAACAAGCGCGCAACACGCTGGAGCCGCTCTGCAAAGAGCACCCAGATGACTTCGATCTTGAGATAGCATTGGCTCTGGCTGATGCCGTGCTCGGGGAGAGAGACTCGGCCCTAAAGGCAGCGGAGCGCGCAATTCAAGAGGCAGTGAATCGACCTGGTTTTGAAGAAATCCTGGCGTTAATTCAGACGGTCCTCGGCGAGAATAGCCGCGCAATCTCGACTCTCACGCGACTGTTAAAAACGCCATATGGGAACATTTACGGCGCAGCACCTCTTACACCGGCCCTTCTTAGGCTCGATCCGCTCTGGGACTCTTTGCGCGCCGATCCCGCTTTCCAAAAACTTTGCGAGGAAAAACAGCCGTGAACGTGCGCAAGTTTTTCACCGGGCTAAACAACGAGTAGTTACGAAAGAGCTTGTCATCAAGCGACCATTCATCTGGCGGGCCGGATGGAGCATAGTGGCGATGCGCTTGTTTCTTCCCTCGGTCGCAGTGGCTCAGGTAACAGCGCCTTCGCCTGCTGGCATTGCCGAAGTGGAACGTGTCGTCGTCACTGGCTCGAACATTCCGACGGCGGAAGAGATTGGGCCGAATCCAGTGGACACGTACCGCCCGGCAGACATTGAGAAGTTGGGCATCCGCAACGCAACGGACCTGCAAACTTTTCTGCCGCAGGAAGCAGGCAGCACTGTCAACCTGAACATGGGCAATAGCGACGGTACTGTGCAGATCAATTTGCGGGGTATGTTGCCCAGGGAAACGCTGGTGCTGGTCGATGGCAAACGTGTCGCCTTTGGCTCGTTAGGCGGCGCCGGCTCCAGCGAAGGCGAGGACATTAACCTCATCCCCTTCCCGATGATCGATCACATCGACATTCTGAAAGACGGAGCCTCTGCGGTATACGGCTCCGACGCGATTGCCGGTGTGGTTAACTTCTTTTTGATCCACAAATTCCGCGGGCTGGAGATCGGGGGCAGCTATGGGAACACAAACCTGGGTGCATCCAACGACATGGGCGAGTGGGAGGGATGGTTGAAAGCCGGTACTGGAGATGACAAGACTGACATCGTAGTGATTGCCGATTTCTGGGAGCGCACTGGTGGGCTCTTTAGCCGCGACCGCGATCTTTCTGCCAACGCGTTTTTTATTCCGTTTGGCGGATTCGAGGCTCGCAGCGGGGATGAACCTGGATACATCGGAGATTTTCCAGGTTTCCGCTTAATACCGAAATTGTTTTTCGGTCCGAACTCGCCGCCGGCGCACTCAGCTCCGAACGCGGCAACTTCTCCATTTTATAAAAGCCCTTTTGCCGTTAATCCCAATGCATATCCAGGCGCCCCCGGTATCATCGGCCCCCACGCAAGCCAATTCCGTCCACAGACCGGCACCGATTACAAGGGCGGTGGCGATTACTTCTTCTACAACTTCGCAGCTGTAACACCGAACCTTGCTCCGGCTGACCGCCAAGCATTCTACGGTTCCTTCACGCGCGATCTGTGTGACAAATACCTGACGATATTTGCTGATTTCAAATATGTCCGCACGTATTTCGATTCGTCCTTGGCGGCTGTACCGTTTGCGCCCGACCCATTCAAGCAACCCGGCACTAACATACCGTTTAGTCAATTCGGCATCAGCGTGCCAATCCAGAATCCGTTTAATCCGTTCACCGTCGCGGATGCGACTATTCCAAACTTCTTTCCTGACGGAAGCGGTCTTCCCGTAACTACTGGGGTTCGGTTTCGTGCTATTAACGACACCGGGCCTAGAAGTGAAAAGTTTACTTACTGGGATACTCTCTTTGACGTTGGGCTCAAGGGTGAGATGGCAGAATTCGGCGACTATTTCAAGACCTGGAACTGGGAAACCGGTTTCCG
>QIAA01000230.1 GCA_003224905.1 Acidobacteriota bacterium
TACTGCAACCTCTACACATTCATTCCCTGGATCGAGCAGGAGGTGAATTCCACGCTCCTTGATCTCTACGGTTTTGAGCTCGCCCGTGATACGCGCTCAACATGGCGAATTGGCGACGGTACTGCGGCATTCTACAATTATATCTATTACAACGTCGCGGGTTTTACCGAGAACGAGACGTTCCGTAGTAATCAGATACGCGAGGGTCTGTTAACCCGCGAAAAGGCCCTCGAGCTGGTCAGAACAGAAAACCAACCGCGCTTCGAGTCGATAAAATGGTACTGCGATACAATCGGGATTTCTTTTGAGGATACGATTGAGCGCATGCGTTCAATTCCGCATCTTAGACCGGCGAAGCCGGAATGTAGTCACCAGAAAAGAGCAGATCATACAATTTCCTCTCTTATATGAGAACGCAGAGTTCTCTATCTACCAGTTTACTGTCTGACGTGCCGATAGATCCAATCCTCCTCCTCAAAACCGACGCCTTAGGCTTCTAGCGCAAGAAATTAGGCTACCTTACGGGCTTTTGTCAGCCTCGTCTTCACATTATGCTCGACTTGATTCGTGATGACCCGTAAGCGAAACGCATGTTGCAGCTGAGACACGCTCCACGCCTTGTCGGGGAGAATCTCCTGATGGCACAAACGGATTAGCAACAGATACGCCAACACCGCCATGTCAATGAACTTCTCGATCGTCCATCCTCCTTACTGACTTGGTGCTCGCCCAACCCGAGGTCCGTCTTCAACTCGCGGTTGATCTGTTCCACCTGCCGTCTTCGAGAAGAAATATCATTTGAGGCTGCTCTCGAAAGATGATGGCGGCTGGCTGTACATCGTAGAACGATGAACGTGGAAAGGGTGCACGATGGGAAGAGAACGGACAGTTCTTGTGACTGGCTCCTGCGGTTTGATCGGCTCTGAGGTGACGCGGTCGTTCGCCCGACTGGGATTCTCCATCACGGGAATCGACAACAATCATCGAGCCGTTTTCTTCGGATTCGAGGGCGACACAAACTGGGTGCTCGGGCAGTTGCAATCCGAGATTCCGGACTACCGCCACGTGGCAATTGATATCCGCGATCGCGAAGCGGTCCTGGCCCTCATGGAGAAACTGAAGCCGGACCTTATCATTCACACTGCGGCCCAGCCGTCGCATGATCGCGCCGCAGCGATCCCGTTTCTCGATTTCGAGGTGAATGCATTGGGAACGCTTCACCTGCTCGAAGCAGCGCGGCGTTTTTGTCCTGAGTCGCCCTTTATTCACATGTCCACGAACAAGGTTTATGGGGACCGGCCCAACGCACTGCCGCTCGTCGAACTCGAAACACGCTGGGACTACGCGGACCCAGCCTTTGAGCACGGTATCGCTGAGGCTTTTCCGATTGACCAGAGCAAGCACTCCATTTTCGGCGCATCCAAGGTCGCGGCTGACGTCATGGTGCAGGAGTACGGCCGCTATTTCGGGATGCCCACCTGCTGCCTGCGGGGCGGATGCCTCACCGGCCCAAATCACTCCGGCGTAGAGTTACACGGGTTCCTCAGCTATGTGGTGAAATGCAACGTCGAAGGACGCGAGTATAAGGTCTTCGGATACAAAGGCAAGCAGGTCCGCGACAACATCCATTCCGAGGATGTCGCCAGCTTCATGTATGAGTTCTGGAAGTCTCCGCGCGTCGCCGAAGTCTACAATCTCGGCGGCGGGAAGTCCAACTCCTGCTCCGTCCTCGAAGCATTCAACATGGCCGAGGCCGTCACCGGCAGGAAGATGAACTGGCGCTACGTGCGTGCGAATCGAATTGGCGACCACATCTGCTACTACAGTGACCTTCGGAAAATGCAAGCGCACTACCCCAATTGGAAAATCGTCAAGACACTACCGATGATCTTCGAGGAGATCGCCACCAGTTGGAAACAGCGCCTGTCGCGCAATGTTGTATGAAGATTCTCATTACCGGGGTATGCGGCTTCGTGGGAAGCGCCCTCGCTGAATGCTTGCTCGAACGGGTCGAAGGCGTTCGCGTGGCTGGCATAGACAACCTGATGCGTTCGGGGGTGGAAACGAATCGCATGCGGATCGAACGGCTGGGCGTCGAATTCATTCACGGGGACCTCAGATCGGCCAGCGACATTGCCAATCTGCCCGCCTGCGATTGGGTGATCGAGGCAGCAGCCAATCCCAGCGTGCTGGCCGGCCTCTCAGGTGCCGGAAGTAGCCGCCGGCTTTTCGAACATAACCTGGCCGCTCTCGGCAACGTACTCGAATACTGTAGGGAGCAGAAGGCCGGGCTGTTACTGCTCAGCAGCAGCCGTGTCTATTCTATTCCCGCGCTCGCCGCCATTCCCCTACGCGTGCACGACCAGGCCTTCGCCGTCGACCCGGCTGCACCGCTGCCCGTCGGGCTCACCATGGACGGCATCGGAGTGGACTTTTCCACCGCCGCGCCGCTTTCTCTCTACGGAGCCACCAAGCTGGCCTCGGAAATCATAGCCCTCGAATATGGCGCCGCGTTCCATTTCCCGGTATGGATCACACGTTGCGGCGTGCTCACCGGCGCCGGACAGTTCGGCACGCCGGCCCAGGGCATTTTCGCCTTTTGGGTGAACGCGCATCTGCGGCGCCGGTCGATTCACTACATCGGATTCAACGGCACCGGTTATCAAACGCGGGACGCATTTCACCCTCGCGATCTCGCGGCCCTGCTGGTCACTCAAATGCGCACGGCCCGCTCGGATGGACAACGAGTCTATACGGCCGGCGGCGGTCCCTCCAACGCTATGTCGCTCGCTCAGCTCACCGCCTGGTGCGACGAACGCTTCGGGTGCCATAGCCCGGCCGTCGATCCCGAACCACGCATGTACGACATCCCGTGGGTGGCCATGGACAACACCAGGGCGGCCAAAGATTTCGGCTGGCAAATCGAGATTTCTCTCCCCACAATTCTCGAAGGCATCGCGCAACACGCCTACAACCATCCCGACTGGCTGGAAGTGAGCCACGTATGAAATCGCCGCCGCCCGTTCCCCGCGAACGGCTCCAATTGCTTTCCGTGGTGATTCCG
This sequence comes from Acidobacteriota bacterium, assembly GCA_003224905.1. GTDB lineage: Bacteria > Acidobacteriota > Terriglobia > Terriglobales > Acidobacteriaceae > QIAA01. The sequence goes on from QIAA01000230.1 coordinate 3,065, forward strand.
GCCCAGAACGAAGACGGCTGCATCGCCGCCACAGTCGAGCACCTCCACCTCGAATTGCGCCTGCAGCAGATTCCCCACGAAATCGTGGTCGTCGACGATGGAAGCACGGACTCCACCTGGAAACTGCTCCAGGAGATCCACGCCCGGATCCCCGAGTGCAGACCGATCCAAAACTCAGGCGACCACGGCTTCGGGCGCGCCATGGCGTACGGATTTAATCACGTAACTGGGGACGCGGTCGTCACAATGATGGCGGACGAATCCGACGACTGTCGCGATGTCGTCCGCTACTGGCAGATCCTGAACGAGGGTTGGGATGCTGTTTTCGGCTCTCGCTTCGTGCGCGGCGGAGGCGTGATCGACTATCCCCGCCACAAACTCGTGCTCAACCGCATGGCGAACCTATTCCTGCGCCTGCTGTTTGGTGTTCCGCTGAACGACTTCACCAACGCGTTCAAGGCCTACCGGCTGACCGTCATCAAAGGCTGCCACCCTTTCCTTTCCCCGCACTTCAACTTCACGGTGGAACTGCCACTGAAGACCATCGTGCGCGGATATTCGTGGACGGTAATGCCCATCACCTGGCGCAACCGACGCGTCGGAGAATCGAAACTCAAGATTAAGGAGATGGGCAGCCGCTACCTATTTGTCGCCCTCTATTGCTGGCTGGAGAAGTACCTCAGCCGTGGCGACTACATGCGAAGTGACGCAAGCGACGAAGGATTCTCGAAAAACCATGCGAGCTTCTCCAGACGGACCTGAACTGCAGCGAATCTATAGTGCCCGCTTTGCCGGGAAGACTGACTACCGGACCCAGGTCTGGAGGGTGTTGGCGCCGTTCTTCGGCCAGTGGTTCCCCAGCACAGGAACCGTCCTCGACCTCGGCGCTGGCTACTGCGAGTTCATCAACAACGCCGTCGCTGGTGTGAAATACGCCATGGATCTGAATCCTGTTGTCCACCAACAGGCTGCTGGGGACGTCACCATCCTCCAGCAAAATTGCTCAGCGCCTTGGCCGCTCTTGGAAGGGAAACTGGACGCCGTCTTCACCAGCAACTTTCTGGAGCATCTGCCCAACAAAGCCGCCGTCAGCGCCGTATTGTCACATGCGTACCGGTGCCTGAAGCCCGGAGGCCGATTCATCGCCAT
>QIAA01000228.1 GCA_003224905.1 Acidobacteriota bacterium
GTGAGACCTTTCCGTTTGCCGCTTGCAGCGGCAAAATAGTAGACGCGGCTTGAATGGTTGAACAGCAACGAGTTCTCTGTATCGCGAACCAATTCGGTGACTTCGCGCACCATTTTGCTGTCGGGGATGGCTACACCAGACGCGAGAGTAAGTGACGGTGCTTGAACGATTGACGTGGTGTGCATTGCAGTTCTCCTAAATGATCTCGCTTACAGCAATAAATTAAATGAAGCCTGCGCATAAATGCGTCGAGGGTAGCAGGGCGTCGAGACATCCTGCACAGTGCGGGGTTGATGCCAACCAATCCCGTCGCCCCGGACGCATTGCTCGGAATAATTGAGCAGGTCAAAGAAGACTGTGTAGACCCACCTCACTTGTCCCTCACTTTTTTTCCGTGATGTTGCTTTGCGGGTTGAGATTGCTGATGTGGCCGCTCTCCGTCCCCGCTGTCGGATCGATCGGGCAATTGATCAGGGCCGGTTTCCCCGAAGCCAGCGCATCGGTGAGAGCCTTGGCCAGGTCCTGCGGATCCGCAGCATAGTAGCCGTCGCCGCCAAAGGCTTCGATCAGCTTTTCGTAGCATGCGTCCTTCATCAGAACGGTTGGCGCGGGATCCGTGCCGCCGCTGTGGTTGACATCGTCGCCGCGATAGATGCCGCCGTTGTTGAAGACGACCGTGACGATCGGCAAGTGATAGCGGCAAATGGTTCCGATCTCCATTCCGCTGAAGCCGAAGGCACTGTCACCTTCGATGGCCACGACCGGCTTGCCGCTGACGACCGCCGCGCCAATCGCGTAACCCATGCCGATGCCCATCACTCCCCACGTCCCGCTATCAAGGCGTTTGCGCGGCATGCGCATGTCGATAACGTTGCGGCCGATGTCCAGCGTGTTCGCCCCTTCGTTCACGACATAGATCTCCGGCTTGTCGGCAAGCACGCCGTTGATGGCGCCGAGAGCGCTGTAGAAATCCATCGGGTCCGGGTTAGCGGCGAGACGGCTCGCCATGCGCTCCTGGTTGCGCTGCTTGTGCTGGGCGAGCTGATCGAGCCATGCGGAAGGAGCCCGGATCTGGCCGGGTTTCAGCATCGCCAGCAGAGCCGAAACGGAAGAGGCAATATCCCCTACGACCGGCGCCGCGATGGCACGATTGCTGTCGATCTCTGTCGCCTCGATGTCCAGTTGAACGAATTGCGCCGCCGGCGACCACTGTGGGCTCTTACCGTGACCCAGCAGCCAGTTCAGCCGCGCGCCAATCAACACCACCACATCGGCCTGCGCCAGCGCGTAAGATCGCGCCGCCGCGGTCGATTGCGGGTGGTCGTCGGGCAGTAGGCCCTTCGCCATGGACATGGGCTGGAAAGGTATCCCGGTCTTCTCGATGAATGCGCGAATGTCAGCGTCCGCCTGCGCATAAGCCGCACCCTTGCCGAGGATGATGAGCGGCCGCTCGGCTTTGGCCAGTACCTCGATGGCGCGCTTGACTGATTCCGGAGCAGGAAGCTGCCGCGGTATCGCGTCGACTACCCGGACCAACGATCGCGCTGCGGTCTCGGTGTCGAGGGTGGCAGCCAGGACGTCGCCCGGGAAATCGAGATACACGCCGCCAGGGCGTCCGGAGACGGCGGCGCGGATTGCGCGCGCCAGACCGATGCTGATGTCCTCAACCCGATCGACCCGGTACGCTGCTTTAGCGTACGGCTTGGCCGCGTTCATCTGGTCGAGCTCCTCATACTCGCCTTGCTGAAGGTCGACGAGCGCCCGGTCGCTCGATCCGCTGATCTGGATCATCGGGAATCCGTTTGTAGTGGAGTTGGCCAGGGCCACCATGCCGTTGAGAAAGCCGGGAGCAGAGACAGTGAGACAGGTACCCGGTTTCTGCGTCAGATAGCCGCTGATCGCCGCCGCGTTGCCGGCGGATTGCTCATGGTGAAAGCCGATGTAGCGAATGCCTTCGGCCTGAGCCAGCCGCGTCAAGTCGGTCACCGGAATGCCAGCCACACCATAGATGGTGTCGAGGCCATTGAGCTTCATGGCATCGACCACGAGGTGAAACCCATTCGTTATAGAGGTGGAGCTCGTCTTGTTTTCCATGGCAGGTCCTTTTTACGAAGCTTTCGGGATGTCGTGCTTTTCTGGAATTAGGCCCGTCGATGCCACGACCTTTTTACCGCGCAGTTTGGCGATCTCTTCTTTGCTATATCCCAGCTCGATTAGCACTTCGTCGGTGTGCTCGCCCAGCAGCGGGGCGCCGCTAATGTTGGGCGTGAAGCCGGAGAACTTCATCGGGCAGCCGACTGTGAGGTACGTGCCGCGCGTCTCATGCTGCACCTCGACGATGCTGCCGCTGGCGCGCAGGAACGGATCGTAGGCAAGGTCCTTCATGGAAAGCACCGGCCCGCATGGCACCTCGAACTTGCGCAGGATGTCGACCGCCTCGAACTTGGTTTTGTCGGAGAGCCATTTCTCGATGTCTGCAAAGATATCGAAGATGTGCGGCTGGCGCGCGCGGGCGGTAGCGTATGCAGGATCTTGCGCCCATTCCGGCTTACCGATCGCCTGGCAGGTTTGCGCCCAGTTCTGCTCCTGGATCGTGAAGTAGATGTAGGCGTTCGGGTCGGTTTCCCAGCCCTTGCACTTGAGTACCCAACCCGGTTGACCGCCGCCGCCGGCGTTGCCGCCGCGAGGGACCGCATCGCCAAACTTCCCGTTCGGATACTGCGGGTATTCCTCCAGGTAGCCAAGACGCTCCAGGCGTAGCTGATCGCGCAGCTTGACGCGGCACAAATTCAGCACCGCATCTTGCATGGACATCGAGACTTTCTCGCCTTTGCCGGTCTTCTCACGGCCGACCAATGCCGCCAGGATGCCGGTCAAAAGATGCATGCCGGTGTTGCTGTCGCCGAGCGCCGCACCGCTGACCGTCGGAGGACCATCCCAAAAGCCGGTCGTCGAGGCGCCGCCGCCCGCGCACTGCGCCACGTTGTCATAGACACTGATGTCCTCATAAGGGGAGCCTTCGCTGAAGCCCTTGATCGACCCGAAAATGATACGCGGGTTGAGCTCCTGAATGTGCTCCCAGCTAAGCCCCATCCTGTCCATCGCGCCGGGCCTGAAGTTCTCGACTAACACGTCGGCCTCGCGGATCAGCTTCTCCATGATCGCCTTGCCTTCCGGCGTCTTGGTGTCCAGCTCAAGCGACCTCTTGTTGCTGTTGAGCTGCGTGAAATACAGCGCGTCCTGATCGGGGATATCACGCAGCTGATGGCGCGTAACGTCGCCAACGCCTGGCCGCTCGACTTTCACTACATCGGCGCCGAACCACGCCAGCATCTGGCAACATGCTGGTCCAGCCTGTACGCCGGTAAAATCGATAACTTTGATTCCTTTCAGTGGCAGTTCCATGATTAAACCCTCCTCATTTCTCGTTAATTAAAGATGCGATACCCGCGTGTGTGCGATCGAAACCAGCGACAGGGCTCGGGCGCTCTGCTGCTCGACGGGGTCGGCTCGGCCGATGATCACGGTTGCCCGACATCTGGCCACTTCGCATCTTAAAGTTTTTTCCTTCTATACGAGAAGGCGTGAAAAATGGCTGCACAAAATGTGCAGTCCTGTTGCATGCCCTGTGACGACCGCGGCTCCAGATCAACACAGCGGAAGCCGGTGATTCTGCCGAAGAAGACTTTTCAGCCGTGATTCGTTTAACCGGGAATCTTGCGATTCTCACAAGGAGGAACGGGTCGTCTAAGTGGAACCAAGGTCTAACGCGTTTGAAGGGAGACGAGACGATGATCCGATTCAAAGTCAATAGAGTTGATCGCTCATTTGATGCCGATCCCGAGATGCCGTTGCTCTGGTATCTCCGCGACATCCTGAGCTTACAGGAACTAAGTTTTGGCTCTGATCAGAAAATCGATGAAGCGATGGCGGAAACCTCTGCCACTGTGGAACCTACCAGCGAATTCGTGCGGCGATCAGCGGAGGTTCGCAAAAAGCGCCAATTTCAACATTGTACCATTATTGTTTGCAGCGCGTGATTGATCTCCTCCAGTTTTCTGACTACAGCCTCGCTATATTATTGCATCTTCCATTATCTTTAATCATTAAGGCAGCCAGGGATCTCGACACTACCGTGTCGAGATTTCGACACCGTCCGATATCTCGACACGACGTCTCCACCGGTAGCAGCAGCAGAAAAATAAGCGTGCCCGTTCTGACCACCCCGTCCTCATAATAATAAATACGTTGCCGCGCTCCACATAGATCGCTGCCCGCAAAAGTCAAACGCTTTGAGTGGGTGGCCCAATTCTTGCCGTGCACATTGAAGCAGCTGAGCGATCAGACGCTCGGCCGACGAAGGTAAGCAATTATTTTTTTGGAGTTCTATTAACCGCGTGCCTGCATATCGCTGAGACAAGGTAACGCTTAGATTGCGTCATGTGGATTG
>QIAA01000065.1 GCA_003224905.1 Acidobacteriota bacterium
TTAAGCGCACCTGCTCCAAGCGAAGGCGCTCAATCTCATACTTAAGATCGCGATTCTCCTGGCGCACTCCGCGGAGGTAGATGTAGCTGCGCCAGACATCGCCGACGCCACCCTGGAACCAGGTGAGGCCTTTTTCCAAGGGCGCTACGGCACCGACGGTCCAGACGCGAATGAGCCGGGTAGATTGTTGTTCAGTGGAGCGCTTGACCTGTACTGCGAGGCCGAAGACCTGCACAAAGAGAACAGCCGCCAGGATGGACACATTGCGATAGCGGCTGATCAGATTTTCCATGGCCCCAACAACTCAGTTTCCAGCTTCCAGGTTCATGTTGCAAGTTAGATTAGCGGCGCCACGGAGCAAAACGAGAATCGTTATACGAACTTCGCTACTCAATTGAAATCTTGCGCAACAACTTGAAATCGCTCAACATCTTCCCGGTACCGAGGACTACGCTGCAGAGGGGGTCGTCGGCAATGGAAACTGGGAGTCCGGTTTCCTCGCGGATACGCTTGTCCAGATTCTTTAGCAGGGCTCCTCCACCCGTGAGCACGATACCGCGGTCGCTGATGTCAGCAGAGAGTTCCGGCGGGGTGCGCTCGAGCGCCACTCGAACGGCGTTCATGATCGTAGAGACACACTCGCTGAGCGCTTCGCGGATCTCGCTGTCATCGACAGTGATCGTTTTGGGCACGCCTTCGATCAGATTGCGGCCCTTGATCTCCATGGTCAGGGGCTTGTCCAGCGGGTAAGCTGAGCCGATCTCGATCTTGATCTGCTCGGCCGTACGTTCTCCGATCAGCAGGTTGTATTTCCGCTTCAGATAATTCATGACGGCTTCATCCATCTGGTTGCCCGCCATGCGTACCGAACGTGAATACACAATTCCGCTGAGGGAGATTACTGCAATGTCAGTGGTGCCGCCGCCGATGTCGACCACCATGTTGCCGCTGGGCTCGGTGATGGGAAGTCCGGCGCCTATTGCCGCGACCATCGCCTGCTCCACCAAATAAACTTCGCTGGCCTTGGCGCGGTAGGCGGAGTCCATAACGGCGCGTTTTTCGACCTGCGTGATCTCGGAAGGAACGCCGATGACGATGCGCGGATGCACCAGCATCTTGCGGTTGTGCGCCTTCTGGATGAAGTAGTTCAACATCTTCTCAGTGACTTTGAAGTCGGCGATGACGCCATCCTTCATGGGCTTGATGGCCACGATGTTGCCAGGTGTGCGGCCAAGCATTTCCTTGGCCTCTTTACCAACAGCCTCGACTTCGTTGGTGTTCTTATTCAGGGCCACAATCGAAGGTTCGTTTACCACAATGCCTTTGCCGCGCGCGTACACCAGCGTATTGGCGGTGCCCAGGTCGATGGCGAGGTCGCTGGAGAAGATGCTGAACAGCGACCTCAAGTTCGTCATGCGTGAACCGCTGCCGTGGAATCCATTCGATGACATACGTGAGCTGTCTCTCTTAGGTTGATCCGGGCGCTCCCGGTACTCGTATCGGTCTCTTGGGGGCGGGTCTTTAATTCTATGTGAGATTCTCGATTCAGACCGCACACCAAAGTTCCTGCACCTCGGGAGGTAAGCTCCCATTCTGCTCTATTGAATAACCACTGTTCTTTGCACAGTATTTACCCCACCCTTGGCGTTTTGCGCGGTAATCGTGATCACGCTTTCGCCCGCCGACAGGGGAGGGGTGAAGTAGTGGAAGATGCCGTCATTGCCTATGACCGGCACTTCTTGCCCATTCACCATTACACGCGCTCCAACTTCGGTCTTACCAGTCAATTCCAGTACATGGCCGTGCTGGACCAAGGGCTCCAGTTCCAAATTGATGCCGGCCGTGTTCTTGCCTCTCGGAATGATGGTAAAACGGTTCTTTTCGCTTTCCAGGGACTCTTTTTCGTCGCGGTCGAAAGACTGGACGACCCAGTAGTAGGCCCCCTCCGTCAGACCGGAAACGATCACGTCGGCGGTGTTCACTTTCTTATCCACGACGGTGGACGAGAAGTATGGGTTCCGCGAAATCCGCAGCCGGTAACCCAGGGCATTGGGCATGGCGGTCCAGGAAAAGTCCACCGACTTGGGGCCGCCTGAGGAGAAAATCGGCATCATGTTGGCAGGGGCGATGGGAGTGGGCGGGGCCACCTCTCTTATCCTGGCCATGCGTGGAGACTCGGTCTGGAACGACACTCCTTCACCGCTGGTGAGGCTCTGCACTTCACCGCTGCGCACTACTTCAGCAGCACCTTTAGTGACCACAATTTCGTGACGATCAGTTTTCGTATCATTCTGCACCCTGGCGCTGCTGTCGGGTGCCAGCGAGGCGGTCGCGCCCCTGACGATCACTTGCGATCGGGAACCTTGTACGTAGGTAGCAGTCGCGAGGTCCACGGTTCCGGTGGTTACGGCCACGGAGATGTTCGTCTGCTGTTGCTGGTTGGCGGAGTTTTCTTCCACGACGATCAGGGAATCCTGCTTCACGGTGTAGTTTGTGCCATCGTGAAAGACGATCTTGGCCATGCCTTCGGCGCCGGTTTGAATGACGTCGCCCTTTTCCAGGGGCACGTTGTAGTCTGCATTGATCCAGCTGTTCCCATTCGCTTTCTTGACCCGGACGGTGCCGTCCAGAGCGGTGAAGTGGGCCTGCTGGGAACTCATTGCGCCGGGCTTCGCGGGTCCGGCGTTTCCCGCAATCAACTCACCTAATCTGCTGAACAGGCTGCTGATCGAACTGGCGCCTTTTTGCCGGGCTTGAGGAAATGCGAAGTAGACGCCAGCCGAAAGGATGGCAACGACAATGAACACGGCCAGGAAAACACTTCGGTAGGTGACGGTTTTCCAGGTTACATGAATTGTCGGCTTGCCATTCTCAGACACTAAGGCCACCGAAACCCGAACCAAGTCTTAGAAAATATCGAGTAATTTCGAGGTTATCACAAGCCAAACTGGCCCCGGCAGGGGTAATCAGCTTGGGTCATGACGCTGCTGGTCATGTCCGGTTGGGTGGTGTAGAGCTTTCTAGGTTGGCCAATCTGCGGCGAGTGCGGGGCCTGGCATCTCTCCTCCGTGTCGTTTGTGGTGGATAGTCTTCCGACCAAAGAGGGCACAAGAGCTAAAGCCGCTCAATTACTTAGAATCTCATGCTCGCCCTCGGCGCAAGAAAAGGCATGGAGTCCGCTGCGAGCCGCGTGCTGTATACTCTCGCCCGCCTATGATGAAGACGATCATTTTCGTGCTGTGTTTCTCCACCGTCTTATTTGTTTCGGGTGTGTGTCCTTTGGCGCAGTCGCAACCCGCACCTCAACCTCCCGCACCAGTGCTTTCACCCGAGGTACACGGAAATCACTCGATCACCTTCCGCCTGCGCACGCCGAATGCGAAAGAGGTGTTGCTCGACCTGGAAGGCGCTAAGCCGGTGGCGATGCAGAAGAATGATGAAGGGGTTTGGGCTGTAACCACTGCCGTGCTCGAACCCGATTTTTACGGCTATGGGTTCATCGTGGATGGCGTGCATCTGACGGATCCTTCCAATCCTTTGCTCAAGCCAAATCTGCTCTACCCATCCAGTGAAGTCCATGTTCCCGGGCCGGCGTCGCTCTCGTGGGAAGTGAATGACGGCCCGCATGGGGTTTTGCATCATCACTTCTATAAGTCCGGAGTTGTGGGAGACGAGCGCGATTTTTACGTCTTTACGCCGCCTGGATACGATCCGCGGAGTGGGACGAAATACCCTGTCTTTTATCTGCTGCACGGTTTCAGCGATGACGCCAGCGGGTGGACTGCCGTGGGCCGCGCCAACGTGATTCTTGACAACCTGATTGCCCAGGGCAAGGCCAAACCAATGATCATCGTTATGCCGCTGGGTTACGGTGCTCCGGAGATGCTCGCTCACGGTTTTGCGGCATTCAACCATGAAGAGCTTCGCGGCCGTAACTTTCGCAAGTTCACGGAGGTGTTGCTTAAAGAAGTGATACCGCAGGTCGAGAGCAGCTATTCGGTGATGAAAAACCGCGAATCGCGCGCGATTGCCGGACTGTCCATGGGTGGATCAGAATCTCTGCTCACCGGGTTGAACAACCTCGACGAGTTCGCCTGGATTGGCGCCTTTAGTTCGGGCGGCTTGAGAGAAGATTTCGCCGCAGAATTTCCTTCACTCGACTCCAAGGCGAATTCACCGCTACGTCTCTTATGGATTGCCTGCGGCACGGAGGATCATCTGATCGATCTCAATCGCAAGTTTCGTGATTGGCTCAAATCCAAAGGTGTGCAGCACGTTGACATCGAGACTGGCGGCGCGCACACGTGGATGGTTTGGCGGCGCAATCTCACCAATTTTTCTTCCTTGTTGTTCAAATGACGAAATCTTGATCTCGTTGCCTCGGATGCAAGCCACCGCGTACCGGCTGGTTGCATCTGAAAATCACCCGGGAGAGGTCAATGAATTGGATTGCCGATCGTCTTCGCAAGCAGACAGATTCCAAGGAAAGCGGCCCCCAATCAGTGCAACGGGGATACGATTCTGAAGCTAGGCGACTGTGGAGTCGTTTTGTTCAGGGATTTGAGCGGGATTTGGACGCATACCGGCAGCAAAAGGGGAATGCCGATCTTCAGCGAGTCTCCGAGTTTGGATGCCGTGTCTCTAATCCGGCCGCAAACACGGCAGTGACAGTTGCGGCCGATATGTCCGACCAGACCATCCGATACGCCTACGAACCGCTGGCCAAAGCTACCGCGGTCCCCGAGGATGGAATTCTTACGATTCGCAAGGCAGGTCGCTCGTTGGAACTTTATTCGGCTGATCAGAAGCTGACCTTGGAAGAGGCTCGTCGCCTGATTCTTGAGCCACTGCTGTTTCCGACTCTGCCTGATGACCTTGAAGCAACCGTTACTTAGCGCAGATTAAACACTAATCTCGGGCCTGGTGTCAGATGCGCTCGTCTCTGGATCAGAGACCCATTCCCAGGCACGGCGGCCATTTTCCCGCAACACAGTTCGCGCCTCACCGTAATCTACCAACCTATTCAGAACCGTGGTAACGGAAGCAAGCGGGTCTTTGTGGCGCAGAAGAACCGGCGGCATGCGCCTCTGCATCTGCTCACAGACTTCCTTTGCGGCGAGCGGCTGATTAGCTTCCATCAGCACGACCCTGCAGGCTTTCGTGAATCCGGGCTGCCGACCGCCGCTCTTTCGGTCCACCAACTCTAATAATTCTTCGCTGAGAATTGCATCTCCGAAGAGGTTGGCAAGGCCCACAATCGTTTGTTTCACGGTGCCGATGCGCTTCATGACATCGGCGCGCTGCCGCATGAGCTGCCTGAGTTCTTCGTGCGCTGCCCTAACAACCTGTTGCACATGCGGGTCGTTAGCGCCGGGAAAATCCTTGGGCTCGCTACCGTTACTGCCATTACGACCGATTTCCATTGGTTCCTCCGGAAAGGCTTGTCCGGCTCGGCTTCCGCGGGCACCCCGCCCGTAGACACCAATCCCTGGGTTCCGTTACGAAACTGGCGACGTTTTCGTTCCGTAAAACATTTGACTTATGCGCAGCGCGATTCCTGGTGAGAGAGACGTCCCATGCTGGCTTAGACGGGGCATGCTCGGAAAGGTAAGGCGACGGGATTGTAAAATCGTGCACCCCCGCTGGCGAGGGATGATTGTTATGTGACGGTCTGAACGCTAATTTCCGCCCGCAGACGCCTGAAACTCCGGAATCCCGAGTTGCCAGAATAAAAATGCAAGTTCGTCGGCGAACTCGGTGTCGCGTTGTGATTTGGTGGAGCCGATACCGTGTCCGGCGTCGTAATCAACGCGCATCAGCACTGGCTTGCCGCTGTTGGAGGACGCCTGCAGACGTGCCGTCATTTTTGCCGCCTGCCAGGATGCTACGCGCGGATCATTTACTCCTGTGGTCAAGAGCACTGCCGGATACGCGGTGTCCGGTTTGACGTGCTGGTACGCGTCCATAGCATAAAGAGCCTTGAAGCCGTCGGCTTCTTTCACGGTCCCGAACTCGGGAATATTCGCCGGCCCACTGGCCATCAGTTCTGAACGTAAAGAATCAGAGTCGCCGACGCGGATAAGTGCCGCCCCGAATAACTCTGGATGCTGTGTGATGGCGCCGCCGATCGTTACGCCACCGGCGCTGGTTCCTTCGCCTGCAAGGTGTGCTGGTGATGTGTACTTGTGCTCAATGAGGTACTGTGCACCCGCAATGAAATCGTCAATTGTGTGCTGCTTGGTCAGCTTCTTACCTGCGAGATGCCAATCCTCGCCGTACTCGCCACCACCGCGCGCATGAGCGACGGCAAACACGCCGCCTCGCTCCAGAAAGGCCAGGTCGATTGGACGGAACGTCGGATCCAGAGTGATGCCATAAGCTCCGTAACCTTCCAGCCAGGCAGGATGCGAACCGTCAAGCACCAGCCCGCGCTTGTGAATGACGGAAAGCGGGACCATCGTGCCATCCGCACTTTTCGCCTTTACCTCTTCGGAATCGACCTGCGAAAAGTCTACGGGTGACGGAGGGACCAGACCTGTATCAGCGAGCTTGCCAGACTTTGCGTCGAGTGCAAACCATAACGGCGATTTTGTCCAGGAGGTCAGCTCGATCCATGCGCCGGGCTGCGTAGGATTTGTAGCCAGCGATTGAATGGCGCCGTCAAAGGGCAATTTTACGGGTTGAATACCGCCGCCGTCGTGAGGCAAACGGCGCAAACGTCCAACTCCTCCATCGAGATCCTGAACGTAGAGGGCGTCGGCAGCGGCGCTGATGCTGGTGACCACTACCTCGCTGGGAGGAACGACGACTGAAGCTTTCGTGAGATCTGCTTTTGCGAGGGTGGTCCGGAGCACTTTGAAACGCGACGCGTCCTTATGGGAAAGCAAGTAAATGCTGTCGCCGTGCACATCCAAGCCAGTAACAGCATCGGCTTCCTCGGCAATCTTTTTCCACGCCGTATTTGATCCGGGGTTTGCTTCTAACGGGACTGCATACACGTCCAGTTCTCGCTTGACACCGTGAATTACGAGTCCGAGAAGATAGTGCGGCGCACCGGGCGAGTAGGCGAGTACTGAGAAGTCGTCTTCCGTGACCTTGATGTTTGGATTCACGTCGTAGCCGAAGACGGCGGGTTCGCTTTCAGGATCAGCTCCCAAACTGTGGTGGTACACGCGTAGTTTTTGATACCGCGCTGTGGCGGGAGCGTCAGGCGGCACCTTCTGCAACCGCGAATAGAAGAATGAGTGACCATCGGGCAACCAACTGGGGGAGCCGAACTCTGCGCGGTCAATGCTGTCGCTCAAAACCTTTCCCGTTGTGCTTTCCAGGACGTGCAGCACGCTGTTTTCTGATCCGCCTTGGGACATTCCGTACGCCACGTGTGTGCCGTCGATCGACGGCTGGAAGTAATCGATGGAATAATGCTTGCCGTCGGGGGTGGTCAGCTTTTCCGGATCCACCAGCAGTCGCTCGAATGATTGGAGACTGTCACGAACGTACAGTTTGCGGTTATCGGAGCCCGGCTCGGTCTTGTAGTAAAAGTATTTTCCACCCCAGACCTGGAGGGCGGAAACGACCGCGCCCGCGTTGTCCAGAGCCTTCACGCGTTCGAGCAGTTGATCGCGCCCGGGGATTCGCGCCAGCATATTCCTGGTGTAATCGTTTTGCGCTTTCATCCAGGTGGCGACTTCAGGGTCGTCAGTCTTCTCCAGCCAGCGATAAGGATCGACGACCTTGGTTCCGAAATATTCGTCGGTCACGTCCCGCACAGGAGTCTTGGGCAACTGGACCTGGGCAGCGAGCGAAACGGAAGTGAGGATGAGCAGCAAGCGGGCAAAGGCCGACGTTCGTAGCATGTGAATCCTTTCCAAGCTCTGAGCGCGGTGATGTAGGTGAAAAAGCTTACCGCGGCACTGAACTATTTGTCATGATTGGACGTGCAAGTACCGAGTTCGTCTTAGAGTACGAAATGATGCACTTTGCTGTTCCCACAAAGTTGGTAGAGTTTCTCAAAGTTAAACAATTTTGGGCTTAAATTCTTGACAAAAATGAGACAACTGATAAAGTTCGATCAATCGCTGCAATTCCACGATTATTCAGGGTGCCGACGATATGAAGAATGTGTATGAAGTTCTGCGGCAGAAAGAACTTGAGCTGGCGAGACTGGAAAAAGAAGTAGAGGCGCTGCGGGTGGCAGCACCGTTGCTGTCCGATGACAAGGAAGCCGCGGGGGATAACAAACCGACGCTGGCCGCGACCAGCACGCCGCAGCAGCCAATCCGCATCCCGCAAGCGGCCGTGAACGCCAGCCAACCACAGGCGCGCGCGGCAGGCTGGGAAGACACAGCCAAGCGCTGGCCGTAGTCGGTGACGCGAGTGCCGACTTGAGTGCGCGAGGAGTACTGTCCCTGAGCCGGAGTTGATGCTTGGCGTAGTCTTTTGTTCTCGATAAGGCCGGGCGAAAACATTCCAGCAGTTTGTCTTTCGTTCAAAAGTATCAGCCAACTCAGATGTGGAAATCAGCTTGCTGACCTTAGAGTCAGCGATGCTATACTGCCTCAAACTCCTAAACAACCAGCCATTGCGTCCTTTTTCCAGCCGAAGAGGAGCGGGTAGTGTCCTCAAACTCGGAGGAAGGTAAGCAATGAGCACAGCAGTGGTTGAGAGCCCGGTAAGGACTGCCAGGGCACCGCGTCGAATTCCCCGCTTTCCCTTAGCTGTTCCTGTCGAAATAACGGTACTAAAGTCTGGCGTTCCGGACAGTGTCCCGGGGCGGCTGCTAAATATTGGGGAAGGCGGGATGGCGGCGATCCTGGCTGCCGAGCTTCGCACCGGAGATTCGGTGGGAGTCAGCTTCCGGCTTCCCGAGGTGGCGCTGGCGGTTCACGCGAGAGGAGTCGTGCGGCATCGCTCGGAATTGCGCTGCGGAGTGGAATTCCTGGGACTTTTGCCGGAACAACAGGGCTTGCTTCGCTATTGGATCGGCCAGGCGCCACGGAAATCTGTCCAAAATACTTCGACGGGTTTACACAACAAGTCTTCAGTATCCTCAACAAAGCGGCGGCGCAGAATAGATGCACCCAGGGTGCGACGCGTTCTGTGGATTGCTGTCGCGATTCTGTTTACGACGTGCGCCATCGGTTGGTGGCACTGGTATCGGGCGTGGCAGGAGATTGAGTCGCAGATACCGCCGGTTACCGGATTTTTGTCGTCTGAGCCGGCTCGCGTCCCCGGCGAAGTGATGGACCAATTGGTGACTCACAAGATTGAGCCGGTTTATCCGGCAGCGGCTCGCGAGCAGAACATGCGCGGAGTGGTTTTGCTGGAAACTGTAGTGGGCGCGGATGGGAGCGTCATTGATGCTCAACCTTTGAGCGGGCCCGAGGGGTTGGCTCCGGCTGCCATCGAAGCAGTGAAGTGGTGGCGCTTTCAGCCGTATCATGTGAAGGGCAAAGCTGTGGCAGTCGAGACCACGCTGGCGGTCGAGTTCCGGCCGCAGGCGCGAAGTGCAGCGTCTGAAACCGAAAACTGAGACCTGGGAGTAATCGGCGATACGTCGCAAGCATGGGCAAAATTCACATCCTTCCCGAGCATGTCGCCAACAAAATTGCCGCTGGTGAGGTAGTTGAGCGTCCGGCTTCCGTGGTCAAGGAACTTCTGGAAAATTCAATCGATGCGGGGTCGACACGGATTCGGATTCAGGTGGAAGCCGGAGGCAAAAAACTCATTCAGGTGACTGACAACGGGTGCGGCATGGTCCGGGATGACGCTCTGCTTGCCTTTGAACGACATGCTACTTCGAAGATCAACAATGCAGACGATCTTCTGAGCGTCTCAACTTTAGGATTTCGCGGCGAGGCTTTGCCCTCGATTGCGTCGGTGTCGCGTCTGCGGCTGGAGACACGATCCCCGGAGGAGGCAGCCGGAACGCTGATCGAGATCAATGGCGGCAAGATGTTTCGCGTGGAAGAGGCCGGGCTGCCAGGCGGAACGTCGATCACGGTCCGCGATCTGTTTTTTAATACGCCCGCACGAAAGAAGTTCCTCAAGGCGGAAGCTACTGAGCTTTCGCATATCGCCTCGCTGGTGACGCACTATGCGCTGGCACATCCTGACAAGCATTTCGAACTGCATTCGGCCACCAATGCTGTGCTGGTTGCGCCGCCAGTAGCCGATTACAGCGCACGCATTTATCAGGTTTTCGGGAAGGAAGTTCTTGATCAGTTGCTTTCGTTGGCGGTGCTTCAGCCACTGGAGCGAACGGGACTTCCCCAACCGCCACCGTGGCGGCGGGAGGCCAAAGAAGAAACCAGCAAAGATCCGGGCGAACTGCGGCTGCACGGCTTTATTTCCAAGCCGGAGATACAGAAGCTGAACCGCAACTCGATTTATGTTTTCGTCAACGGGCGGCTGGTCCGGGACCGTCTGATTCAGCACGCTCTGACCGAGGCATACCGCAATGTGATTCCGCCGAGCGTGTTTCCGGTGGTGCTGCTCTTTCTGGAGTTGCCGAGCGGAGAAGTAGATGTAAATGTCCATCCTTCAAAGACCGAGGTGCGCTTTCGCCAGCAGAGTTTATTGCATGACTTTGTTCGCGACTCCGTGAGGGCTGCCCTCGTAAAGGCGCGACCGGTTCCGCAGTTCGTTACTGAAATGACGGCGCGGCCCACGGCAACTCCGTCACTGACACCGGGGTCGCGCAGTACGGTGGATATTGCAGCCTGGCGCGCAGCGTACGCTCCTGCTGCACCGCCGGGATTTGCCCTACAGGCGCCGGTACTGCCGGCTATTACAGAACGGCTACAGTTCGGGGGGGATGGAATTTCTGTGGAGGCCAATGCTGCAGTGGCACTGGCTCGGGCACCCGATCCAGTATTCCCTGGAAACGGGTGTGCTCCTCCCATTCAAGAGGAGCCTGATGCTGTCAGCGATTTAGCGCCTTCGCTTTCTTCGCTCAAGTGCCTGGGACAGATTCGTGAGTCTTTTATTCTTGCGGTTGATCAGCAGGGGCTTTGGATTATTGATCAGCATGTTGCTCACGAGCGGGTTCTATTCGAGATACTTCTCAAGCAACGCGCGGCTCAAAGGGTGGAGAGTCAACGTTTGCTGATGCCTTTGGTGCTCGAGCTTACGCCGGCGCAGCAGGCGGTGTTCCCGGAAATTTCCCAGGAACTTGCCCAGAACGGCTTTGAGGCAGAGCCGTTTGGCGCGCGCAGCATCGTGGTGAAGCTCGCTCCCGCTGGCATAGAGTCGCACCAGGTTGAGCATCTCCTGCATGAATTGATCGACCAGGTCGCGCGCGAGGAGCAGGCGATCAATCTGCAACAGCTTCGCGCCCGTATTGCTGCGTCGATTGCCTGCCACGCAGCGATCAAGGTCAATATGCCACTCGATCAGAACAAGATGGAGTGGCTGCTCACTGAACTTGCCAAAACCGACTGCCCTATATCCTGCCCGCACGGACGGCCTGTAGTTCTGCGATACTCAATCAAGGACATTCAGAAGGCGTTCAAGAGAATTTGAGAGCTTTCACCTATCAGCTCTTAGCCTTTAGCTCTTAGTTAAAACTCAAGGGCAAATAGAAGAACTCTTCCTTCACTCAGATGTGGCAGCGTGAACGAGAACAATTCGGCTTTGCAGTAGTGCCGGAAGTTTTGGAATGGAATGAGATCCAATCTCTTGTCGACAGTCTCAGCGAAATCGGCCTGTCTCGCAGCAAGGCTGGAATTCGACATATGCTCAGGCACAAGGCGACTGCTGCCATCGCTTACGATAGCCGTTTGATGGCTATGGCCCGCCATGTTCTTGATACAGACGCGACGCCATTTCATGCGACCCTTTTCGACAAGTCTCCGAATGCTAATTGGCTGGTGGTTTGGCATCAGGACACAGCGCTGCCGTTGCAGGAAAGAGCCGGAGCTGAGGGCTGGGGGCCATGGTCAGTTAAGCAGGGTGCGATTTATGCCCATGCTCCAGCGACAGCGCTGCAAAGAGTTTTAGCCCTCCGAGTTCATCTCGATGATTCAACTCCTGAAAACGGGCCATTGCGGGTCTTACCCGAAACTCACAAATTGGGGGTTCTGAGCGATGACTCAATTCAGGAGATCGCGGCCAACGCAGCTCCAAGGGACTGCGTTGTTGCGACAGGAGGTATCCTCGCGATGCGGCCTCTCATTGTCCATGCTTCGTCGAAGTCCCGGACATACGCTCCCCGGCGAGTTCTCCACATTGAATATGCGGCCTCGATGAATATCGCCGAAGGGCTGAGACTCGCCAGCGCATGAGAGACACGGTCCAATGACCGACCTGGAATTGCAAGCGCTTCGGCGCGAAAAGTGGCGGCTTAACGGCTCACCGGTTCGAACTTTGGATGAGGCGCGCGGGTTTATCGAGTCGGTTGGGTTCTCTCTGATGTATCCGTTGCGCTCGCCTTTGCTGTTGCCCACCTTCATTGGAGCGTGGGCTGGCTCTGAGGATCACCTGCCGACGTGGCAGCATGCCTTCGCCGATCCTCGTGCTCAGGATGCGACCGAACTTATGGTGCGGCTGCTTCGTGACCGCAGTGCGTATGAAGCCAATCTGTTCGAAGAGTCTTTCCTGGTCGCGGGTTCGATTTTTCCCTATTTTTATGCGCTGGTGGGTGAGCGCAATCCCAAGCAGCCACCGAAGCCGGGTCCGCGGTCGGAGTACTCGCAGTTGGCGTGTGACGCCTTTTCCGCGATTCAGAGGGGCGGCGGCGCTGTTTCCAAGCAGAAGCTGCTCGAAATTGTGGGCAAGGGCGTGTCGGCGGCCGCGCTGGACAAATCGCTCGCGGAACTCTGGTCAAAGTTGCGTATTACTCGCGTGGACTACAAATCTGGCGAAGGCGCCTTTTGGGATGTGCTCTACCGCTGGGCGCCGGGTGCGGTGCGGGAGGGAATCGAGCTTTCAGTGGCCCAGGCATTGTCGGCGCTGTTATCAAAATATCTGGATTGCATGATTGCTGCCGATCAGCAGGAACTGGACTCGTTCTTTGGCAAATTCGTTTCTCGCTCAAGGGTTAAGGAAGCGGTGAACACGCTGCTGGCGGCACGGGAACTGGAGTTTGTGAAAGTTGGCAATCGGTCATTGATCAAGCTCACGGAGATGTAAACGGGCCGGCGAGAGGACCTGTGGGAGCTTTAAGCGGGCGGAACCGAAGTCCCGCCCGCCAGCCCCTACTTCTGCTCCGTCTGAAACGGCAGCAGCAGATTCGACTTTTCGCCCAGCACAGTCTTTGGCAAGTCGCCATTCCAGCGCTCAACCAGCGCTCGCTGATTCTCCAGCCGTCTCCACGCCAAGAGCTGTGGAGTGATTGATGCCTGGCGCAGGCGGTTAGCTTCTGCCTCGCCGCGTGCTCGTTCAATGAGGCTGGTTGCCTCACCATGGGCACGAGCGATCTGGCTGCGCGCCTCGCCTTCGGCTTCCGCTACGGCCTTCGCCATCTCGGCTTGCGTGACCGCCAGCTGGTTGCGGGCGCGCTCGGCCTCGGTGATCGCCTGCGTCTTCTGAGTGATCGCCTGCTCGATCGCCGCCGTGAAACGTGGTTTGCCGATGAAGCCGAACTGCTGGATCTGTACTCCTACGGGCGAAACCTGCGCCTGCACGCGCTCACGCGACTCGCGCAGGAACTGGGCTTTGTTCTCGCCGTAGATGTCCTCCAACTTGTAGGTGGAAGCCATCTCATTGAGCGAGTTGCGTACGATGTCTTTCAGAATTCCATGCGTAAAGCGATCCAAGTTGTCGGTGCGGTACTTCACGTAGAACTCCGGCACCTTGACCGAGTCGATGGCATACGACATTGATACGTCTGCGCGCACCTCCTGTCCTTCCTTGCTGTTAAAGACATTCTCCTCGTTGTAGGGATGGCCTTCGCCCACATCCGCTGTCCACTTCACCGTTTGTACGAAGGTCGGAAATGGGATCACCTCCGTTTTCAGCGGCGAATAGAACACCCAGCCGGTACGCACTGGAATGTCCTGAGCGCCGCGTTGACTGCCGGCAAGGTTCACTTCCACTCCCACATATCCGGCACCGATGCGAGTAACCCGCATCAGGTTCGAGATCACCAGGATCACGATTGCAAATGCCAGCGCCAGTAAGGCTGCACGAAACAGGAGCTGGCGATTGCCGCCGATTCCGCTGCGAATTTCGCGATCGTTGAAAATTGTCGTGGTCATACCCCCCCTTTCTCCCGCGCACACCTGTTGCGCGCGGACTTGTCCCCTCCTCGCGGGAACGGATGTACAGAATCCCGGCGCGAGTCGTGTTTAGTGCCGTTGTGGACGCCAGATAGCTGCGATCAGGGAAGGAACAACGACCAGCAGCAAGAGCGTCCCCACAATTCCGCTCCACAGCCACAAGTCGCTGGGCAGGTTCATCCAGTCGAGAAAGCGGCTGAATGAAGCCAGAGCCAGCAGGGCGACCAGAACGGTCAGCGCCAGTCTGATTCTTTTGTTCATGACCCGCCTCTTTCTTCTTCGCCTTAACAGATGATCGGCGAGGCTTGTAGAAGCGGTAATATAAGTGCCGTGGAATCAGAGATCAGCGAAGAAGATTGCGAGGAGTTGCTACGAGCGTCCGACTCCGACATATTCGAAGCCCATGGCGCGCAGGCGCACGGAATCGAGGAGGTTTTTGGTATCGACGATGACAGGGCGTTTCAGCAGGTGCTTGATCTTTTCGAAATCCAGGCCGCGGAATTCGGGCCAGCCGGTACCGACGACGAGTGCGTCTACACCTTCGGCAGCGGCGTATGGGGTTTCACAATAATGAATGCTGCCGTTCAGTTGCAGCTGGGCTTCTGGAATGGCGACAGGGTCATAAGCGCGCACGCGGGCGCCCTTGGAGAGCAGGTTCTGAGCCAGGCGAAGGGAAGAAGAACCAGCTACGGAATTTGTGTTCGGCTTGAAGGCCAGGCCAAGGATTCCGACATCCTTGTTTTCGACAGAGTTGACCAGGGTTGAAATCTTCTCCATGACCCGGTCTGCCAGGCCGTGATTCACTTCCCGAGCGGCGGTGAGTATCTTGAGGGAAACGCCGTGGTGCTGCGCGAGTCCGGCGAGGGAATCCATGTCGGATTCGACGAAGATGCCGCCCATGCCCGCTCCGGGCTGAAGACATCGGGGAGCGATTTTCTTGTCGAGACCCAGCGCTAGTGACAGGCTGAGAGCATCGGCGTTGACCTTCTCGC
>QIAA01000226.1 GCA_003224905.1 Acidobacteriota bacterium
TCAATCGAGAGGGGGTGCGGAAGAAGTCGTGACTGTCGATTCCTCCATCAAAATTGGCCAACCGGTTCAAATTACAGAAGGGCCTTTTCAAGGATTGGAAGTCGTGGTTACTCATTTGTTGCCTGCGAAAGAACGGATTCGAGTTCTGCTTGAGTTTCTTGGGCGATCCCTTGAAACGGAGATTTCGACAGCAAAAGTGCTCCCCGCCTAAGGCCGTCTGGGCGGTGGCATAATGCCTTGCCTGGTGTTCAAGATCTGACAAAACTGACAAAAATCGGACGGATTGTGCTGATAGAACTCAGCGAAGCACAGTCCGCGGAAAGAAATTCGTCGATTGCGCGCATCAGTTTGCGCTGGGCATCCCCCACTGATACGATTCCCGGATTGAAAAACGCGAACTCGCTTGTTGCTACGAAAGAGTCGAAACGACTGATGGTGGCGCAAATCTTGCTTGATTCACGTCATGCTCGTGACCGCAGGCCTTCTCGTCGCCGGAATCGGCTCTCTGGCGCTGATTCTCCGAGAACTGCGCAAAGCGCCGGAAGGCTACGAGGACGAACACGGCTTCCGCGTCGTCTCCAAGAGAGCGGTCGGGTCGGGTGTCCTGGGATAGGTGACAACGAAGACTCGCGGAACACGCAGTAGCCGGCATCGGCCCATGCCACACACGCCCGCGCATCCCGCGCATTAGAGTTGGCGTTGCTTTTCAGATTTGCGGAAGCAACGGATAAAACTCTTCGAAAGCCGACTGGCCTGCTCCCCGAAAACCGATCCGTCTGCTATAAGAGTTGGCGGTCCGACGCAGACCTAAGGGCGGCCACCGGCCCAAATGATTGCTGATCTGTGGTGAATCCAGCCACGAAAGCATCGCAGCGGCGGGCAGATTGGGATCAAGGAGCGCGGTTTTGCGATCCTTTACATTACGCCCGGTAGGCTGCGGGAAACGTCCATAGCGAGAGCTTCAACAGCCGCTCTTGCGATGATTTCCTCAAGCGGGACAGCTTCGCCTGACTGCTGGAAGCCAAAATGCTAGGGAAAGTCGTGCTCCTTTTGAGAGGAGAGAAGCGCGGCAGAGTGCTGGCGAACCGGATAAACGTCAACGAAATGCGATGGACCAGGGCGAAGGAATCGCCTGGGCCGCCCGGCACACCATCACGTCTTTGGCCTGAATCGTGAAAGTAATGCTGGTCGGATGAAGTGGGCGTCCAGGAAAGCAACCCGGCGGACGTGAGTTGTCAGAACACCGCGGGATACAAGGGCGAGTAGCAGGATCGCGGTCGTTCGCGGGCCGCTCCCGTGTCTGGCGTACAAACTAAAGTGGCCGTTCAACGAACGGCCACTTTGCATCCACGTGAAATTTAAGCACTCGACCGGTTAACTCATTAGGAAGCGCCGCGCCATACCAAGCGCGCCAAGGGCTGCGCCCAGCAACATCACGGTCGTTCCACCATCGGGAACCGTACTTGGCCCACCAGCGAAACCGGTTACCACGGTTTGGTCTCCTATAACAAAGATGTGAGCCGCGGCTAACCAGCCCTTGTTGTTCGCGATCAGGACCTGCATGGCATTAAGCCAATTCGTGCCCGCGCCGCCGGTCAGGGTGAAAGTTAGCAGGGTGCCCGCGTTTGTAAAACCATCAAAGACGTCGAATGTTTGATTGAAACTTCCAAATCCGTCCGCATTATTGCTTTGGCCATCACTGACGGCTCCGGTTCCGTTGAAAGCCAAGTTGCTAATTGACCATGAACTCGCGTTCACGTTGAAATCAGCGGCCTGGCCGCCTCCAATAAGAAAACCTGCGTAGGCCGTCATCGTGATGGTGGCGGTGTTGCTACTCGTCAGGTCGATACTCACGTTGGCGTAAGGGCCGGGGAACCCGGAGATGGCGGCGTTCCCAGTAGCGAGGTCAAAACTGTATATGTCGGCTTTGGCTTGTTGGAGGCCAAGACCGACGAGGGCAATTAACACTGGCGCGATGTATTTTAGTTTTTTCATAGTTAACAAAGATGGAAGCAGGCTCCTTGCCAAATTGCTTGAAACCGTATCGTTCCATTCGTTACTTAGGCTATAATATTTTAATTATGAGCATCTTACGTTACAACAAATAAATTCGAAATCTTCGCTCTCGCTAAAGGGCAACGATACAAAAAATCGTAAGGGTTCCCGACGGAGCGGCCCGTGGACGCGGGCATCGAGCGCCATAACAACTACGAGGGAAGGAGTTTATAACGCATAATTGCAAAATGTAGCAATTCCAGATGTTTTCAACGACTCGAAGCGGCACATGATCCAAGGCGGGTTGGCACTGAGGCGCTAAGCATCCGCGCGTGGCGTTGTCCCAGTATCTGTTTAGCGTCGATCAGGTGCGGCAGGCAGGATGCCCGCCGGCCCCACAGCCAAGATGCCTGTGCTCCTCTCCTGCCTGTGCCACCGGGCTTTACGCCGAAGGAGGTGGTTTTACTCCCGCTGGAGGTCCGCCAAGGCGCGTTTCGCTTCGCTGGCGAGAGGTTCCTGAAGGCCACCGGCCAAAGCTTGATTGAGGGCGCCGCGGGCTTCGGTCTTTTGGCTGGCTTGGAGCTGAGACATACCCAGGTAAAAAAGGGAATCGGCATCTAGCGGCCGTTTCCGAGCGCTTTCCTGAAATAACTGGATGGCCCGCGGGTATTCCCTCTTTTCGTAGCTCAATCGCCCAAGAAGCTCAGACAACTGAGGGTCGTCCGGTAATGCCTTGCGCGCCTTTGTGGCCAGGTCGTAGGCAGCAGCGACTGTGGATGGGTCTTGAGCATACAACATGGCGAGACGTTTCTGTGCCGACGCGAAATCGGGCAATCGATGCAAGATATCGGTGTAAATATCAACTGCCGGTTTGACTTGACCCCGCTGCGCGAGAAGGCCGGCCGCGGCCATGATAGCCGGCACATATCCTGGATTCGATTCTAATTCCTTTTGCACGTCGGTCTCGGCGGCCGTGAGTTCCTTCGGATTTTCGTCCAGGGCGGTCAAGGCCAGAAATGTTTTGGCGTCGGCAGCCTGGGAGGAGTCAGGATTGTTCGTCAGGGCTTTTTGCATTATGTCCCGAGCCTCATTCACTTTTCCCAAGCTATAAGCCGCCCACGCCAGATCGTGCAGAAGCGCGGGATCGTTTGCACGCTGGCGCACGGCGTCCTGCAGAAGGCTGTACGACCAGCTGAAATTGCCGCTATCGTACGCAACCTTTCCGACCAGACCGGCGACTTGAGGATCGGCTGGCGCGAGCTCGCGCGCTTTTTTTGCGTAAGCGAGAGCTTTCTCCTTGTTCTGGAGCGGTCCAGCATAGAGTTGCGCCAGCCTGGTTATGGCGACAGCCAGCTTGGGATTCAGTTTCAACGCTTGCTCATAAGCCAAGGCTGCCTTGTCCGGTGCGCCCTGTTTTTCGTAAGCTTCCCCCAAACGTATCTGGACGATGACATCGTTAGGCTGTTCTTTGGCCATGGTCTCGAGTTGTGAAATCGACAACTCCGGCGAGACGCCCTCGCCGCTCTCGAGCAAAGCAAGGCGACGTTTGCTTTCATCCTTGTCCGGGAAATCTTGGGTTGCGCTCGCGGCCTTATTGAGGGCGGCCCTGGCCAGATCTGTCTGGCCCATCATGTAGGCGGCCATGCCAAGGTGGAATTGAATCTCCGAATTACCGGCAGCTTTTTGAGCGCTCTCCTGCAGAATTGGCAATGCCTGCTGATAATCGCCGCGTTTGTAGAGAACCCAGCCCAGGGTATCGCCTACCGACGCGTCCTGCCCCTGCAGCCCACGAGCCTGTTTTGCCAGCTCGTAAGCTTTGTCGAGGTTGTTCAGGCGCTCAGTGTAGAGATATGCCAGATTGTTTACCGCAGGAACGAAGTTAGGCTGGGTAGCGAGCAGCTTCTCATAGGTATCACGGGCTTTTGGGTAATCCTTCATTCGGTCATATACGAGCGCCAATGTCATGAGTATCGGGGTATTGTTGGGGTTCTTCGAGAGTAGCGCTTGCAATTGGCTAACTGCCTGCGGAAGTTTCTTAGCTGCAAGATAAGTCTGGACTAGCAAATCGTAGGCGCGGGAAAAATTAGGATCGAGCTGGAGCGTCTTTTGAAGCTGTGCCTCGGCCGCGTCCCACTTCCCTTCCGTGGCCAGGATTTTGCCCTCAAAAAAATGGGCAGCGGGCGAATCAGGCGTTTTTTGGAACTGACGCTGTATAAACTGGCGGGCAGCGTCGAAATGCTTCTCCAGCAAGTCCAGCTCGACCAGTTGATCGACCACAAGCAAATTGTCTGGCGCGAGCTGGAGGGCTTTTTCAAATGCCTGGCGCGCTTGGTCATTTCTTTTCGCCTGGCGCAAGGTCAAGCCGAGCGCTATCGGGAGCTGTGGATCGTTCGGCGTGAGCTCGGCTTGGTTGTGAAGGACCGCGGCGGCATCGTCAAACCGATCAAGCGACCCA
>QIAA01000227.1 GCA_003224905.1 Acidobacteriota bacterium
TTTCATTTCGTGTTGGCCGGCTTCATTTTCATCCTCGGCCTTTACCATGCCAAAACGAAAACATCGTGCGGCACTTCGCGTGCATCCTCTTAAGCGCCGACGCAATTGGATTGCCAAGCAGCCCTGCGGGGCACTCTCCGAGCGCCCGCGCGAGGAAGTCAGCGCCGGAAGATTGAATCGCCGAAGTCGCCATGATAAAAACACGTTCACTGCGTGTTATTGCGGAGGACTATTTAACCGGTATGGATTTTTACAAACTGGCGGAGAAGGCTCTTCAAGGGATCGTTCCGGAGCGTGAAGAAATGCAAGCGGTGCTTGACGCTTCGGACGAAGATATTCCGCAGCTTCTAAGCGCGGCATTCAGGGTACGTCATCATTATTTCGGCAAGCGCGTGCAGATCCATATGCTCATGAACGCAAAGAGCGGTCTCTGTCCGGAGGATTGCCATTATTGCTCTCAGTCTTCGGTCTCCCACGCGCTCATCGACAAATATCCATTTTTGCCCAAGGAAAAGCTCATCGAAGGCGCCGTAAAAGCGAAAGCGGCTGGCGCCGTGCGATTCTGCATGGTCAACAGCGGCCGGGGGCCGACGCAAAAAGAGATCGAACAGATTGCGGCGGTGGTGCGCGAGATCAAGAGCCGGGTTGAGATCAATATCTGCTGCTCTTTGGGGCTCATGGATGAAGCGAAGATTCAGGCCCTAAAAGATGCCGGCGTGGAGCGCATCAATCACAACTTGAACACCAGCGAGCGCCATCATCCCAACATCTGCACCACCCACACCTATGCGGACCGCGTCGATACGGTGAACAACGTCAAGTCCGTGGGCCTCTCTTCTTGCTGCGGTGGAATTATCGGCATGGGAGAGACGGACGAAGATATCATCGATCTCGCACTCTCCTTGAGAAAATTGGGCGTTGATTCGATCCCGCTTAACTTTCTTCACCCGATCGAGGGCACGCCCTTTGCCGGCCTGCATACTCTAACGCCCCAACGCTGTCTGAAGATTCTCTGCTTGTTCCGCTTCGTTAATCCCGACAAAGAGCTTCGCGTCGGCGGCGGAAGCGAGCTCAACCTCCGTTCGCTCCGGCCCCTGGCGCTCTACCCGGCAAACTCGATTTTCGTAAATGGCTACTTGACGACCCCGGGACAAGAAGCTTCCGAAGCCCATCAAATGATTGCCGACCTCGGCTTCGAGATCGAAGACCGCCTGCCGAACTGACCGCTAGCGAAGGATCTCGTTCATCGGCGAAATGGGGTGTTGGGGTAGTGGAGTATTGGAGTGTTGGGTTTTCAATGCATCTCCATTACTCCATCACTCCAGTACTCCAGTATTCCAGTCTTTGCTGCGCGCTCCAGGTGAATCAATTTTGATTCGCCCGAGTAGCCAGCTTGCTCATGAGCCGCGATAAATTCAGGTCGACAGAATTCCTTTCATTATTAAGTGTTCTTCGCGCACGGTTCGTCCGCCAGAGACTGGCATATCGCTTGCCATGTGTCCGTTTAACAACGGCCAACAGTTTCGTGTTTAGGGTTTCGGGTTTCACGTTAACCCGAGACTCGGAACCCGAGACTTGAAACCGCGAAAGCGGAGCTTGACAGGTCATGGCGCCTGGTGAAATAAACAGGGCGTTTATACCCCAGTAGTTAGCGGTCAGATTTCAGCCGTCAGCAGAACCTGCGCCAGAAAGCCTGTGGGTAAAAGAATCTTTCGCCTTGCTCTGAGCGCGATGCTCTTTGCGCTTTGTTCGTCCGCTGAGGCGCAGCAGCCGAACAAAGTCCTCCGGATAGGATTCCTAAATGCTCTCTCCCCTTCCACTATCGCGGCCCGCCTCGAAGCATTCCGGCAGGGTCTGCGCGAGCTTGGGTACGTGGAGGGAAAAAACATTGTCGTTGAGTATCGATGGGCCGAGGGGAAAATAGAGCGGCTTCCTGACCTTGCCACCGAACTGGTGCGTCTCAAGGCGGATGTCATCGTCACCGCTAGTTCGACGGTGACCCGTGCCGCCAAGGAAGCAACTTCAACGATTCCCATTGTCATGGCGCTGGATAACGATCCTGTTGGCAATGGCTTCGTCGCCAGCCTTGCGCGACCTGGCGGGAACATCACTGGATTGGCAACCCTTTACCCGGAGATAAGCGGAAAACGACTGGAGCTTCTGAAGGAGATCATTCCTAAGCTCTCGCGCGTAGCCGTCTTCGGGACTTCGACCCAACCCGGTAACGCACAATTGTTAAGAGAAGTGGAACTCGCCGCAGGGGCGTTCGGGGTGAAGCTTCAATACCTAGACGTTCTAGATCCCAAAAATATTGAGACCGCATTCCGAGCCGCAAGCAAGGGGCGTGCTGACGCAATCCTCGTGCTGACGAGCCCCGTTCTCTTTTCTCAGCGAACACAGATTGCAGAACTCGCGGTCAAGAGCCGGTTCCCGGTGACGTACCACAGGCGAGAATATGTAGAAGCTGGGGGGCTTATGAGCTACGGCGTGAGCCAGCCCGACTTGGACCGCCGCGCCGCCACATATGTGGACAAGATTTTGAAAGGCGCAAAGCCTGCCGATCTTCCCGTGGAGCAGCCGACGAAGTTTGAGTTGCTGATCAATCTGAAAACAGCTAAACAGATCGGTCTGAAAATCCCTCCGAATGTGCTGGCGCAGGCGGACAGGGTGATCAAATGATACACGTCAGCGGTCAGAAGTCAGAGGTTAGCAAAAGCACTGCGCTTTGCTTTACGCTCTTTGCGCTTGGCTTTTTTAGTGCTTTGCTCTTGGCCCTTAGCTTTCCAGCCCAGGCACAGCAATCGGCCAAAATTCCTCGCGTCGGGATTCTCTTCATCGGCGGGCGCGATCAACCGCACCTCGAAGCGTTCAAGCAAGGACTTCGGGAGCGTGGATATATGGAAGGCAAAAACATCGTGCTTGAGTATCGCTATGCCGAGGGCAAATTCGACCGGGTACCGGCGCTCGTCGACGAACTGGTTCGCATGAAGGTTGACATCATCGTTACGACCTCCTCGATCAGCGCCCGCGCGGCCCGTAAGGCTACAAAGACCATACCGATTGTGATGACAACCGGAAGCCCGGTCGAACAAGGACTTGCCGAGAGCTTGGCTAAACCCGGCGGAAACGTCACGGGCCTCACGGTGATGGCGGTGGAGCTGACCGGGAAACGACTGGAAATCCTGAAGGAGACGCTTCCGAAAATGACCCGCGTGGCGGCTTTATGGGCCCCCGGGCAAACCGAGGCGGTCAAAGGTTTTAAAGAGACCCAAGAGGCTGCTCGGGGTTTTTCATTACGGCTTCAGTCCGTAGAGGTTCAAAATGCTGACGAGTTGGAAAAAGTATTCGCCGAGATATCCAAGGCCGCCCCGATGCGCTGGTGGTGGTTTTGGATCCACTGGTGACGCTTCACTCCAAGCCAATTGTCAATCTCGCGCTAAAGCATCACTTGCCGGGTATGTATCCGACAAGACAATTTGCCGAGGAAGGAGGCCTGATGGCGTATGGCCCGCTCATCGCTGACTTGTATCGCCGCGCGGTCATGTACGTGGACAAAATCTTGCGAGGGGCGAAGCCCGGTGACATCCCGATCGAGCAGCCGACGAAATTCGAGCTCATCATCAATATGAGAACAGCAAAGCAGATTGGTCTCACGATTCCGCCGAACGTGCTGGCGCAAGCGGATAAGGTCATCAAGTGAAATGGCGATTAACTCCTGCGAATCACAATCCAGGCGAAACGCTAATCACATCGCCGACAGTGATCGTCGAGCAGCGTGTCGAAGCACTGAAAGTGTCGACCCTGGAAGAGGAGGGAAACAATGATTAGTCCAAAGACTCTGCGCGCGATTGTCTTGTTAGCTCTGACACCAGTTTTTGGCTGCCAAATGGTGCGCAGCAGCGCTACGGTCAACGTTCCAACGGCAGAAGCTCCCCAAGACGAAGCGCTGTCCAAGTCGGTGCTGAATCGACTTCTCGCGGACAAGAAAGTGGATTTGACGGGAATTACGGTGGTATCAAATGATGGGAAAGTTTACTTGAGCGGGACGGTCAAGTCCTTGGATGCCCGCGAGCAAGCGCTCAAAATCGCCTGGGAATCACCCGGAGTTCGGAGCGTCGTGAACGGCCTTGAAGTGCAAAAATAGTTACTGCAGCGACTCAAGTCATCATACAAGGTAGAAAAGGCATCCAGGCTCTCTCGGCCCGACAGGAGTGGAAGCAGATTGGCCTAACTATTCGGCCGAATGTGCTGGCGCGAGCGGACAAGGTGATCAAATGAGAAGATTACGGATCAGACGTCAGAGGTCAGAAAACGCGCGGCCTAGCTCTATGCTCTT
>QIAA01000238.1 GCA_003224905.1 Acidobacteriota bacterium
TCAAACTATTCCCGGAATTTTCCTTGAAAATGCTCCTGGCATTTTGCCCCAGAGCTTTCTCCCACATTCCTTCATTGACCGTAACTACCTGGTCATGAGTCAACATGCCGCCCATGCTGTGGCCGACCACGACGTACGGCTTGTGATTGGGATACAGTTGATCGGCCTTGGCCAATTCTTCCCGTAACCGCAGTGCGGAATAGAGGATGGGATTGCCAGTCGGATATGCAAAGATCCAGAATTGATAATGCTTGCGGATCTCCGGGTCGGCTTGGAGTCCATTGATCGTCTTCACCCAATCGAATGGTGTTGAAAACAAACCGTGCACAAAGACCAGTGGAATTCGGTCCGGGTCGTACGGCTGGAGGAAATAAAGCCCGGTCGGTGCCGGATAGTTGGTCGCTTTGAATCCGCCAAGCAATCCCGCAAACATCAGATTCGCCGGCGGCGGATAGTAACTGAGTGGCGCCGAGAAATTGGCGGCCAGAGGGCGGACTTTTCCTTCAACAGTCGCCGTCAGTTGCTTTGTCGGACGACGCAGCGCGAGCGTCGCATCTTTTGCGTGGAAATCGAGCGTGGCCGTGACCGCCGCGGTGATTCCCCTCGGTGGCGCGAACTTTTCAGGTGGATCAACCCGTCGCACTCCTACTAGCGCGCCGCCGATGCCTTCGTGAATGTTCTCCGTCCTGATCAGTTTCTCTTTGATCCGATCTGCGCCCACGAACGTAGTGAAGTAGTTCGGTGCCCAGACTGCGTTGCCGGCGGGTTCCAGCCGCAGGTGATAAGTTTTATTGTCCGCTGTCAGGGTCAGCGGATGGTTCCACAGCCGTCCTCCTTCACTGTTGCGAAGCAGCATGGTCAGTTCACCGCAGGCGGCGTTGTAAGTATTGACTGCTGGGGTCTGTTGAGCGCCGGTGCCAAGCAACGGAGCTGTCATAGCAGCGACTTGCAAATAATCGGCAGCTCGTTTCTCGACGGGTACCTGTGGAGAGCGCGCTTCGCGCAGGGCGTTAGCCGCCGGCCCGTATTGAAGACGGCCCGCTGTTTGGGGCGTAGTCGCGCAGCCGGCGAGAAACGCGAGGCATGTTCCGGCCGCAATGAGGCGAAGCCGGATGGGTGTTTTGGAACATTTAGGCTTCATGAGGTTTTAGATGTTAATCTGGTTCAAGGATGAGAATCGAGCGTAATCTTGTCCGATCTGTGGCGAGACGGCTATAGGACTTTAGGGCAATAGCGTTCCTCGCATTCGAGGCCGCCAGCTCGGGGCTTGCGTTTCATTTTTCCCGCTGCTCCGCCGATCCCGGCGCGGAATAGAGTGAAACCAGGCGGGCGATCAGGACCGCCACATAAAGCAGACCGGTCATCGCTTCCATGGCCGCGAGCCAGCGCGCGATTCTGAAAAGCGGGGTAATGTCGCCGTAGCCAACTGTGCTCAGCGTAACGAAGCTGAAATAGAACGCATTGAAGCCGTTCATCGAGTGGGGCTGGATGTTCGTGTTGAATGCGAAAGCTCCAGGCGTTAGCTGATCCACGAGCCAATAGGCCATTGTCCACATCAGACCAAGCATCAGGTAAGCGGAAATGCTTGCGCAAAGGACTTCGAGAGTGACTGACGGGGCGCGCAGAATGAAACGCAGCAAATTCACCATAACAAAACCGACCAAGAGCAGACCCGCGGTTAAAAACACGGAAGGTGGAATCAGATCCGGCCGGAAATGGTTGATCCATCTGCCCACGATCGCCGGGATCAACAACAAGAGCGCGACGATAAACGGGACACGGCGGTGAGCGACTGCAACGACCGCCGAAAGCATTACCAGTGAAAGCAAGACCGAGACAATCAGATCTCCACCCTTGAATTCCTCGACAAAGGGGATGCTGATGAACAAGAGAGTGAGAGCAATCAGGAGTTCGACTGCGGAGAAGCGACGGAATCTTGGCGGTCGCAGCCGCAAGTTTCTCTCATTCACTTCGATAGTCTCGCGACGGGCACATTGCCCAGCCGGGGCAGCAGCCATCGTGCTGCTGCCCTCGCATAGTTTATTACCGCTTACCAATCGCCCAACGACGCCGTCCCCATCGGACCGAAGCCATCGAACTGCTCAACTTCGACGTGATGGGGGCCCGCGCCCTCGTATGTCATCGTGGGCGGTGGGTTGATCAGTTGTTGACCCGGCTGAGCCTGTTGGGCTGCTGCTGGCTGACTCGTCTGCTGCGCCGCGAGCGCTTGCTTATACGCGTTGAACTGTTTTTGTTTCCCAACGTAGATCCGGTCCTTTTGCGCGGTTGGATACACGTAATACAGTTTTCCGTTGTATTTCACGGCTGAAACCCTGCCCTGCGCCAGTCCACTGACCGCCTGTTGCTGTTTCGGGGTCGTGACGGTTACAGTCTTGAAACCCGACTGCGCAAGCAACGGCTCTTTCTGGGGCCCACTCTGGCTGGTGCTGGTAGTCTGGCATGCTGCCATTAGTGCCAGAGCCGCCATTGCACTGACAATAGTTGTTGGTCTGAATACTTGTTTCATATGTTTGATTTTAGGTGTTTTTGGTTGGTCTTAGTTCTGTACGAAATTTGAAAGCGAATTCCAAGCGCCAATTCTCATCGCCGCCCCCTGAATCCTCCACCACCGGAGCGGCCACCGTCAAATCCTCCCCCGCCGCCGAATCGGTCACCGCCGCCGCGTTGGAAGTCTGAGAAGCGCTGGCTCTCCTGTCCGCCCCGCTGTCTATTCTGGGCCTCGCGTTGCATGTTTTGCATTTCAGAGGACGAACCTCCGCCGGACCGGTTGTAGCTGCTTTCGCCGGAACGGTTGTAGTTGCTCTCACTGGAGCGGTTGTAGCTGCTCGACGCTGACGATCGTTGCTGGGAACTTTCCGTTGACGACCGTTGTTGGCTGCTTTCTGCCCCCTGCCAGTTCGGCTGCGGCTTGTTTACTGAGTTCCAGCTTCCGTTGTCATACTTCTGCCAACCGTTACCGGTGTTTTTGTAAACATTACCATCGTGTCCGGCGTACATATTGCCGCTGGCAGTTTTGCCTGCTGCGCTGTTCCCCCAGGCGGTGCTAGAAGCAGCAGCCTTTCCTCCCTGTGAGCCTGAAATGCCTGCTACGGTGCCATTCGCGGTGGAGTAATGGCCCATCGTGGCGCTCTGGTTCCCCCGCGAGACGTAAGAGCTACCCCATTGCGCGTTTGGATTCGAACCTTGTCTCGTCTGAGCATAGGTTCCGGTGTATGGATTATAGGCTTGCGCTGCACTTCTGCTGCCATAAGGGGTCGAGACTGATGCGCCTCGAGCATAAGTCCCGGTGTAGGGATTATACGCCGCGCCTCTGGTTGCTGAGCCATAAGGGCCATATGCAGTTTGCTTCCAACCGTAAGCGCCAGTAGCAGAATTGTAGTACGGCGTTGCGTAATGATAACCGTAACCCCCATAATAATAACCTCCGCAGTAAGTCGCTGCGTAGGGATAGTAGTAGCCTCCGTAGGCGTAAGGCGGCCACCAATATCCACTCCCATTAGCAACGATCGCTCCCGTGGTTGCCCCTAGAATAAATGCGCCCAAATAACCAGCAGTATAACTGGATTGAACCGTGCCGTCGGAATTTGCGGTCTGGGTGACATAGGTAACGTTGTAAACCGGAGAGCTCGGCGGAATTGTGTAGATCTCTTGCGGGACTGACATGCACGTTGTCCACGGTCCGTTCGGGGCAGGAGCCATGAACCAGACACCTTGTAAGCAAAGGTAATAAATCCCTTCGAGCTTGATTACCTTATCGCGCGTGTTCGTAGCATAAGCCATGGATGTCCCTTTGATCGGCTCGAACTTCGGCTCACCGCTGTAGTCGACTTTCACTTTAGCCTGTGCTTCCGCCGGTTTAATGGTCATGGTGGTTGGAACCTGCGCCAACAAAACCGCATCCTTGGCTTCGTCGGTTCCCGGAACGGAAGCGAGTATCGCTGAAGCAGGACTGCTGGCCGGAATTTTGGCGAAATCAGCCGGGAGATCTGGCGTCGCGTAAGTCCACGGTCCCTGCAGATCATTGGCACTGAACCAGCGGCCCGCGGTCAAATAGTAAAATTGCTGCGTTGGCGTATAAACGAAAACGACGCTGTCTGTATTTGTGGCGTAAGTCAGCTGCGTGTCCGGAATCTGCGCGTAAACAGGCTGTCCATCGAAAAGAATGACTTCTGCCGGCTTGTCGCTATAAAAAACAGCCGGAGTAACTCCACCAGACTTGGCGGGCGGTGGGATAACCTTTTTGAGCGCGCTCCATTGTTTGTCCTGCGCAACCTTGGACATGTCAGGCGGCAACTTCTTGGTGGCCGACCATTGCCCTTCGAGGCTATTGG
>QIAA01000066.1 GCA_003224905.1 Acidobacteriota bacterium
GCCAGGTTTCCGACCTCTTCGGGGCTGATCAACCGCCGTTGCGGGTACGAATTTACGATTTCCTGAATCTTCGCGTCGGCGGACACACGGTCAGTGTTGGCGATGTCGCCCATCCATTGCCTCCCGAAGCTCGTGTTGACCCAAGCCGGGCAGATGGCGTTGGCGCTGATCCCGAAATCCGCGCCTTCCAGGGCTACGCATCTCGTAAGTCCTACTACGCCAGCTTTCGCGGCGCAATAAGCGCCGTTAGTGGCACCGCCCACGTTGGCGGCAGTGGATGCAATATTAATGATGCGTCCCCACTTGTTCTTCTTCATGATCGGGAGGACACCTTTGATGCAGCGAAACGTTCCTGTCAGATTGACGTCAAGCACACGTTGCCACAGAGCGTCGTCGTGTCCGTCGATCTTCTGCTCGCAGGTCATCCCGGCGGCGTTCGCGAGGATGTCTATTCTTCCAAATCGCTCCACCGTTTTTCGCACAAACTCCGCCACTGAAGCAGACGAAGTGACATCCAGTTCCATTGCCAGACAAGAGACGCCGAGGCCTTCGATCTCGGCCTTGACCTGATCAATAGCCTGGGGGTCGAGCAGGTTGGTGATCTCACCGCTCATCGTTTTACCGGTTTTGCGGGTCAACGAACCGACTGCAAGATTGGCGCCCTCGCGAGCGAAAGCCAGGGCCATCGCTCGTCCCATTCCACTTGCCCCTCCGGTGACCATCGCAACTTTGCCTTTCAGTCTCATGTGCCTCTCCTGGTTTCTCTATTGGCAGCAGACAGTAATCTGTGGACAAGTCATTGTGGTGGGGAAAGAGGCCGCAGGCAGGATGAACTAAGGCCCCCAGGCCAGCTTGCTGTCGGTCAGGTTTACAAAGACAGACTTAGCCTTAGTATAGGTGTGATACGCCTCGACTCCGAAGTCTTCACCCATCCCGCTCTGCTTTTGGCCGCCATAGGGAACCGAAGGATCCCAGTATTCCACGGTGTTCGTCCAGATCATTCCGGCCTGAACTGCACGCGCCATTCTGAATGCGCGGCCCAGATCTCTGGTCCAGAGGGAAGCCGCCAACCCGTAAGTCACTCCGTTGGCCAGGGCGATGGCCTCTGACTCATTGCGGAAAGTCAGGATCGAGAGCACGGGACCGAATATCTCTTCCTGCGCGATACGCATATTGGGAGTCACACCCGTGAACAAAACTGGACGGACAAAATATCCGCGCTTGGATCGACCACCGTTTTGCAGGAAGCGTGGGCGGGCTCCCTCACTCTGTCCAATTCGGATGTATTCCTGCACACGATCCAACTGCACGCGGTCAACCAACGGCCCTAGGTCGGTTTCTTCATTGGTTGGATCACCGATCCGCAGGGAAGCCACCCGCTTCGACAACTTCTCAACGAACTCGTCAGCAATCGATTCTTCGATCAGCAGACGGGAGCCGGTAGTGCAAATCTGGCCAGCATTGAAGAAGCCGCTGAAAAGGACTCCGGCGACCGCCTGATCCTGGTCGGCATCCGCGAAAACTACGCTGGGACTCTTGCCCCCAAGTTCGAGCGTAACCGGCACGATCCTTTCTGCGGCCGCGTGAAGGATTTTTCGGCCCGTTTCCGTGCTGCCGGTGAAGGAGATCTTGTTCACCAGAGGATGGGTAGTGAGCGCTGCGCCGGTTTCGGGTCCGCCGTTTACTACGTTGACGACACCCGGTGGAATTCCCGCTTCCAGACAGATCTTGCCGAGTTCGACGGTGCTCAGCGGGGTCTGCTCCGCCATCTTCAAAACCATGGTGTTGCCTGCGGCGAGCGCAGGAGCGAGCTTGATGCAGGAGTTAAGAAATGGATAGTTCCACGGAACGATCCCGGCGACGACACCGTAAGGTTCGCGGATCGAATAGTTGTAAAGCTGTTGCTCTGAGGGAAAAACCTTGCCGCAGAATTTATCCGGGACGCCGGCGTAATAATCAAAGATGCGGGCGCAAAGGGGGACGTCACCGTACTTGTTATCCTTTAGCGGCTTGCCGCAGTCGAGCGCGTCCATCATTGCAAGGTCATCGTTTCGCTTGCGAATGATCTCTGCGACGCGGCCGAGCAGTCGTCCTCTCTCCCAGGGCGGCATTGTTTTCCACGGGCCTTCGTCAAAGGCACGGCGCGCGGTCTGTACTGCGCAGTCAACGTCCTCGGGGCCCCCCTCACATACCTCGGCAAGCGGTTCTTCGGTGGCCGGGTTGAGGGTGACGAATTTCTTTCCAGTTACCGAGGCGACTTCACTTCCATCGATGATGTGTCGGACTTCTGTCATGTATTTTGTTCGAATTGCAGATTTAGAGAAATGACCTGGTGCGAGCGACTACTACGCGGCAAATTCTTCTCAGTATTCCCCGTGTATTCTAGTAATATCTCAGTGCCTGTCAAGGAGGAACCCCTATTTCCGAAGGCAGGCAGAGGCTTGACCTCAACCTAACGTGCGGCCTTCCGATCCTACAGGCGTGCTACCTCCGTCGAGTCGTTCACCTGACCTGGAGAAAACAATTGGTCTTTTGCGGACGCTCGGCGTCTTCTCCAATTTTGCGGTTTCGTTCTCGATCATCTCCGTTATCACCGGCATCGCCACTATGTACGACTATGGGCTGAGCACAGCTGGCCCAAGGGAAATAACCCTGGGCTGGCCGATAGTCGTAATCGGTACTCTGCTGGTCGCGGCGAGCATGGCGGAACTTTGCTCGGCGGTCCCAACCTCCGGGGCGATGTACGACTGGGCTGCGGCACTGGGCGGACCCAACTCTGCCTGGTTTGCGGCCTGGTTCAACATCATCGGATTGGTCGCTGCCGTGGGGGGCGTCGATTATGGCTGCGCCCGCTTCTTGGCGCCGATGTTGGGCATGGAATCGAAGACATCGACCCTGCTTCTGGTCTGCGCACTAGTACTGCTGAGTCACGGAGCTGTCAACCATTTCGGAATAAAGCTGGTCGGCTATTTAAGCCGTTTGAGTGTCACTATCGAGGTCTTGGGGGTCACGGTGTTGTTGGGCGCACTATGGCTGATTCCACCCAAGCAGCCGCCAGGATTCCTGCTCAAGACTTTCTCGGCTAGTCCGGTTCACGCGCCCTATTTTTGGTTGTTTATTCTCGGTTTGCTACACGCCGAGTGGATTTTTACCGGTTACGACGCTTCAGCACACATCGCCGAAGAAACGGTTGACGCGCGCCGACGGGCGCCGTGGGGATTGGTAAGCTCGGTGGTGACTTCCGGCATTATCGGGTACGCCCTGATCTTATCGGTCACCTGGGTGATTCCAGATATCGCGGGCATTCTCAACGCGCAGGACAGCGGCAAAAATCCATTGCCAGCCATCCTGGCTATCATCTCCACAACATTGGGAAGCCGCACGGGAACCGCTGTGCTTTGGCTGGTTATTCTCTCTATGTGGTTCTGCGGCCTCGCCTGTGTCACTTCGCTTTCGCGAACGATTTATGCATTTGCGCGCGACAAAGGTCTGCCGCTCTCTCAACTTTGGAGTCAGATTAGCGCCGAGCACCATACGCCAGCGCCGGCCGTCTGGCTGTCTGTGCTTCTGTCGTTCGTTATCCTGCTGTATAGCGATGCGATGCCTGTGGTGGCCTCGCTGTGTGTCTTGGGGTTCTATCTCTCTTACTTCATTCCTATCTTTCTGGGATGGCGACGCAAAAAAAAGTGGATTAGCCAGCGCGGCCCGTGGCATCTCGGCCGAGCGAGCAATATCATCAATGTACTGGCGCTCGTCTGGATCGTATGTGTTTGCATGATCACGGTGATGCCACCCAATGCGCTCGCTGGCTACGCGCTCGCTGGTGTGATCGTAGTTCTCTACGCGCTACACCGGTTCACAGGACATCATCAGGTGAGAAAGCACGAATGGGAACTCGTCGGGCAGCAAACTATTGCCACCTCCGAGGAGTCATGAATCTGAAGATTGGTAGGCTTTAGCTCGAAGAAGTCATCGCGAGCCCGCGTGCTTAACAAACGGCAACTCCTCTCGCTTGTGGTTGCAAGCGATTTGACCCCATGGACGCTCACTCCCGCCACACTGCCTGAAATAGCCGAAGCACATTCAAGCCCATGATTTTCTGGATATCTTCTTCTGCGTATCCCCGGTTCATCAAGCCTTGCGTGACGTTCGGCATTTCATCGGCGCGAGTGATGCCCTCCGGCAATTTGAGCGGCAACTGCAAGGGATACACGGTTGATCCTTTACGTTTTCCTCCCATCAACCAATCAAACCACTCGGCTGATTGGTTTTCCGTGAAATCAAGTCCAATGGAGACGTGATCGATGCCTGCGACACCAACCCAGTAGTCCAGCACGTCAATCAGATCTTCCAGCGTGGAATCGTATCCTCTCTTCAAGAATGGTGGAAAGATATTCGCGCCGACCACGCCTCCCTTCGCAACCAACGCTTTGACTTGCTCATCGGTCTTGTTGCGGCAGTGCTCGCGCAAGGCCATGGGGTTGGCATGGCTGAACCAGACTGGCTGCTTCGACACCTCAATGGCTTCCATAGTGGTACGGAAACCGACGTGGGAGAGGTCAACAACCATACCAAGGCGGTTCATTTCCTTCACCAGGTCAACACCAAACTGGCTGAGTCCAACGTCCTCACGTTCGTAACAACCCGCCCCGACGTAGTTGAGATCGTTGTAGGTGATCTGGATTACGCGCACTCCGAGCCGGTAATAGACTTCCACAAGATTCAAATCGTCTTCGATGGGAGTCGAGTTCTGGAAACCGAAAATGATGCCAACGCGATTGTTCTTTTTAGCAGCGTAAATATCCGCGATGCGAGTTACGGGCTGGATCCATTGTGCGTAACGTTCAAAATCCCCGCAAAAACGAGCGATGTTCTGCAACGTCTGTTTGCATCCTTCCCAAACCGCGACGCTGGCGTTGATCGCAGTAAGACCTCCTTCATGCAGGTGCCGATAAACCTCTGCGTCTCCCCATCGACTGATATTCAAGCCGTCAATGACGGTTGCTCTGCGGTGTAGCTCCGCTGCGGCGGGGCTAAGGTTCACGGGATCGCTTTCCTCTCTGGTTCGCAACTGACAACGATGCGGTAGTACGGAATTGCGTCTTCCTTATTGTGAACCGCTTCACCAGTTGCAGTTGGGGCATATCGAACCGTGCCAAGACTTTCCCGTACGAAGGTCATCGCACCACACATTGCGCCCTCCCAGATCAGGTTGCCTGAGGGTAGATCCGCTTCGGCAGGCAGCGCTGAATTTCGCAAGGCTACTTCCATAAGGCCCGCTTCTGGCTCGAATCGCAGAATGGCGAACTGCCCCCATCCTCGCAAGCTCATCTCGTTTAGGTAACCTTCTACGGCCTGCCGAGCTGTGCAGCGGTGTACCTCCTGGAACCGGCGACAAAACGTCTCGGCGCCGTCATGTCCGGCTTTCCAGAATATCTTCCGGAAAGCCTCCGAGCCGGACACGGCATTGACGTCTCGTAAGATGTAACGGAAGAAGTGCCGTGGCAGGAGAATCATCTCCTGGCGATTGAGCGTCAGCCTACTGTCCTGGCCCAGTTGTAGTTTGGAACGGAGCGCCTCGAACCCGCCTGCATTGTCTGACATCAAGCAGCCTGCCTTCTTAGGTCGCGACGCGTACCTAGATTTGACGAGCGTACTTGTGGGCCTCGATTACAGCGTGATGTAAGGAACGAGGCGCATAACTGTCGCCGACGTTGTAGAGCTCGGCAACTTTACCCTCGAGAGCGTTGGCCAGATCATCCACTGATCGCCCGCCATAGGAGTACACCAGCACATCCACCTGAGTTCGCTCTGTCTCATTGCCGCCGTAATAATTGCGCAGCCGCACGGTTCCGTTTTCGACTCCGCGAAGCTCCCATGTAGCAAGCATCTTTGCGCCCTTGGCATTTAGCCGCGTGTAGACGGGAGGCTTATTGGTCGGTCCGAGATCTTCCCCAACGGAATAGTGTGGGGTAATGATTTCAACTTCTCTCTGCTCGTCGAGCAGAAATTCGGCTGCGCCAGTGCTCTCCATCCCACCCTGGTCATCGATTACCAAAACCCGCTTGCCGGGCGGTGTTTTCCCCAGGAGAACGTCCCACGCGGAAATCGCGTAGGGGCATTCAGCCAAACCAGGAATGGGGGGAACCAGCGGCACCGCGCCGGTTGCCACCACGACGACATCCGGTTTCTGCGCCAAAACTGTTTCTACACTGGCCCCGACACCAAGGCAGATTTCCACTCCCTGCTTCCGCAACTGAATTTCAAGCCAGCGGGCCACTCCGTCGAAGTCAGTTCGTTTCGGGGCCAACTTGGCGATATTGAGCTGTCCACCCAGGCAGTCAGATTTCTCATAGAGAACGACGTGATGTCCGCGCAAGCGAGCGATCCGAGCGGCCTCCATTCCTGCCGGCCCACCGCCCACGACGACGACCTTTTTGATTTTTTCAGCCTTCGGCAAGTCGGACCATTCGGCTTCGTATCCGATGACCGGGTTCTGCACGCATCCGATCGGAATGCCCCTGTACTGGCGATCGATGCATCCCTCGTTGTAACCCATGCATTGCCGAATTTCATCCAGACGTCCTTCGCGTGCTTTGAGCGGCAAGTAGGGATCGGCGATCAAAGCGCGAGTCATGGCGACAAGATCACCTTGCCCTTCCTGCAAGACGCGCTCGGCAACCACGGGGTCGTTGATGCGTCCGACCGCGATCACGGGTTCGCGAACGACTTCGCGGATCCGTCCGGAAAGATAGCTAAAACAAGCCAGAGGAAAATTCATCGAAGGCACGCAGGCCGCTTCGGCGGGCAAGGTCTCGCCGCTGCCGCCAATTACGTTGAAGTAGTCAATCATGCCGTGCTCGCTGATTCGCTGGGCAATCTCGCACATGATGTCGTTGTTCAGTCCGCCCTCGACGAAGTCATCGCCAGTGATGCGGATCCCGACGATGAAATCGTCGCCTACGGCCTCGCGCACACGTTCAATCACCGCGAAACCGAAACGCATCCGGTGCGCGAGGTCACCGCCGAACTCGTCGTTGCGAAAATTGATATGCGGTCCCCAGAACTGATCAATGAGGTGGCAGTGTGCCGCAGAGAGCTCGACGCCGTCGAAGCCCCCTTT
This sequence comes from Acidobacteriota bacterium, assembly GCA_003224905.1. Taxonomy (GTDB): domain Bacteria; phylum Acidobacteriota; class Terriglobia; order Terriglobales; family Acidobacteriaceae; genus QIAA01. The sequence continues at coordinate 7,124 of QIAA01000066.1, forward strand.
CTTTACGCGCATCGCAGCTTCGGCAAAGGCTTGAACGATCACATCGATGTCTTCACGCTTCAAAACTCCCGGCACCTCGCGGTGGTTCGGCTCTTTGACCCGAGAGGGCCCAAGCAGGCGCTGCCAGCTCAGATTGGAGTGACCGCGTCGGCCGCGATGAGTGATCTGAGCCAGAACCAGCGCGCCGTACTCGTGCATGCTTTCCGAGAAGCGTTGCAGGTAGGGAATTACGCGGTCGTCGAACATCTCAACCACTCGCCAATCAAGCGCCGGAGAGGTGGGATGTACGCTGGAAGAACCGAAGCCGATGAGCATCCCGGCCCCGCCCTTGGCCTTTTCCACGTAATACCGCCGCTCTCTTTCCGCGGGCATACCATCTTCGGTGAAAACAGTTACGTGCGCCGTCGAGACGATGCGGTTCTTCACCGTTTTGTTGCGAATCTGCAGCGGCGAAAAGAGCAGTTCAAATTGATTCGGCATGAAAAAATTCCTCCTGTAGAACCTGTCCGGCCAGCCGCCGCTAAACGAACTCGTGGTGCCTGAGAAAGCGGAAGAGTTGTTCGCTCAAATAGTCCGGGTCGCCTTCTAAGATTGCGGAGCTTTGACTCGACTGCTGAGGCGCCATCCCCCCTGCCATAATCATCTTGACCCGTTCTGCAGGGGGCAAGTTGGCGTCCGGCGTAAATTTTTTTTTCACGCGTGCGCGTGGCGGGACCTTCTTTTCGGAACCAGGCCACCCGGGCAGTCTGGACTTGGAAGGCTCGATATCGAGTTGCCGGACAGCAATTTCGCGTCGACGAGCCTGCTCAAGCCGCCGCACGGAAACGTAGCGTGGTTCAGCGGCCTCAATCTTGAATGTGGCCACGCCCGGCAACTCCATTTCCACGAGTTCCCTGTGACCGCGGTCCAGGCTCCGCTCGGCCAGCAGCTTTCCGCGGCTGCATTCTCTCACCTTGGTGACTCCAGTGACTTGGGGGTAGTCGAGAAGCTCGGCGATCAGCGGGCCCACCATGGCGGAGGAGTTATCCAGCGTTTCGTCTCCACAGCAGATGAGATCGAACTTTTCATTGGCGAACCGGTTGGCCAGCAGGAGGGCCGTGTAAGGTGGTCCCGCAAGATGCCCGTTCTGTACGAGCCGCTCGACCGAATCAGCTCCGCGAGCGACGGCGAAGTACAGCGCATCCTCCTCACCAGCGGCGCACGCGCTGAAAACCTCCACGCGGCTTCCCGGGTTCTGATCTCTCAAGATCAGGGACACTTCCAGAGCAGCCCGGTCCGATGGATTGATCAATGCAACACGCTCGCTCCCGAGATGGGCGACCTCGCCCGTCTGCGCGACTACTTGCAATGGCAGCCGAGAGTCCAAGACTTCCTTGACGCAGACTGCGAGTTTCATCGCTCCATCGTCTCGCTTACCAACTCGGAAATATCTTTTATCTTTACTTGGTCCTGTCGTCCGGCAGTGACGCTCGCCGTTTCTAGCATTACCTTGCAAAAGGGACATGCCGTGGCGACAAGGCTTGCTCCGGTTTGACGCGCTTCAGTAAGTCGCACATTCTCCACTCGCTGCTGTCCGCTGCTTTCGAGCCACATTTGACCGCCACCGCCGCCGCAGCAGAACGACTTCTCCCGCGAACGAGTCATTTCCACTCGCTTCATCCCAGGCAAGCTGTCGACCACCTTCCTCGGCGCAGCGAATTCTCCGTTGTGCCGCCCGAGATAACACGGATCGTGAAAGGTCACCTGTTTATCCGCGGCGGAACGAGTGAGCCGAATCTTCCCCTCGGAAATCAGGTGGCTTAACAACTGCGAGTGATGGATCACCTCGAACTCAGGTTCGCCGCCGTTACGGTATTCGTTTTTGAAGGTGTTGAAACAGTGTGGGCAGTGAGTCACGATCTTATGAACGCCGTGTCGGCGGAAGGTTTCGAGATTTTTATTACGGAATCGCTGAAATAGCCCCTCGTCTCCCATGCGACGCGCGGGATCGCCCGTGCAGCGCTCTTCGCTGCCCAAAACTACGAAGTCGACTTTTGCCTGTCGCAGGATATCGACCATAGCGCGACTGATTGACTGCGCGGAGGGTTCAAACGCTCCGGCACATCCGATCCAGTAGACCCATTCCGGTTTTTTGCCGGCCGCTATCGCGGGAAGGTTAAGAGTTTCGCTCCAAGTGGCGCGTTGAGCCGGAGGGTAGTCCCACGGATTCTGGCGCCGCTCGAGGCCCTCCAGACAACCACGGGCCGCGGTGGAAATCTTTCCGATATCGACGAGCTGGCGCCGGAGGTCAATTATCTTATCGAAGACCTCGATGTCTACCGGGCACTCATAGACGCAGGCGCCGCAGGTTGTGCAGTCCCAAAGTTCCCTTTCGGTGATCGTATCGAATGCCGATGGTGTCGCTCCATTGCGCCGGCTCGCGTGCCGGCCAACCAGATCGGAGAGTTTCAACACTACGGCACGTGGATCGAGAGCTTTGCCCGTCGTCGTGGCCGGACACACCGAGGTGCAGCGGCCGCAAGCTGTGCAGGCATCGGCATCCAGCAGATCTTTCCAGGTCATGTCGAATACGGATCCCGAGGGGCTAGCTTGCGGCGATAACTCGTAGGGTCGTAGAGCTCCCCTAGCGCGAATTGGCCGCAACGCGACGCTCAGAACGGACACAATGATGTGCCGAAAGAAGTAGACCGTGGCCAAACCGAAGAAGGCGATACTGAGCGCGGCATGGAGAAGCCAATCGGCGCGATGAAGGCGTGTCAATTCTGCCGTGGCGAGACCACCGGCTCGAAGCATCAAAGCCAGTCCGTAGCCGACGAACGACACCTTCTCAAAACCGGGCATTGTCACGGAAATTCGAAAACCCTCGAGAAGGAAGCCGGTGACACCGATTGCGATCATGAGCGCCAGCAGTGCCCCGACCCACGCCGATGCTTTCAGCCGCTCCTTCTTCTGCAGGTAACGGCGATAAACGGCCATGCTCAGGCCCAGGAGAAAGGCAACGCCACCCAAGTCGATGACTGCCGAGGCCACCAAATAAAACGTCCCATAGAAGAAGTGGAGCGGTGTCTGCTGTTCGAGGAACACCAACGTCGTACCGATGAAAAGGATGATGAAACCCCAAAGAATGAGGAAATGCATTAAGGAGGCGAAGCCGTCGCGCGGCATCTTTCCGCGGTTCAGAATCCAGGCTAGAACATTGGCCAAAGATCGCGGAATCGAAACCTGTACATTAGGTGACCGCCCCAACTTCCACACACGGTAGCGCTTGGACAGCCGCCACCCGGCAATGAGAACTCCCGCAAACGCGCCCACGTACAGGAACACCTGCATCCACAGGGTGACGTTCCATTCGATTTGGCGGGTGATCTGTTCCAAAAACTCTTCCCTCAGACTTTGGCGCTCTCTGTGACGTCTTTAGCTTCTGCTTTGTGTTGTCGAATTCGATCCGAGAGTTGGGGCAACACTTTATGCAGGTCTCCGAGGACGCCAAAGTGGCTGACCGCGAAAATGGGCGCCTGCCGATCCGTGTTAACGGCCACGATTTTATCGGAGCTGCGCATCCCCATCAGATGATGGCTCGCACCTGAGATTCCCACGGCGACATACAATTGCGGAGCCACGGCTTTGCCGGTTTGACCCACCTGGCGCGCATACTCAATCCAGCCGAGATCGACTGCGACCCGGCTCGCTCCGACGGCAGCGTGGAGTGCGTCAGCCAGCTCACGAATGACTGCGAAGCCTTCCGGTCCGCCTACGCCGCGGCCTCCGGAGACGACGCGTTCTGCTTCCCGTATGTCCTGCGTTTTGGGATCGGCTGGTATAGGTTCGATGGCTCGAACTCGATTCTTCCTAACGTCCACGGTGTGCCGCTCAACGTTCAGTTCCCGCGGGGATGGGTGAGTAGCAACCGCGTCTGCCACTCCAGGTTTCATGGTGATGATGAGCGGCGTTTCCATCGGCCAAGCTGACTGCACGTGCACCCGTCCGCCGTGAGAGATTCGGGTTATGTCGAGCCTGCCTGCCGTCCCGCTCCTGATCAGCAGACAGTGCGGCGCGTACCCCATCCCCATGCGGGCGGCGAGGCGTGGCCCGAGATCGCGGCCGTTTGCGGTTGCGCCGAGCATCACAATGCGCGGGCGTAGCCGATTTAGCAGGACTTCCAGGGCGCACAGATGAGTATCTGTGGAGTAGTTTTCGAGCAGAGAATGCTCGACGAGATGAAGCCGTTCCTGTAAGTACAGTCGAAGCTCACGGACGGCACCCTCACTTTTCAAAGGTGAAGTCAGCAATGCAACTTCAGCCCGGCCCTTAATGGAAGGCGCCAGCTTGCGCGCATCTCCCAAAAGTTCGAATGTAACTTTCTGGATGTGGCCCCAAAAGCTTTCTGCTAGGACGAGAATGAGCGGCGGATCGCCGCCGGAGCCGGTCTCGGAAATCGAAGAGGATGCCACTGATGTGGCGCTCATAAACGGTCTATCCGCACTTGCTGACTTGCGGCTCAACTCTAAGCCTAACGAACTTGCCCGCTGCGAGTCGTTAGGATATTTACTGCTATACTTGCCCGTCAACAACTTCCCGTATTGAAGAATTTGGGATCCGGCAGAGGAAAGTCCGCAATCTTGGTAGTCGTTCGCGGATGCGGAGATCCGATTAGACTTTCACATCATTCCAGGAGACATGCATGCCCAAATCAATCTTAGAGCGGCTCAAACAGGGAGTGGTATTAGGCGATGGCGGTTACTTGCTTGCACTGGAAAACCGCGGGTACGTGCAAGCTGGCCCGTTCACACCGGAAGTGACGATCGAACATCCCAATGCTTTGCGCGCGCTTCATGAGGAATTCCTGTTTGCAGGGGCAGAGGTTTTGCAGGTCCTGGCTTTCTATGCCAGCGAAAACAAACTGGCGCAGATTGGTTACGCCGGCAAACTGGCGGACATAAACCGCGCCGCCGTGACGATTGCTCGCGAGGCGGCGAATAACCAAGCCTTGGTCGCTGGCGATCTATGCTTGACGTGGAAGTACAAAGCGGCAGACGACACCGCTGCCGACGAATGCCGACAGCTATTCGACGACCAAATTCGATACCAGATGGACGTGGGTGTGGACTTCTTTATTGCCGAAACGTTCCTCTGGGCGGGGGAGGCTTTGCTGGCGCTTGAACGCATTAAAAAGGCGGGACTTCCGGCAATGGTGACGCTTGCCTTTGAAGGGCCGAAAACACGCGACGGAAAGACGCCAGGAGAGGCAGCGAAGATGCTCGAAGGCGCCGGGGCAGACATCGTTGGAACTAATTGCTGGATGGACCCAGCGCACATGCTGCCTGTGGTCGCAGAGATGCGTAAGGCCGTGAAGTGCTATGTTGCCGCTCAGCCTGTAGGGTACCGATGCACGGATCAGGTTCCATTCTTCACCGGGTCAAAGGGATTCCCAGACAAGCTCAATCCTTACCAGCTCACACGTTATGAGCTCGGCGACTTCGCGAAACAGGCGCGGGACGTGGGTGTGAATTACATCGGAGGGTGCTGCGGATGCGAGGGCTCACACATCCGACAAATGGCCCGAGTTCTCGGCAAGAAACCCCTCGAATTACGTGAGTGGAAGGTAGACTATCAACATCCCCAGTCCGCGACCGAAGCGTATAAGCAGCTGAGAGAAGCATAATGGCGCCACGTTTCGGAGCACCGGCGTCTCCCTCCTGCATTACGGCGGTCCAGCCGGTTGGGTTCTGGCTCGCGCGAGGTCTTCGATGTCCGCCAGAATGAGCACTTGTGTGCTGACTGCAGGAAATCCAGAGAAGAACCCAAAAAGGACCGCCGTCCTCAACATAGCCACGGCACTTGACGGCATTGTAAGTACGCTATGGATCGTCTACATGAAATAGCAGACGAACTCACTCGAAGGCCAAAATGGTAAACGAGCGACGTGGCTGTATTTAGGGAGGTTGCGAAGGCACGCAATACATGAGAGGACAAGGACAGCAGACATGCATCGGCATGATTGGAGCAGGACCCATCGGTGGAACCCTTACCCGTGGTCTCACCACGTTAGGACACAAGATCTTCGTGGCCAATTTTCGGGTCGGGAGACACTTGTCGATTTGCCGGTGGACACGGCGAAGGCAGTCTCGGTCACTGAGGCGGCTCGCAGCGGAGAACTGGTTATCGTGACGATTCCAATGAAAAGTCTTCGAATGCTGACGTGGATTATTCGAAGGGGTTTCCGATAGCGTGGCGGTGCATGTTGAGGAATGATTCTTAGTGCGGAACATTTCGTGCCACGGTTCAGGAAGGAAGATGGTGTAGCGTAGTTGTAGTTATGGGCTTGGGTTATGCTGCTCTATTTCGGTTTAAGGTTTGTTGTTTTCGGTATGCGCGAATTTTTGGGGAGTGGTCCTAATCGTGTGTTGTTAGGACACTACCAATTTTTGTATCGCTGTTGTACCGCCGATCCGGCGAAGTAGCTTTTTTGGCACTTCTAGCACTTCGTGAATTCAATAACTTACGTCGAATCAATGAAGTGAATAGTTCGACTCCCGCCGTCTCCACCAGCTGACTCATCGGTCGTTAGTCGTCCTGAGAGCAGTCGGCTCACTTCTCACTAGCTTCAGCGAATGACGACATATCCGCGTAACGTTCATTCCCGCGTCTATGGCAATGCGCTGATGGATTCCAAGCGTGATGCCAACAGCAGGGTAGCTAGATTGGCTTTACGAAAGGGCTTGAGCCCACTGGTACCGCAGCCGGAAGCGCCGGCCAATTGAGGAGCCTATTATTTTGTGTTTTCTTGGGTTGGCGGAGCTTGTAAGTGGTGCGGGGGCCTGCAACCATCCGAATTGTTTAGTCCTACCTTTCAGCTTCCCGATGGTTCGCGTAGCCGCCTAGCCGAGAGCACTCTGCCGTGACAGCGCTGCCGAATAGGTTTTGCAACAACTTACGAGACATGCGGGGACTGCCAACGCAGCGCAAGTCATACAAGACATCGCATTTTGTGGGTTGGATTGTGGCTTGAGAAAAATGCCCAGACGCGTCTTGGGAATTAATGACTGATGCCCAGGTTCGTAGCCGCGCAGCCACCACGCACGGTTTGACGGCTCCCGATTGTTTCCGTCTAGCCGACGATTCTGGAGTAAGAGGAATAGTCAAGACCTGTGGATTGGCGTGCTACGATGAGGTGGCCAGATCAGTTGCAGGAAGGGGACGAAGTTGTCGGAGCGATCAGGAACCCTCGCTAACGATCCGTTCAGTGGTCGGCACCCAACCAGTCACGAACGGCTGACGGGACTGCCCTGGGATGCGTCGTACCACGACGGCCCTGCGCCTTGGGATATTGGCCAGCCGCAGCCAGCAATAGTGCGTTTGGCATCCGAAGGCGGATTCGTCGGAGCGGTGCTCGATGCGGGCTGCGGGACCGGCGAGAACGCTCTTCACGTGGCCTCGCTGGGATTGTCGGTTCTGGGCGTTGACGTGGCTGAGACGGCACTGGCGATCGCCCGAGAGAAGGCCGACGACCGTGGAATCGAGGTTGAGTTCGCTGCGGCTGACGCGTTCCAGCT